>NZ_JBXTSN010000013.1:70840-132955 GCF_057158775.1 Antribacter sp. NEAU-D49 | reverse complement strand
ACTGCACGATCGCCCACCGCACGTCCGGCGGCACCGAATTGACCATGGCAACAGTGCACGATGTCCCGAGACAGACCGTGCACGATGTCCTGAGACACAACCGCGCACGATGTCCTGAGACTTCACACGGATGATCGGCAACTCGGGCTGCCGATCATCCGACGAACTGCCGATCACGTGAGCCCTGACCCGGGTCAGCCGGCGAGCTCCAGGTCGAGCACCACGAACGCACCCGCCGGCACGTCGAGCACGAGGCGTCCGCCCGCGAGCGTGGCGCCGTCGTACGGGCGGGGCGCGACCGCCGTCGGCGCGTCGAAGGTGTTGTGGTCCGCGACGTCCGTCCCCGCGAGGACCCTGCCCGAGACGGCGACGACGTCCGCGCCGCGGAGGTCGAGCTCGACGCGCGCGGGCGCGTCGGGGTCGAGGTTCGTCACCGACACCGCCGCCCGGCCGTCCTTGACCGACGCGGAGGCAGAGATCGTCGGGATCGACGCACCGTCGACCTCGCGCTCCGCACGGTCGCGCACCCGGACGGCGAGCGCCTGGGCCTCATGGTGCGGGCGGTTCATCTCGAACACGTGGTAGGTGGGGGTAAGGACGAGCCGGTCCTCGTCCGTCAGCACCATGGCCTGGAGCACGTTGACCGTCTGGGCGATGTTCGCCAGGCGCAGGCGGTCGGCGTGGTCGTGGAACGCGTCGAAGTGGACCGCCGCGACCAGGGCGTCGCGCATGGCGTTCTGCTGGTACAGGAACCCGGGGTTGGTGCCCGGCTCGACGTTCCACCAGGTGCCCCACTCGTCCAGCGCGAGGCCGATCTTCTTGGTGGGGTCGTAGGCGTCCATGACGGCGGCGTGGCCGGCGATGTACTGCCGTACCCGCAGAGCCCGGCTCATCGCGGTCCAGTGCTCGTCGCGCGTGAAGCTCGTCGCCGACCCCTTGTCGGACCACTCGCCCGTGAACGTGTAGTAGTGGAAGGAGACGGCCTGGAAGAGGTCGCGCGGGGCGCGGTCACCCAGCCGGGACGTGACCTCCTTCATGAGGGTCGCGGTCCACTGGTAGTCGTCGTCGGACGCGCCGGCCGCGATGCGGTACAGCTCGTTGTCGCCGTGGTTGCGGGCGTACGTGGCGTACTGGCGCGCGAGCGGGGCGAACTGCTCGGCGCGCAGGTTGCCGCCGCAGCCCCACGGCTCGTTGCCGACGCCCCAGAAGCGCACCTTCCAGGGCTCCTCGCGACCGTTCTCGCGGCGCAGCCGGGCCATCGGGGAGTCGCCGTCACGCGTCAGGTACTCGACCCAGTCGCTCGCCTCGCGCACCGAGCCCGAGCCCACGTTGGACGAGACGTAGGGTTCCGTGCCCAGCAGCTCGCAGAGGGCCATGAACTCGTGGGTGCCGAAGTGGTTGTTCTCCTCGACGTCCCCCCAGTGGGTGTTGACCATGCGCGGGCGGTCGGCCCGCGGGCCGATCCCGTCGGTCCAGTGGTACTCGTCGGCGAAGCAGCCGCCCGGCCAGCGGAGGTTCGGGATATCCAGGGCCCGCAGCGCGTCGACGACGTCCTGGCGGATGCCGCCCTCGTTGGGGATCGGCGAGTCCTCACCCACCCAGAAGCCGCCGTAGATGCACCGGCCGAGGTGCTCGGCGAAGTGGCCGTAGAGGTGGCGGGAGATCGTGGGCCCGGGGACGTCCAGGTCGATCACTGCGGAGAGGGCGGCGGTGGGCTCGGTCATGGGTGTCGACTCCTCGTCGGCGAGGCGGGGGCATCCGGGTGTGAGCGCTCACACCCGCGGCAGAAGTATCTCCGGGCGGCGCATCACAGCACCAGCAGGCATCAAATCGTATCGAGCCCTAGCCTCGCGCTGTGCTGACCACCTTGCGCGACCGCGCCGCCCTCGAGCTCGAGCCGCACCGGCGCGCCGTCGGGCTCCTCGCCGTACCCACCGGCGCGTGGGCGGTGTGGGCGAGCGGGCCGGGCTGGACCACACCGGCGCTGGTGGCCCTCGCCGTGGCCGGCGCGGCGCTCGGGGTGATCGACGCCCGCACGCACCGGCTGCCCGACGCGATCAGCCTTCCCGCGTCGGGCGCCTTCGCCGCGCTCCTCGTGGTGGCGGCGGCCGGTGGTGGCGACTGGGCCGCGCTCGCCCGGGCTGCGGCGGGCGCGGGCGTGCTCGGCGGCGCCTACTGGCTGCTCCACCGCCTGCACCGCAGCGGGCTCGGCTTCGGTGACGTGAAGCTGGCGCCCGCGCTCGGCGCCGCCGCGGCGTGGCACGACTGGACCGCCTGGACCGTCACGGCGGTGGCGCCGTTCCTCCTCGGCGGCCTCGTCGCCCTCGCGCTCCTGCTCACCCGGCGAGCACGGCGGGACTCGGTGATCCCGTTCGGGCCCTACATGCTCGCCGGTACGGCGGCCGCGCTGACGCTCGCCCGCCTGTGAGCCGGCTCACTCCCACTCGATGGTGCCCGGCGGCTTGCTCGTCACGTCGAGGACCACGCGGTTGACCTCGCGCACCTCGTTGGTGATGCGGGTCGAGATGACGGACAGCACGTCGTACGGGAGGCGCGTCCAGTCCGCCGTCATGGCGTCCTCGGACGAGACCGGGCGCAGCACGATCGGGTGGCCGTAGGTGCGGCCGTCGCCCTGGACGCCCACCGAGCGCACGTCGGCGAGCAGCACCACGGGGCACTGCCAGATCTCGCGGTCGAGGCCGGCGCGGGTGAGCTCCTCACGGGCGATCGCGTCGGCCGCGCGGAGGATCTCCAGGCGATCGGCCGTGACCTCGCCGACGATCCGGATGCCCAGGCCCGGGCCCGGGAACGGCTGGCGCCAGACGATCGCCTCGGGGACGCCCAGCTCCAGGCCCACGGCCCGGACCTCGTCCTTGAACAGCGTGCGGAGCGGCTCGATCAGCGAGAACTGCAGGTCGTCCGGCAGGCCGCCCACGTTGTGGTGGCTCTTGATGTTGGCCGCGCCCTCACCGCCGCCCGACTCGACCACGTCCGGGTACAGCGTGCCCTGGACGAGGAACTTGACCTCCTCGCCGTGCGCTCCCGCCTCGGCGACGATGTCGCGGGCGGCGTCCTCGAACACGCGGATGAACTCGCGGCCGATGATCTTGCGCTTGGTCTCGGGGTCGCTGTGGCCGGCGAGGGCCTGGAGGAAGCGCTCGCGCTCGTCGCGCACCACGAGGTTCACGCCCGTGGCCGCGACGAAGTCGCGCTCGACCTGCTCGGCCTCGCCCGCCCGCAGCAGACCGTGGTCCACGAACACGCAGGTGAGCTGGTCGCCGACGGCCCGCTGGACCAGCGCGGCCGCCACCGACGAGTCCACCCCGCCCGACAGGCCGCAGATGACGCGCGCGTCGCCCACCTGGGCGCGGATCGCCTCGACCTGCTCGGCGATCACGTTGCCGGGCGTCCAGTCGGGGGCGAGCCCCGCGCCGTCGTACAGGAAGTGCTCCAGCACCGTCTGCCCGTGCGCCGAGTGCTTGACCTCGGGGTGCCACTGCACGCCGAAGAGGCGGCGGCCCTTGTCCTCGAACGCCGCGACCGGCGAGCCGGACGACGTGGCCAGCACCTCGAAGCCCTCGGGCGCGCGGTGCACCGCGTCACCGTGGCTCATCCAGGTGGTCTGGTGGTCCGGGGTGTCAGCGAGCAGGACACCCGCCGCGCACACCTCCACCTCCGTGCCGCCGTACTCGCGCAGCCCCGTCTGCGCCACGTCACCGCCGAGCGCCTGCGCCATGGCCTGGAAGCCGTAGCAGATGCCCAGCACCGGCACCCCGGCCTCGAACAGCTTGGGGTCCACGAACGGCGCGCCGGTGGCGTAGACCGACGACGGCCCGCCCGACAGGATGATCGCCGCGGGGTCCTTGGCGAGGAGCTGGTCGACCGAGTACGTGTGCGGCACGATCTCGGAGTACACCTTCGCCTCGCGCACGCGGCGCGCGATCAGCTGGGCGTACTGGGCGCCGAAGTCCACCACGAGCACGGGCCGGTGCGCCGGCGCGCTCGAGGCAGCGGGATTCTGAGGGGTGGTGGCGGGGGTCGTCACCCCCCAAGTCTAGGTGCTCCCGCTACTCGTGCTGCCAGCTGTGCCAGAGCCGGGCGTACTCGCCGCCCGCGGCCACCAGCTCGTCGTGCGAGCCGATCTCCGAGATGCGGCCGCCGTCCACGACCGCGACCCGGTCGGCGTCGTGCGCCGTGTGGAGGCGGTGCGCGATGGCCACCACCGTGCGGCCCTCCAGCACCGCGTTCAGCGACCGCTCGAGGTGCCGGGCGGCACGCGGGTCCAGGAGGGACGTGGCCTCGTCGAGGACGAGGGTGTGCGGGTCGAGCAGCACGAGGCGCGCGAGCGCCACCTGCTGCGCCTGCGCCGGCGTGAGCGGGTGCCCGCCGGAGCCCACCTCGGTGGACAGCCCGTCAGGAAGGGCCTCCACCCACTCGTGGGCGTCGACGGCCCGCAGCGCCCCGAGGAGCTCCTCGTCGTCGGCACCCACCTTGGCGAGGCGCAGGTTCTCGGCCAGCGACCCCACGAACACGTGGTGCTCCTGGGTGACGAGCGCGACGTGCTTGCGCAGGTCCTCGAGCGGGAGCTCCACCAGCGGCACCTCGCCCACCGTGACCGACCCGCCCGTGGGCGGGTGGATCCCGGCGAGCATGCGGCCCAGGGTGGACTTTCCGGCGCCCGACGGGCCCACGACGGCGAGCCGCTCCCCCACCCGGAGGTCGAGGTCGATGCCGTGCAGCACGTCGTGGCCCTCGCGGTACGCGTACCGCACGCCGTGGGCACGCACGTGCTCGTCCTCCGGGCCGGTGTCGCCGGCCTCGCGGTCGGGCTCGACGAGGCTCACGCCGATCACGCGGGCAAGTGCCACGCCGGCCACCTGGAGCTCGTCCAGCCAGAAGATGAGGTCGAAGACGGGCCCGCCCATCTGGTGGGCGAACGCCGCCACGGTGGTGACCGCGCCGAGCGTGGTCTGCCCGTTCGCCAGCAGCCAGCCGCCCCAGAGCAGCACGGCGACCGGGGCGATGGCGATGGCCGCGTCGAGCGACGGGATCAGGCGGTTGCGCAGGCCGAGGGTGTACTTCTCGGCCTCGAACGCCTCGCGCAGGTCGTCGTTCACGCGGCGTCGCACCCGCGCGCCCAGGTGCAGCGCGTCGACCGTGCGCGACCCCTCGACGGACTCCGTGATGGTGCCGTTGAGCGCCGCGTAGGCCGCGGACTCCCGCAGGTAGCCGGGCGTCGCACGCTTCAGGTACCAGCGAGCGCCGACGACGATGAGCGGGACGCCCACCAGCAGGCCCAGTGCCACCAGGGGGTCGGCGAAGAAAGCCGCCACGAGCGTCATGCCCAGCGTGACGATGCACCACAGCACGCGCGGCACGCCCATGCGGACGGCGTTCTGCAGCTTGTTGACGTCGTTGGTGGTGCGCGCCACCAGGTCACCCGTCCCGGCGCGCTCCACGGTGGACAGCGGGAGCCGGGTCACCGCGTCCATGAACTCCTCGCGGAGGTCGGCGAACACCATCTCGCCGAACACCAGGGAGTACCGCGAGGCGAACCGCATGACGACCGCCTGCACCACGACGGCCCCCACGAGGAACAGCGCCAGCTGGTTGATCGCCGCGAGGCTCGTGCCCGCCGCGACCTGGTTCACGATGCGGCCCAGCAGGAACGGGCCCGCGAGCCCCGCCACGGCGCCCGCCGTGTGCAGCACCGCGACCCGCACCAGCGACCCGCGGTGCTTGCGGAACAGCACGCCCACGGCGCGGTTGACCTGCGCCCGGTCCGCGATGGGCAGCTTGCCCGACGCCGGGGCGGCCCCGGGCGCCTGCGTGGTCGCGGTCATCGCGCACCTCCTACGGTCTCGCTCGTGATGTCGTCGTCGGTCTCGTCCTCGGCCATGCTGCGGCCCACGACCGCCCGGTAGCGGGCGCCGACCAGGTCGTCGCGCTCCAGGAGCGTCGAGTGGGTGCCGGTCGCCACGACCCGGCCGTCCTCGAGGAGGTGCACCTCGTCGAGGCGGTCGAGCACGAGCGGGCTGGCCGTGACGATCAGCGTGGTGCGCCCCCGGCGCGCGTCGGCCACGCGCTCGGCGATCCGTGCCTCCGTGTGGGCGTCGACCGCGCTGGTCGGCTCCACCAGCACGAGGATCTCCGGCTCGGTGAGGAGGGCTCGGGCGAGCGTCACCCGCTGGCGCTGACCGCCCGACAGCGACCGTCCCTTCTCGGGCAGCTCCCCGGCGAGGCCGCCGGGCACGCTGTCCAGCACGTCGTGCGCGTCGGCCACCAGCATCGCGGCGGCCAGCTCGGCCTCGACCCGCCGGCCCCGCGGGTCGATCTCCTCGCCGAGGATGCCCGAGAACACCGTGGGCGTGGCCTCGGACACCACCACCCGGTGGCGCAGGTGCTCCTTGTCGAGGTCGCGCAGGAGCACGCCCCCGAGCCGGACCGGCGTGGGCTCCTCGAGCTCGTCGTCGAACCGGCCGAGCCGCGTCGCGAGGCGGGCGGACTCGTCGGGCTCCGCGCTGACCAGGCCGATCACCCGGCCCGGCGTCAGCACGAGCCCGCTGGCCTCGTCCACCAGCTCGGCGCCGGCGGGCGGCGCTGCGGCCGGCTCCGCGGGCTGCGGCGTGGCCGACTCGACCCGCAGGACGTTGAGGATCTTGCCCGCGGAGACGTGCCCGCGGACGAGCTGCTGCAGCATCTGGGTGGCCAGCTGGACCGGCCACGAGAGAAAGGCCGTGAACCCGTAGAACGTCACCAGCTCGCCGGCGGTGATCTCGCCCAGCACGGCCGCGCGGGCACCGATCCAGAGGACGAGCGCGACGAGCAGGCCGGGGAGCAGCACCTGCAGGCCGTCGAGCACCGACTGGACGGCCGCGACGCGGACGCCCTCGGCCCGCACCGCCTGCGACTGGCGCGCGTAGCGGCCGGCGAAGACGTCCTCGCCGCCGATCCCGCGGAGGATGCGCAGGCCCGAGACCGTGTCGGCGCCGAGGGTCGTCAGCCGGCCCGTGGCCTCGCGCTGCGACGCCTGACGCGACTGCAGCGGGCGCACCAGCAGCGCGAGCACCGCGGCGACGGCAGGGATGCCCAGCACCACGACCAGGCCGAGCACCGGGTGCAGCACCAGCATGACCACCGCCACGGCGAGGTACGACACCACCGACCCGACGAACCGGCCGAGGTGCGCGTAGACCTCCCCGACCCGCAAGGCGTCGCTGGCCACCGCCGAGACGACCTCCCCGGTGGGGAGCGTCTTGGTGATGGCGTGCCCGGCGCGCGAGGCCTTGAAGCCCACGAGCTGCGAGAAGGAGAACGCCGACCGGATCCAGTTCTCGACGTCCCACGTGTGGTCCAGCACGCCCGCCACCACGATGACCAGCGCGTTCAGCGCCAGCACACCGCACCAGAAGAACAGCCCCGAGCCGAACCCGCGCGCCAGCCCGTCGTCGATCGCGCGCCCCAGGAGCAGCGGGCCCACCGCCGAGGCGAGCATGGTCACCGTGCCCATCAGCACGCTCAGGGTCAGCACGCCACGCTGCTGACCCGCCTGCCAGAGCAGCAGTCGGGCGGGTGAGATCAGCGGAGGGCTGCCGGGGTCCGGCAGAGGGAGGGGGCGCACGATCATCTACGGTACGAGCCGCCACCGGCACGGAGCCACGCATTAAGCGGACGCCCGCGTGAGGTGCGCCACCGGCGCACCCGCGGATGGCGGCCGGGCACGGCCGGAGGCATATCCTCGTGGCGTGAGCACCGAGATCACCACCGACGCAGCGACCACCGCGATCCGCAAGGCGCGGGGGGCCCTGTACCGCTACCGGTTCATGGCGCTCCTGACGGGTGTCATGCTCCTCGTCCTGGTCGTCGAGATGGGGATCAAGTACGGGCTGGGGGCGGTCACCGACGTGTCGGGGATCATGCCCTTCATCGCCTGGGTGCCCTTCGCGCACGGCTGGATCTACGTGGCGTACCTCGTCACCGTCGCCGACCTCTGGTCCAAGATGCGCTGGGGCTTCGGGCGCCTGGTCACGATGGTCCTCGCGGGCGTCGTGCCGGTGATGTCGTTCGTGCTGGAGAAGAAGGTCCACTCGGAGGCGCTGGCGAAGCTCGCCGCGCTGGAGGAGCGCTACCTGTCGTGACGAACCCCGTCACCACGGGCGCCCCCGCCCCGGCGCTCCCGCCGCTGGTCGCCCCCGGGCCGGAGCTCACCCCGGACGACCTCGCCCGCTACGCACGCCATCTCTCCCTGCCCGGCGTGGGCGTCGAGGGCCAGCGCCGCCTCGCGGCGGCGCGCGTGCTCGTCGTGGGCGCCGGCGGGCTCGGCAGCCCGGCTCTCCTGTACCTGGCGGCGGCCGGCGTCGGCACGCTCGGCATCGTGGACGACGACGTCGTCGACGCCTCCAACCTGCAGCGCCAGGTGCTGCACGGGGCCGGTGACGTGGGCCGGCCCAAGACGGCCTCCGCCCGCGAGACGCTGGCGGGGGTCAACCCGGCGACGCGCGTCGTGGAGCACCGCGAGCGCCTCGGCTCGGCCAACGCGCGGGACCTCCTGTCGGGCTACGACCTGGTGCTCGACGGCTCCGACAACTTCGCCACGCGCTACCTCGTGTCCGACGCCGCGGAGCTCGCCGGTGTGCCCGTCGTCTGGGGCGGCCTCTACCGCTTCCAGGGCCAGGTCGCCACGTTCTGGGCCGCGCCGCCGGGCGGCGTGCCGGGCGTGACGTACCGGGACGTCTTCCCGGAGCCGCCGCCGCCCGCGCTCGCCCCGGACTGCGCCACCGGCGGCGTGCTGGGCGCCCTCTGCGGCACGATCGGCTCCGTCATGGCGACGGAGGCGATCAAGCTCGTCACCGGCGCGGGGCGCACGCTCCTGGGCAGGCTCGCGGTCTACGACGCGCTCGAGCTCACCTGGCGCCACCTCACGGTGCGCCCCGACCCGTCGCGCGCCCCCGTCACCGAGCTGCCCGACGACGCCGCGTACGCCACCTTCTGCGGCCTGCCCCCGGCGCCGACCGACGCCGCGCAACTGGCCGGCGCCTACCCGGTCACCGCTCAGGGCGAGGCCGACGCGCGGCCCGGCCCATCGCCGTCGGCCACCGTGACCCCACGCGAGCTCGCCGCGCTGCGCGACCGGGCCGTCGGGGCCGACGAGCCCTTCGTCCTGGACGTCCGCGAGGACTGGGAGGTGGCGATCGCCGCCCTCGACGGCGCGCACGTGGTCCCCTCGGGCGACTTCCTGCGCGGCGACGTCGCAGCGGCCACCTCGCACGTGGCCGACCTCGCGGGCGGCCGCACGGTCCACGTCCTGTGCAAGTCGGGCGTGCGGTCGGAGCGGGTCGCGGCGGTGCTGCGGGACGCCGGGCTCGACGCCCGGAGCGTGGCGGGCGGCATCGTGGCCTGGTCGCGCGACGTGGACCCCACGCTCCGCTCCTACTGACCGTTGCTGTGGGTATGGCTGTGGTGTGAATCCGCGGCGATATTCACGTCATAGCCATACCCACAGCGATGGTCGGCCTGTCAGAGCGCCAGGTCCAGGTTGCTCACCGCCATCCGGCCCTCGGCCGGCGACGACGCCAGCGCCCCCTCGCGCCGGGGGATGCGGCCGGCGTGGGCGGCGTCGTACCCGGCCTCGACGGCGAGGCGCATCGCCCGGGCCATCCGGACCGGGTCCCCGGCGCGGGTCACCGCGGTGGCGAGCAGCACGGCGTCGCAGCCGAGCTCCATCGCGAGCGCGGCGTCCGACGCCGTGCCGATCCCCGCGTCGAGGATCACCGGCACCTGGGCCGAGCCCGCGATGGCCGCGATGTTCCGCGGGTTGAGGATCCCGAGCCCGGACCCGATCGGCGCGCCGAGCGGCATCACGGCCGCGCAGCCGACGTCCTCGAGCCGGCGCGCGAGCACCGGGTCGTCGTTCGTGTACGGGAGCACCACGAAGCCGTCGCGCACCAGCTCCTCGGCGGCCTCCACGAGGCCGAGGGGTTCGGGGAGGAGGCTGACGTCGTCGGCGATCACCTCGAGCTTGACCCAGTCGGTGCCGCACGCCTCGCGGGCGAGGTGCGCCGTGAGGACCGCCTCCCGCGCGGAGAAGCAGCCCGCGGTGTTGGGGAGGGCACGGATCCCGAGGCGGTCGAGGAGGCCCCACACGGAGGCGTCGCTCGCGGGCGCGCCCGGCCGTGGTCTGGCAACCCGCCGCAGCGCGACCGTCGTCAGCTCCGTGCCGGACGCGACGAGCGCCTCTTCGAGCGCGAGCAGGCTCGGCGCGCCGCCGGTGCCCATGACCAGCCGGGAGCCGAGCGGCGTCCCGGCGATCGTCAGCGTGCCCACGGCGCTCATCCGCCCTGCACCGCGGTGACGAGCTCGACGCGGTCGCCGGGCGACAGCATCGTCGTGGTCCAGGCGCCGCGCGGCACCACGGCGTCGTTCACGGCGACGGCCACGCCCTGGGGCGTGCCGTCCACGACGCAGCCGGGCACCAGGGCGACCACCAGCTGGTCGATGCGCGCGCCGCGGTCCAGCGCGTACGGCTCGTCGTTGACCACCGCGTACGCGGTGGGCGGGGCGGAGGACGGGGAGGTCATGCGGGGGCTCCTCGGGTCGGGGCAGGGGTGGGTGTGTCAGGGCCGGCGGTCCCCGGGCGGGCCGGGGTGAAGCGCCGTGGGTCGGCAGCGGCCAGGGCGGCCGGTGGCTCGCGGCCGGTCAGGACGGCGAGCACCGCGTCGGCGGTGATCGGCGCGAGCAGCACGCCGTTGCGGTAGTGGCCGGTGGCGAGGCACAGGCCGGGCACCTCGGTGGCGCCCACCAGGGGGAGGTTGTCGGGCGTGGCCGGCCGGGCCCGCGGGGTCACCTCCACCAGGGCGGCCTCGTCCAGCGCGGGAAGGAGCGCCCGCGCGTCGCGGAGCAGGGCGAACACGCCGCCCGCGGTGGCGCGACGGTCGTCGGGCGCCTCCTCGCTGGTCGCGCCCACGACCACCTCCCGGTGCTCCGGTCCCCCGCCCGGCGCCGCGCCGGTCCCCGGCGCGCGCGGCACCACATAGACGGGCCGCCCCTGGACGACGCCGCGCACCACGTGCTCCGGTGCACCGCCCGGCGCGGCGTCGAGCCGGAGGGTCTGCCCCCGCACGGGCCGGACCGGCACGGCGACGGGCAGGTCCGCGACCAGCTCCGCCGACCGCCAGCCGGCGGCCAGCACCACGGTCCCGGCCCGGTACTCACGCCCGGAGTCGTCCAGGGCCCCGGTGACGGCCCCCCGGTCGCGCAGCAGGCGGACGGCGGCCCGGTGCACGACGACGGCGCCCGGCTCGGCAGCGAGTCCCGCCAGGAGGGCGGCGTGCGTCGCGCGGGGGTCGGCCGTGTGGTCGCCCGGCATCCAGGCGGCGCCGCTCACGCGGGGCCCGAGGAGCGGCTCCCTGCGACGCGCCTGCGCGGGCCCGAGCTCGGTCGAGTCGAGCCCCCAGCGTCGGTGGAGCCCGGCCCAGCGGCGCAGCTCGGCCATGTCGTCGGCGTCGTACGCGGCGGTGAGCGTGCCGGTGGTCCGCAGGCCGGTGCCGGCCCCCGTCGCGGCCTCCAGGCCGGCGGCGAACGCGGGCCAGGCAGCGGCCCCCGCGAGACCGAGGCGGGCTGCCGCCTCCTCGCCGAACCACGACTCGCTCACCGGGGCGAGCATCCCGGCGGCGGCGTGCGTGGCCCCGTCGCCCGGCGCGGGGTCGAGGACGGTGACCGTCAGCCCCGCGCGGGCAGCCCGCCACGCCACGGCGGCGCCGACGATCCCCGCCCCGACGACGAGCACGTCGACAGGGCGCGCGGACGCGCCCTCGGGGGGACCGGGGTGGTGCCGTGGCACCGTCATCTGGCTGCTCCCTTCGCTGGCATGACCCAGATCAGGTTCGACGGTCGGCGCTCCAACGCCCTCTCAGCCCCGTCCGGGGCTCCCGTGCGTGGCCCACCCTACTCCGGCCGCTGGCTAGGCTGACCGGCGTGACCGACTTCCGGGCCCGCCTGGCCGACGCCCGCCTCTACCTCTGCACCGACGCCCGCGAGGAGCGGGGCGACCTCGAGGACTTTCTGCACGCCGCGCTGACCGGCGGCGTGGACGTGGTCCAGCTCCGCGACAAGACGCTCGACGTGGCCCGCGAGCTCGAGCTGCACCGGCTCGTCGCACGGGTGGCCGCCGAGCACGGCGCGCTCTGGGCCGTCAACGACCGGGCCGACGTCGCGGCGCTCACCGGCGCGCCCGTGGTCCACACCGGCCAGCGGGACCTCCCGGTCGCGGGGGTGCGCTCGCTCGTCGGCCCGGTACCGGTGCTCGGCCGCTCCACCCACTCCCGCGAGCAGGCCGCGGCGGCCGAGGCCGACCCGGACGTGAACTACTTCTGCGTGGGCCCGCTGTGGGCCACGCCGACCAAGCCGGGTCGAGCCGCCGTCGGCCTGGACCTGCTGCGCCAGGTCGCGGAGAGCCGCCCGGCCACGCCCTGGTTCGCGATCGGCGGCATCGACGCCGACCGGCTCGGTGAGGTGCTGGACGCGGGGGCGGAACGGATCGTCGTCGTGCGCGCGATCACGCAGGCTGCCGACCCCGAGCGCGCGGCGCGCGAGCTCCGTGAGCGGGTCGTCGCAGCGACCGGCTGACCCTCCCCGGCCGCCTGTCAGGCGGTTCCCAGCGTGGGAGGGCAGGCTGGTACCGGCGCCGGTGGTCGCCCGCCGCGCCTGACCTGTGAACCCTGGAGGAGACGTGGCGGCACCCAGCACCCCTGGCAGCACCGGTCCGGCGAGCTCCGGCTCCCGCAGCCCGGCCCGGATCGTCCTGTGGGTCGTGATCGGCCTCGTGGTCCTCGCGCTCGCCGTCTTCGGCGGCACGCGCCTGTACGCGAGCATGCAGACGGGCGACGACGTCGCGGCGCCCGCCGTCGGCACCGAGGCCCCGGTCTCGGCGGCCGCGGTCGAGGACCTCGACGGCGAGTACGCCGTGGCCGAGGGCTCCGAGGCCGGCTACCGCGTCGACGAGGTGCTCGCCGGCGAGGACGTGACGGTGGTGGGCCGCACCGACCAGGTGACCGGCTCGGCGACCATCGCGGACGGCGAGCTCAGCGAGGCCACCGTCGAGGTCGACATGGCGAGCATCGAGACCGACGAGTCCGCACGTGACGGCCAGTTCCGGTCCATCCTCGACACCGCCACGCACCCCGTCGCCACCTTCGAGCTCGCCTCGCCCGTGGACGTCTCGGCCGTGGCCGACGGCGAGACCGTCACCGTCGAGGCCCCCGGCACCATGACCATCAAGGGCACCTCGCAGGACGTGACCGCCACCCTGCAGGTGCGCCTCACCGAGGCCGGTGCCGAGGTCAGCACGCAGATCCCCGTGGTCTTCACCGACTACGGCGTCGACGCCCCGAAGCTCGGCTTCGTGACGGTGGAGGACGAGGGCTTCGTGGAGGCCCAGCTGCAGCTCGCCCGCTGACGCCACGGACCGCCGTCACCAGGTAGTTCTTCCCCGCCTCGACCGCAGAAAGGGAACAGCTACCTGGTCGCGGGGCGCCGGTGCGGGCCCGCCGCCGGCTCAGCCCGGGAGGCCCGCGATCCCCGTCGCCGGGTCGGACGCGTCGCCGCCACGGCGGCGGCCGCCGGCCATGTCGTCGCGCACCATGCGGACCCAGAGCGCCACGGCGAACGCTCCGAACACCCACCACTGGAGGGCATAGAACGCGTTCTGCACGTTGACGCCGGAGCCCCCGTCGAGGGTAGGGCGGGGAAGGAGGGCGGGCCCGTCAGCCGCCGGCGAGGGCGACGCGTCCGAGAGCACCACGTACCCGGTATAGACCGGTCCGCCCCACTCCTGCACGAGAGCCCCGAGCGCGATCCGGTCCACCTGCCCCTCGGGCAGCACGGGGCCGCCGCCGGAGACGGCCTCGCCCGCCTGGAGCCAGCCCGTCACACGGATCTCTCCGGCGGGAGGGCCGACGGCTTCGCCGGGCGACGCGACCCAGCCGCGCACCACCGCCACCGCGGGCGGGCCCGACAGCCCGGCCCACGAGCCGCCGCCGGTGCCGTCGTCGGACACGCGGAGCGGCGTGAGCACCAGGTACCCCTCGCGCCCGTCGAGGACGCGCCCGGGCACCAGGCGCTGGCCGTCCGGCTCGTACTCTCCCTTGACCTGGACCTGCCGGCTGACGAGGTCGCCGGGGAAGGACTCCTGCGGTGCGAGCACCTCGCCCAGCCAGGCGGGCCCTTCCGCCACGGCCTCCGCGGCGGCCTGCCGGTCGGCGAGCTCCGCGCGCTCGTACGCGCGGTCCAGCTGCCAGACGCCGAGGCGCCCGCACACCGCCGCTGCCAGGAGCAGCAGGAGCAGGACACCCACCATGCGGGGCTCCCGCGCCACCTCCCAGAAGGTCCGACGCCGGTCGCCCGCCTCGGGCGTCGGCGTCACGGACGCCGGGGTCGCGACGGGAGAAGGCATGCCCCCACGGTAGTCGTCCGCGACCGCTCCGGCGGAATCCTCGCGGCCCTCAGGTGTGCGGTCTCCGTCACGGAATATGACCTGACAGAGCGCCAGATCCACCTCACCCCGATCACCTGGTGCGCCCGGGCATGTTCTGGGGTCGAATGAAAGCGCGGCGCACGTCGCCGCAGCCGACCCGACAGCCCTGGCAGACAGGAGCGTGTGATGACGACGACCACCGTCCCGAGCACCGACCGAGCGGCCACGGAGGGCGCCTGGCGCGCCGCCGGCACCGCGGAGCCGGGGCCCGAGGAGCTGGACCTGATCGACGCGTGGTGGCGCGCGGCCAACTACCTCTCCGTGGGCCAGATCTACCTGCTCGACAACCCGCTGCTGCGGGAGCCGCTCACCCGGGACCACGTCAAGCCGCGCCTCCTCGGCCACTGGGGCACCACGCCCGGCCTGACCTTCCTCTACGCGCACCTGAACCGGGCGATCAAGGCCCGGCAGCAGCCCACCCTCTACGTGACCGGCCCCGGCCACGGTGGCCCGGGCCTGGTCGCGGCCGCGTACCTGGACGGCACCTACTCCGAGTACTACAGCGACATCACGCAGGACACCGAGGGCGTGAAGCGGCTGTTCCGGCAGTTCTCGTTCCCGGGCGGCATCCCGAGCCACGTGGCCCCGGAGACGCCCGGTTCGATCCACGAGGGCGGCGAGCTGGGCTACGCGCTCAGCCACGCGTACGGGGCCGTGTTCGACAACCCGGACCTCCTGGTCGCGGCGGTGGTGGGCGACGGCGAGGCGGAAACCGGGCCGCTCGCCACGAGCTGGCACTCGAACAAGTTCGTCAACCCGGCGCAGGACGGCGTGGTGCTGCCGATCCTGCACCTCAACGGCTACAAGATCGCCAACCCGACGGTGCTGGCGCGCATCCCCGAGGACGAGCTCCGCAACCTCATGGTGGGGTACGGGCACAAGCCGTACTTCTTCGCCGTGGAGGACGAGTCGCAGGAGTCGCCCGCCGAGTTCCACGCACGGTTCGCCACACTGCTGGACGAGGTCCTGGACGAGATCGCGGCCATCAAGGCCCGCGCCGCCGACGGTGACCTGACGCGCCCCATGTGGCCCATGATCGTGTTCCGCACGCCCAAGGGCTGGAGCGGTCCGGACACCATCGACGGCAAGAAGACGACGGGCTCGTGGCGGGCGCACCAGGTGCCGCTGGCGAGCGCCCGCGACACGGAGGAGCACCTGCAGGTGCTCGAGCAGTGGCTGCGGTCGTACCGCCCGGAGGAGCTGTTCGACGAGGACGGGTGCGTGCTGCCCGAGATCGCCGCGCTCGCGCCGGAGGGCTCGCTGAGGATGAGCGCGACCCCGCACGCGAACGGCGGGCTCCTGCTGCACGACCTGCGGCTCCCCGACTTCCGGAAGTACGCCGTGGACGTGCCTGCGCCGGGCGGCTCCGTCTCCGAGGCGCCGCGTGTCCTCGGGCAGTGGCTGACCGACGTGATCCGCCTGAACCCGACCAACTTCCGCATCTTCGGGCCGGACGAGACGGCGTCGAACCGCCTGCAGGCGGTGTACGAGGTCACGGACAAGCAGTGGAACGCCGACTTCCTGGGCAAGGACGTGGACGAGCACATGGCTCGCGCCGGCCGCGTCATGGAGATGCTCAGCGAGCACCAGTGCCAGGGCTGGCTGGAGGGCTACCTCCTGACGGGCCGGCACGGGCTGTTCACCAGCTACGAGGCCTTCATCCACATCGTCGACTCGATGTTCAACCAGCACGCCAAGTGGCTGAAGGTCACCAACCACATCCCGTGGCGCCGGCCGATCGCCTCGCTGAACTATCTGCTGAGCAGCCACGTGTGGCGGCAGGACCACAACGGCTTCAGCCACCAGGACCCCGGCTTCATCGACCATGTGGTGAACAAGAAGGCGGAGATCGTGCGGGTGTACCTGCCGCCGGACGCGAACACCCTCCTGTCCACCTACGACCACTGCCTGCGCAGCCGGCAGTACGTCAACGTGGTGGTGGCCGGCAAGCAGCCGGCGCCCAACTTCCTCACCATGGAGCAGGCGGTCGAGCACTGCACCCGCGGCCTGGGGATCTGGGAGTGGGCGGGCACGGAGGTGCCCGGCGAGAAGCCGGACGTGGTCCTCGCGGCGGCGGGCGACGTGCCCACCCTGGAGGTGCTGGCGGCGGCCGACATCCTGCGTCGCGAGCTGCCCGAGCTGAAGGTCCGCGTGATCAACGTGGTGGACCTCATGCGCCTGCAGGACTCCCGCGAGCACCCGCACGGGCTCACGGACTCGGAGTTCGACGGGCTCTTCACCGCGGACCGGCCGATCATCTTCGCGTACCACGGCTACCCCTGGCTGATCCACCGCCTGACGTACCGCCGCACGGGCCACGCGAACCTGCACGCCCGCGGGTACAAGGAGGAAGGCACCACCACCACGCCGTTCGACATGGTCATGCTCAACGACCTCGACCGGTACCACCTGGTCATCGACGTGATCGACCGCGTGCCGTCGCTCGGCGCGGCACAGGCAGGCCTGCGGCAGCGGATGCAGGACGCCCGGCTCCGTGCCCGCGCGTACACGCGCGAGCACGGGGAGGACATCCCCGAGGTGCGCGACTGGGTGTTCCCGGACGTCGGGGAGACCGCGACCGAGGAGGGCGGGCCGCAGTACAGCGCCGCGCTCGACACAGGCGGCGACAACGAGTAGAGATGCGTCCATGACCGCGAGCCCGACAGTCCGTTCCCTCGTCATCGCGTCGCCCGAGGGGGAGACCGGGAAGTCGACGGTCGCGCTGGGGGTCCTCGACCTGCTGGTCCGCCAGGTCCAGCGGGTCGGGGTCTTCCGCGCCGTCTCCCGCGTCCCCTCCGCGGGGCCGGACACGCCCGACCGCGACTACGTCCTGGAGATGCTCCTCGAGCACGACGGCGTGGACGTGCCGTACGAGGACGCCGTGGGCGTCACGTACGACGAGGTCCATGCGGACCCGGAGGCGGCGCTGTCGCGCATCGTCTCCCGGTACCACGACATGGCCGCACACTGTGACGCGGTGGTGGTGCTGGGCACCGACTACACGGACGTGGCGGGGCCCACCGAGCTGTCGTTCAACGCGCGTATCGCGGCGAACCTCGGCGCGCCGGTGCTGCTCGTCGTCTCGGGGCGCGAGCGCACCCCGGACGCGGTGCGCGCCCTGGCCGAGGTGAGCCTGGCCGAGCTCCGCGCGAACCATGCCCAGCCGGTCGGCATCGTCGTCAACCGGTGCGGCACGCAGCCGGGCGCGCGGCCCGACGACGTCCGCGCCGCCCTCACCGACCTGCGTGCGGAGGAAGACCTTCCGGTGTGGGTCATCCCCGAGGAGCCGTTCCTCACCGCCCCCACCGTGGGACAGCTCCTCGAGGCGGTGGACGGCGAGCTCACGCTCGGCGACCCCGAGCTGCTGACCCGCGAGGCGCTGGACGTGCTCGTCGGGGCGATGAGCTTCGAGCACCTGCTGGAGCGGCTGTCCGACGGCGCGGTGGTGATCACCCCCGGTGACCGCACCGACGTGCTGATCGGCCTGCTCGCCGCGCAGACGGCGCCGACGTTCCCGTCCCTGGCGGGCATCGTGCTCGGCGGCGGGTTCTACCCGGAGGGCCGGACCGCCGAGCTGGTGGCCGCGCTGGAGCCCAAGGTCCCCATCATCCGCACGGACGGCGACACGTACCCCGTGGCGCGGGCGGCGGCCAAGACGCGCGGGCGGGTCACTCGTGCCTCCACCCGCAAGATCGACACTGCGCGGGCCCTGTTCGAGAAGAACGTGGACGGCGAGGAGCTGGCCGCACGGCTCGACGTACCGCCACCGCAGGTCGTCACCCCGCTGATGTTCGAGTACCGCCTCATCGAGCGAGCACGGGAGGAGCGGCGGCACGTGGTGCTCCCGGAGGGCGACGACGACCGCATCCTGCGGGCCGCGTCGACGGTGCTGGCGCGCGGGATCGCCGACCTGACCATCCTCGGCGAGGAGACCGCGGTCCGCGGCCGCGCCACGGAGCTGGGCCTCGACCTCGAGACGGCGCGGGTGCTGTCGACGACCGACCCGGAGAGCGTGAAGCGCTTCGCCGAGGAGTACGCCCGGCTCCGGGCCCACAAGGGCATGACCGTGGAGCGGGCTCGCGAGGTGGTCACCGACGTGTCGTACTTCGGCACCATGATGGTGCACCTGGGCCTCGCCGACGGCATGGTCTCGGGCGCCGCGCACTCCACCGCGCACACCATCCGGCCGTCGTTCGAGATCATCAAGACGCAGCCCGGGGTCTCGTCGGTGTCGTCGGTGTTCCTCATGTGCCTGGAGGACCGCGTGCTGGTCTACGGCGACTGCGCGGTCATCCCCGACCCCACCGCCGAGGAGCTGGCAGACATCGCGATCTCGTCCGCCGCCACGGCCACCCAGTTCGGGGTGGACCCGCGGATCGCGATGCTGTCCTACTCGACCGGCACGTCCGGCTCGGGGGCCGACGTGGACAAGGTCCGCACCGCGACGGAGCTGGTCCGCGAGCGCCGTCCCGACCTCGACGTGGAGGGCCCCATCCAGTACGACGCCGCGGTGGACGCGTCGGTCGCGGCGTCGAAGCTGCCGGGGTCCGACGTGGCGGGGCGCGCGACGGTGTTCGTGTTCCCCGACCTCAACACCGGGAACAACACCTACAAGGCGGTGCAGCGCTCCGCCGGCGCCGTGGCGGTGGGCCCGGTGCTGCAGGGCCTGAACAAGCCGGTCAACGACCTGTCCCGCGGGGCGCTGGTCCAGGACATCGTCAACACCGTGGCCATCACGGCCATCCAGGCGCAGGGAGCGACCCGATGACGTCGACAGTGCTGGTGCTCAACTCGGGCTCCTCGTCGCTGAAGTACCAGCTCGTGGACCCGTCGTCGGGCGACGCGCTCGCCTCGGGCGTGATCGAGCGCATCGGGGAGGAGTCGGGCCGGGTCAAGCACGAGGCGGGCGGGAGCACGGTGGAGCGGGAGCAGCCGGTGCCGTCGCACGCGGACGCGCTCAGGCTGGCGCTCGGCCTCTTCGACGAGGCCGGGCCGTCGCTGGCCGAGGCGGGTGTGCGCGCCGTCGGGCACCGGGTGGTGCACGGTGGCGCGCTGTTCTCCGCGCCTGTGCTCCTGGACGACGACGCGGTGGCGGAGATCCGTTCCCTGGTCCCGCTGGCGCCGCTGCACAACCCGGCGAACGTGACGGGGATCGAGGTGGCGCGTGAGCTGCTCGGCGTGCCGCACGTCGCGGTGTTCGACACCGCCTTCTTCTCGACGCTCCCGTCGGCCGCCGCGACCTACGCGGTGGACCGCAAGGTCGCTGAGGAGCACGGGGTGCGCCGCTACGGCTTCCACGGGACGTCGCACCAGTTCGTGTCGGCCGCGGTGGCGGCGCACGCCGACGTCCGGGCGCTGGGCCGGTCCCCGCTGCGGCAGGTGGTCCTCCACCTCGGCAACGGGGCGTCGGCGTCGGCGGTGCTCGACGGCGTGGCCGTGGAGACCTCGATGGGGCTCACGCCGCTGGAGGGGCTCGTCATGGGCACGCGGTCGGGTGACCTCGACCCGGCGATCGTGTTCCACCTGGTTCGCAACGCGGGGATGTCGGTGGACGACGTCGACACGCTCCTCAACAAGTCGTCGGGGCTCAAGGGCCTCGCCGGCGTGAACGACATGCGCGAGCTGCAGGGTCTGGTGGCCGCGGGTGACGAGCCGGCGCGCCTGGCGATGGACGTCTACCTGCACCGCCTCCGCAAGTACGTGGGCGCGTACGCGGCGGTGCTGGGCGGGATCGACGTGCTGACGTTCACGGCGGGCGTGGGCGAGAACGACGTCCGCGTGCGGGCCGGTGTCGTGCAGGGCCTGGGGTTCCTCGGCCTCGAGGTGGACCCGGAGCGCAACGAGGCTCCGTCGCGCGAGGCGCGCGTGGTCTCCCCGGCGGGCGCACCGGCCCTGGTGATGGTGGTCCCCACGAACGAGGAGCTGGCGATCGCCCGCCAGGCGATGGAGCTCGTGAGCAGGTGACCGTCCTGATCGACCCGCCCGCCTGGCCTGCGCACGGGACGCACTTCTCCCACCTCGTCTCGGACCAGTCGCTGTACGAGCTCCGGATCTTCGCTCGTGCGGCGGGCGTGCCCGACCGAGCACTCGACCTCGACCACTACGACGTACCGGCCCACCGCTACGACACGCTCGTCGCGGCCGGTGCCCTGCCGGTCGACGGCCGGGAGCTGGCCCGCCGCCTCGGCGGCTCGGTGCTACGCGTCTCCGGCGCGGAGCGGGGTCGCGCGTCGCGGGAGTCCCTCGCGGCCCGCTGGTCGGCCCTCCGCCCGGGTGAACCCGGCTGCCCGACGTCGGCCGGGTCGCCCGGGAGCGCCGTCTCACCCGAGGCGTGGGGCGCCCTGGGCGAGGACCTCCTCGACCGCTGGCGTGAGCCGCACCGCGTCTACCACACGAGACTCCACCTGGCGCAGTCCCTGGACGCGCTGGACCTCCTGCTCGGCGATCTGGCCGCGGCCGGCACGCCGGTGGACCCGGCGACCGTCTGGGCCGCCCGCGTAGCCCTGTGGTTCCACGACGCGGTCCACGACGGCGAGGCCGGCCGCGACGAGGAACGCTCGGCGGACCTGGCCCGCACCTCCCTGTCCGCTGTGGGTATGGCTACGGCGACAATTCCTGCCGAGATTCACGCCACGGCCATACCCACAACGGAGGGCGGACCCGCGTCGGGCAGCCTCGTCGAGGAGGTGGCGCAGCTCGTGCTCGTGACCACCGCTCACGACCCAGCGCCCGGCGACCTCGCCGGTGCCCTGGTCAGCGACGCGGACCTCGCCGTCCTGGGCGCGGCACCCGGCACCTACGCCCGCTATGCGCAGCAGGTGCGCGCCGAGTACGCGGACGTGCCCGGGCTGACGTTCAGGCTCGGGCGCGCCGCGGTCCTCACCCAGCTGCTCGCGGGCGGGAACCTCTTCCGGACCGCGCCGGGCGTCGCCCGGTGGGAGAAGCCGGCGACGTCGAACCTCCGCACGGAGCGCCGGTCCCTGCTCCGCCCCCCGCCGGGACAGTGAGTTCGTCCGACCAGGTAGCGTGCCGTCCGTGAAGATCGCGCTCATCGTCCTCGCCGTGCTCGGTCTCGCCTTCGCGGTGCCCGTCGCCTGGGTCCAGGGTGTGGGGCAGTCCCGGGTCCGGGCGAGCGTCCAGGGCGTCGAGAAGGTGGACGCGATCGTGGTGCTGGGCGCCGGGCTGCGGGAGGACGGCACGCCGTCGACCTTCCTCCGGCGCCGGGTCGACGGAGCAGTCGCCCTCTATCGCGCGGGCGTGGCGCAGACCGTGATCCTCAGCGGCGACGCCCACACCCGCCCGAACGGCACCCGGTACGACGAGCCGGCGTCGATGCGCGACTACGCCGTGAGCCAGGGAGTGCCCGAGGGCGCGCTGGTCCTCGACGGCGAAGGGTACAACACCACCGCCACGTGCCGCCGTGCCTACGACGTGTTCGGCGTGCGGACCGCCGTGGTCGTCACGCAGGACTACCACCTGCGGCGCACCCTGTACTCGTGCGTGGAGGCCGGGCTGGACGCCGTCGGCCTCGGAGTCAGCGCGGCGAGCGTGCTGCCGCTGAAGTCGGCGTGGTGGCACGTCCGCGAGCTGCCCGCGAGCTGGAAGGCGGCGGTGCGCCCGCTGGTCGGGGCCTAGCCAGGTCAGCGCAGGCGGAGGCGCCGCATCGCGTGGAGGGCGGCGGTGAGCACCTCGCTCGGGCGGTCGTCGTCCAGGCCGTAGAGCGCGTCCAGGGTGGCACCGATCCGGGCGCCGCGGTCGACGACGATCGTCTGCGTCTCGGTCAGCGCCTCGATCGACGCGGCCCCGTGCCGACGACCCAGCCCCGACGCCTTCCAGCCGCCCAGGGGCGCGGACACGGAACCCCACAGGAGCGCGTACCCGTCGTTGATCGCGACCGAGCCGGCCTCGACGCGGGCTGCGATCCGGCGCGCCCGGGCGACGTCCGACGAGTAGACGGAGGCGTGCAGGCCGTACTCGGTCTGGTTCATGACGCGGACGGCCTCGTCGTCCGACGCCACGCGGGTGACCGCCACGACGGGCCCGAAGGTCTCCTCACGGGTGCACAGGGCAGCGCTCGGGACGTCGTCGAGGATCGTGGGCGCGTAGAAGTACGGCCCGATGTCGCTACGGTGCACCCCGCCGGCGAGCACCCGTGCGCCGAGCGCCAGGGCGTCGTCCACGTGCGCCTCCACCTTCGCGAGCTGCTCGGCGGAGACGAGCGAGCCCACGTCGGCCGAGTAGTCGAGCGCGGCGCCGAGCCGCAGCGCACGGACCGCAGGGACGAACCGCGCGAGGAACTCGTCGGCGATGTCCTCGTGCAGCACGAGGCGTTCCACCGACAGGCACATCTGGCCGGTGTTCGCGAAGCACGCGCGGATCACCGACGGCACGGCCGTGAGGACGTCCGCGTCCTCGGCGACGTACAAGGGGTTCTTGCCGCCGAGCTCGAGCGTGGCACCCACCAGCCGCTCGCCCGCCCGCGCCGCGACCTTGCGGCCGGTCGCGGTGGAACCCGTGAACGCGACGTGGTCCACGTGCTCGATCAGCTCGGCGCCCACGTCGCCGGCCCCGGCGACGACCTGGAAGAGCCCGGCCGGGAGCCCCGCGTCCTCAAGGACCTCGGCAGCCCAGAGGGCGGTGAGGGTGGTCTGGGGGTCGGGCTTGAGCACCACCGCGTCGCCCGCGAGGAGCGCCGGCAGCGCTTCCGAGAGCGCAAGGGTGAGCGGGTAGTTCCAGGGGGCGATGACACCCACCACCCCGACCGGGCGACGGTGGACCCGGACGCCGGTGAGGAGCGGGAGCATGCCCGCCAGGCGCCGGGGCGCGAGGTAACGGGGGCCGCGCACGGCGAAGTGGCGCGCCACCTGGGCCGCGTCGGCGACCTCCTCGAACGCCGAGCGGCGGGACTTGCCCGTCTCCATCTGGACCAGGTCCAGCACGTCCGACTGGCGGTCGAGGACGATGCGGCCGAACCGCCCGAGGACGCCCGCCCGCTCCCGGACCGGGACGTGCGCCCACGAACGCTGGGCGGCCCGGGCGCGTTCCACCGCCCCGGCCACGTCGGCGGCCGACGACAGCGGCAGCGTCGCCAGGGGCGCCCCCGTGAAGGGGCAGATCGACCGGTGGGTACCGGCCTCGTGCGACGTGACGATGCGCGCGAGGAGCGGTGCGACGACGTCCGGCTCCAGCACGTAGGTAGCCTCCGGCTGCTCCGGGTCGATCACGCTTCCGACTGCTGCGTCGTCGATCATGGCGGCCACCCTACGCGGAAAACCCTGAGCCCCGTAGCCCCCACCGAGTGAAAATCAGCAACCGATTGCTCGGGGCATCGCGAGGCGTCACGGGCGGTCGAACCAGCGCCCGAGGACCGTCGTCTCCTGGTCCGCGTAGCCGAGCCGCTCGTAGAAGCCGGCCACCTTCGTGTTGGTGGTACGGACCATGAGCTGGACCTTGCGCGCGCCCTGACCCGCCAGCCAGGCCTCGCCGGCGACGACCGCTGCACGGCCGAGCCCGGCGCCCTGCCGGTCCGGGGCGACCGCGACGTAGTAGAGCCAGCCCCGGTGCCCGTCGAGCCCCGCCATCACGGTCGCCACGACGGCACCGGCGTCCCGCGCGACGAGGATGGTCGAGGTCTCCCCCGTGCGCGCGTCGGCCACGTCGCGGTGCGGGTCGTTCCACGGGCGAGTGAGCCCGCAGTCGCGCCACAGAGCGACCACCTGCTCGACGTCGGCGTCCGTGATCTCGCGGAACTCGACCCCCGCCGTCACCGCGGCTGGTAGGGCGAGACCACGACCTCGACGCGCTGGAACTCCTTGAGGTCGGAGTAACCCGTCGTGGCCATCGCGCGCCGGAGCGCGCCCACCAGGTTCAGCGTGCCGTCGGCCTGCTGGCCCGGCCCGAAGAGGATCTCCTCGAGCGAGCCCACGGTGCCCACCTCGACCCGCTCGCCACGCGGCAGCTGGGCGTGGTGCGCCTCCGGGCCCCAGTGCCAGCCCTTGCCCGGCGCCTCAGCGGCACGGGCCAGCGCGGCACCCAGCATGACCGCGTCAGCACCGCACGCCACGGCCTTGACGATGTCGCCCGAGCGGCCCACGCCGCCGTCGGCGATGACGTGGACGTAGCGACCGCCGGACTCGTCGAGGTAGTCGCGGCGGGCGGCCGCCACGTCGGCGACTGCGGTCGCCATCGGCGCGTGGATACCCAGGCTGACGCGCGTGGTGTGCGCGGCGCCGCCGCCGAAGCCGACCAGCACCCCCGCCGCGCCGGTGCGCATGAGGTGCAGCGCCGCCGTGTAGGTGGACGCACCGCCCACCACGACGGGGACGTCGAGCTCGTAGATGAAGCGCTTGAGGTTCAGCGGCTCGGCGTTACCGCTCACGTGCTCCGCCGAGACGGTGGTGCCGCGGATGACGAACAGGTCCACCCCGGCGTCGACCACCGTCTTGTAGAACTCCTGCGTGCGCTGCGGCGACAGGGCGCCGGCCACGGTCACGCCCGAGGCCCGCACCTCGCGCAGGCGCTCGGTGATCAGCTCCTCCTTGACCGGCTCGGCGTAGATCTCCTGCATGCGCCGGGTGGCCTCGCCGGCCGGCAGCTGGGCGATCTCCTCCAGCAGCCGCTCCGGCGACTCGTAGCGGGTCCAGAGGCCCTCGAGGTCGAGAACACCGAGGCCACCCGCACGGCCCAGGGCGACGGCGGTGGCCGGGCTCATCACAGAGTCCATGGGCGCCGCCACGATCGGCAGGTCGAAGTGGTAGGCGTCGATCTGCCAGCCGACCGAGACGTCCTTCGGGTCGCGGGTACGGCGGGACGGCACCACCGCGATGTCGTCGAAGGAGAAGGCGCGCCGCCCGCGCTTGCCACGTCCGATCTCGATCTCGTTGCTCACCGGGACAGCCTACCGACCCGCGCGGGCGGCGGCCGTGGATGTCGGTGACGGGTGGCACAGTTCGTGGTGCAGGAACCGGACGGGTCACCAGGACCGCCGGTCACCTGCACGGACGGGCGCCACGCGGCGTAGATCACGCAGTGGTGGATCACACACAGGGGAGGAGCGCACCGATGGACCAGGACTGGACACGGGGGCCGCTGCTGGGCTTCGACACGGAGACCACGGGGGTCGACGTCGGAGGCGACCGCATCGTCACGGCCGCGCTCGTGCTGCGCGTGCCGGGGGTGAGCACGGACGTGCGCACCTGGCTGCTCGACCCCGGGGTGGAGATCCCGGAGGAGGCCGCCGCGATCCACGGGATCACCACCGAGCACGCACGCGCCCACGGCGAGGCACCGCGCAAGGCGCTCGACGAGATCGCCGCGGAGCTGGCGCTCCGCCTCCGGCAGGGTGTGCCCGTCGTGGCGTACAACGCGGCCTTCGACCTGTCCATCCTCGACGCCGAGCTCACCCGCAACGGCCTCGCCACACTGCCGGAGCGGCTCGGCACGTCGGTGGGACCCGTCATCGACCCGCTCGTCATCGACCGGTGGAAGGACCGCTTCCGCCAGGGGAAGCGCCGACTCGGCGACCTGAGCGAGTGGTACGGCATCACCAACGAGGGCGACCTGCACTCCGCGGACGTGGACGTCCTCGCCACCCTCGACGTGCTGCAGGCGCTCGTGACCCGGTTCCCGGAGCTCGCGGAGATGTCGCTGCTCGAGCTCCACCACGAGCAGGCGGGCGCCCACCGCGAGTGGGCCGAGGGCTTCAACGAGTGGCGGGCGAGGCAGGGGCTGGACGGTCCCGGAGCGTCGGGGCTGTGGCCTGTGCAGAACGCACGGAGCGCATAAGACAACCGCTGGTCACGCGCTTCTTTCGCCGTTTGGCGCGAGCGTATCTCATAGGTGAGATACGCTCGTCGTCATGACCATCGGTATGACGACCGTCAGCGAGATCCCCACCGTGGATGCCGCCCAGGTCGGAGCGCTCGTCCGCTCCGCCCGGCGACACCGGGGACTCACCCAGGCACAGCTCGCCGAACGACTCGGGACCAGTCAGAGCGCCGTCCACCGGATCGAACAGGGCCAGCAGAACCTCAGCCTCGAGATCATCGGCCGGATCAGCGCAGCCCTCGAGTCCACGCTCATCAGCGTCGGCGCTCCCAAGCACTCCCACCTCCGCGTCGAGGGCGGTCACCAGCTCTCGGGCCGCATCGAGGTGAACTCCTCCAAGAACGGCGCGGTCGCGCTGCTCTGCGCGTCCTTGCTGAACAGCGGCCGCACGGTCCTGCGTGGCGTGGCCCGCATCGTGGAGGTCGACCGCATCGTCGACGTGCTCCGGTCGGTCGGCGTGCGCGCCGAGTGGTCGGCCGACGGACGGGACCTCGAGATCGTCCGGCCGGCCACCCTCGACCTGAGCCGGATCGACGTCGACGCGGCGGTCCGGACCCGCTCCATCATCATGTTCTTCGGCCCGCTGCTCGGCACCGAGGAGCGGTTCGAGCTGCCGTACGCCGGCGGGTGCGACCTCGGCACCCGCACGGTCGAGCCGCACATGATCGCGCTGCGGCCCTTCGGCCTGGACGTCACGGCCACCGCGAACCGCTACCACGCCACCGTCTCCCGGGCGAGCGGCGACCTGTCGATCGTGCTCACCGAGCGTGGCGACACGGTCACCGAGAACGCGCTCATGGCGGCCGCCGGGCGCGACGGCGTCACGACTATCCGCAACGCCAGCTCCAACTACATGGTCCAGGACCTGTGCTTCTACCTGGAGCTGCTCGGCGTCAGGATCGAGGGCATCGGGACCACGACGCTCCGTGTCCACGGCCGGCAGCGAATCGACGCCGACGTGGAGTACGCGGTCTCGGAGGACCCGGTCGAGGCGATGAGCCTGCTCACCGCCGGCATCGTCACCGGGTCGGAGATCACGGTGGCCCGCGTCCCGATCGAGTTCATGGAGATCGAGCTCGCCACGCTCGCCGAGATGGGCCTCCAGTACACGCTGAGCGACGAGTACCTCGCGCGCAACGGCCGCACGCGGCTCGTGGACGTCACGGTGCACCCGAGCACGCTCCGCGCCCCGATCGACAAGATCCACCCCATGCCGTTCCCCGGCCTGAACATCGACAACCTGCCGTTCTTCGCGGTGATCGCCGCGTGCGCCACCGGCACCACGCTGATCCACGACTGGGTCTACGAGGGCCGTGCGGTACACCTGACCGACCTGACGCGGCTGGGCGCCGACGTGCGGCTGCTCGATGCGCACCGGCTCCAGGTGACGGGCCCCACGCGCTTCTCGGGTGCTGAGGTCAGCTGCCCGCCCGCCCTACGGCCGGCGGTGGTCATCCTGCTCGGCATGCTCGCCTCGAAGGGCACCTCGGAGCTCCGCGGCGTCGACATCATCGCCCGCGGCTACGAGCAGCTCACCGAGCGCCTCATCGAGCTGGGCGCGCACATCGAGACCTTCCGCGACTGATACGGTGAGCGCAGTGATCCCTGCCAGGCTCTCTCGCCGGAGCCTGGCAGGGATCACTGTCTTGTCCGGTCAGTGCCGGCCGTAGTTGGGCGCCTCGACCGTCATCTGGATGTCGTGCGGGTGCGACTCCTTGAGCCCCGCCGCCGTGATGCGCACGAAGTGACCGCGCTCCTGCAGCTCCGGGATGGTGTGCGCACCCACGTAGAACATCGACTGGTGCAGCCCGCCCACGAGCTGGTAGGCCACCGCGGAGAGCGGGCCGCGGTAGGGGACCTGACCCTCGATGCCCTCGGGCACGATCTTGTCGTCGGCCACCACGTCCGCCTGGAAGTAGCGGTCCTTCGAGTACGACTTCTTGCCGCGCGACGCCATGGCCCCGAGCGAGCCCATGCCGCGGTAGTGCTTGTACTGCTTGCCGTTGACGAACACCAGGTCGCCCGGGGACTCGTCGCAGCCCGCGAGCAGCGAGCCGAGCATGACGGTGTCGGCGCCGGCCACGAGAGCCTTCGCGATGTCACCCGAGTACTGCAGCCCGCCGTCGCCGATGACCGGGACACCGGCCGGACGGGCCGCGAGGGACGCCTCGTAGATGGCCGTCACCTGCGGCACACCCACACCCGCGACCACGCGCGTGGTGCAGATCGAGCCCGGCCCCACGCCCACCTTCACCGCGTCCGCGCCCGCGTCGACCAGCGCCTGGGCGCCCGCCCGCGTGGCGACGTTGCCGCCGATGACCTGCACGCCCGCGAACGCGGGGTCCTTCTTGAGCTTGGTGATCATCTCGAGCAGGAGCCGCGCGTGGCCGTTGGCCGTGTCGGCCACCAGCACGTCGACGCCCGCGTCCCGCAGGGCCGCAGCGCGGTCGAGCGCGTCGCCGAAGAAGCCGATGGCGGCGCCCACACGGAGCCGGCCCTCGCCGTCCTTGGTCGCGTGCGGGTACTGGTCCGCCTTGGTGAAGTCCTTGACCGTGATCAGGCCGCGGAGGTGGCCCGTACCGTCCACCAGGGGCAGCTTCTCGATCTTGTGCTTGGCGAGCAGCGCCGCCGCGTCGTCCCGCGAGATGCCCACGGGCGCGGTCACGAGCGGCATCTGCGTCATGACCTCACGGACCTTGCGGGTCTCGAAGTCGGCGGGGTTCACGAAGCGCAGGTCGCGGTTGGTGATGATGCCGACGAGCTTGCCGTCGGGCTCCACCACCGGCAGGCCCGACACCCGGTACGTGCCGCACAGCCGGTCGAGCTCGGCGAGCGTGGCCTCGGGGCCCACCGTCACGGGGTCGGTGATCATCCCCGACTCGGACCGCTTCACGCGGTCGACGTGGCTGGCCTGGCGCTCGATGGACAGGTTGCGGTGGATGATGCCGATGCCACCCTGCCGGGCCATGGCCACCGCCATGCGCGACTCGGTCACCGTGTCCATCGCCGCCGAGAGGAGCGGGACCCGCACGTCGATCTCCCGGGTCAGGCGCGACGTGGTGTCGACCTCGCTGGGGATGACGTCGGTCTCGTTCGGCAGCAGCAGCACGTCGTCGTACGTGAGGCCGAGGAAGGCGAACGGGTCGCGCGCGGGCACCCCAGAGGTCGAGTCCGTCATGTCAAGAGTCTACGCCGAGCACCCCGTGACCCGGCCAGCGGGTCCGGGGGTCGCGTGCGTCACGCGAGCCGGTCACCGCAGGACGGCGAGCACCTCGTGGAGCAGCCCGTTGAACGACCGCAGCTGCTGCACCGTGGGGCCGAACGGCAGGTCCGACGCCGCGGCGTCCCGGCGCAGACCCACGAAGATGGGCAGCTCGGGATAGCTCTCGTGCACCGCGTGCACCACATCGAGGTCGGGCCGCGCCTGGGTGGTGGCGAGCACGAGGGCCGCCGGCCGGACCATGGTGACGAGCTCCACGGAGCGGTGCGTGCTCGCCGGTCCCGTCACGATCTTGGCCATCGACCCTTGTGCCGCCAGCGCCGCGGCGAGCGCGTGCGCGGACAGGGGCACCAGCTCGTCCGGCGCGGCGAACACGAGCACGATCTTGCGCATCCGGCTCGGGTGGTTGGCCGGCGGGCCGCCTGCCTCGACGATCGCCCGCTCGAACTCCTCGGTGTAGTTGCGCAGCGCCCTCAGCGCAGCCGTGGCGAGCACCACCTCCGGGACCTCACCCGGCGTCGCGAGGACGGTGCGCTCCGCGACGCGGCGCCACGCGGGCTCGACCAGCTCGGTCCACCAGGTGGCGGGGTCGCCGTCGGGGCCCAGTGCCAGCAGGGCGTCGCACGACGTGCGGTTGTAGGCCAGCGCCGCGTCCACCAGGGCCGACAGCCGCCCCGGCGTGGGCGCCGCGGGAGCAGACCTCAGCGTGGCCACGGTGCTCGCGGCAGCGCCGCCGGGGAGGGCGCGCAGGTGGCCGCGCCGGAGCGTCTCCTCCTCGCTGCCCGACGACGGCGCCCCGGCCCCGGCGGGCGCCTCGCCTCGCGCTCGGCCGAGGTCGCCAGGAGCGGCGGGAGGTGCGGTCAGCGGCCCGCCGAGCGCATCGGGGTCGTGGCCCTCGTCCTGGCCGCCCCCGGCACCCTCGCCGTCGTCCTGCAGGTCACCGACGGTCGTGAGCTCCTCGGCCCCCGCCTCCTTGGCGAGCTGCGCGGCGTCCGCCGGCGCGTGTCCCTCGAGCGTGAGCCGTCGCATCACCATGAGGCGGGCGACGTCGTCGGGCGTGTAGCGGCGGTGCGAGCCGGCGGTGCGTCCCGAGGGCCCCAGCCCGTAGCGACGGTCCCAGGTGCGCAGGGTCGCCGGAGCGACCCCGAGCCGCCTGGCGACGGCAGCGACGGCAAGGCCGGGACTGGACGCGCGTGACCCGCCCGTGGACGGGGCAGGTCGCGAGGATGTCATGCCTCGATTCTGCCGAGACGGACAGGCTGTCGCCACTGCGAACCCCGGCGAGCCGCGTAACTGCGGCCATTTCGTTGCAGTTCCGAACAAATCAGGTCACGAACCGAGCCAGCCCTGAAACGCTTTTGTCACGATCGAATCGGTCTGGATCATTTCGGCACGCCCCTTGAACAATTTCTGCACAACTTGTAGGTTGTTCGGCATGACGGAGATCTCGAGGCTTCCCGGACCGGTGATGGAACTGTGGGAGTGGCAGTACCAGGGGGCGTGCCGCGATGCGGACGACACCCTGTTCTTCCACCCAGAGGGCGAGCGGGGCTCCACCAGGCGCCGCCGCGCGGAGGCGGCCAAGGCGATCTGCCGCAGCTGCCCCGTGATGATGCAGTGCCGGGAGCAGTCGCTCCGGGTGCGCGAGCCTTACGGCGTCTGGGGCGGCCTGAGCGAGGACGAACGGGCCGCGATCCTGGCGGGCAAGGCCGTCAGCGCCTGACGGACCGCACCCCAGACGAGCGTCGGTACCGCTGTGCCGCGCCCCGCGCGAGCAGCCGCCCGCCCGTGCAGATCTGGCCGCACGAGCAGATCTGGCCGCACGAGCAGATCTGGCCGCACCACCCCGAGCACCTGAGCGTCCGGAGCGTGCCGCGACAAGCCCTCCGCGTGACGCACGAAGGCCCCGCACCATGGCGGTGCGGGGCCTTCGGCGATCGCGGTGTCCGCCGCGCTCAGGCGTGTGGGCCGAGCGTCAGCTGACGACCACGGCGAGGATGTCGCGAGCGGAGAGCACCAGGTACTCCTCACCCGCGTACTTGACCTCGGTGCCGCCGTACTTCGAGTAGATCACCTTGTCACCCACGGTGACGTCCAGCGGCACACGGTTGCCGTTGTCGTCGACGCGGCCCGGGCCCACGGCCAGGACCTCGCCCTCCTGGGGCTTCTCCTTGGCGGTGTCCGGGATGACCAGGCCGGAAGCGGTCGTGGTCTCGGCCTCGAGAGCCTTGACCACGATCCGGTCCTCGAGCGGCTTGATGGGGACCGACACGTCGGACCTCCTCTTTCGTGAGCAGATCGTTGATCAGCTGCGGTGGTTGTCTGAGCGGGTCGAGCGTTCGGCGTTCCGCCGTCGTCGCGGGTGCCGGCGGGCACGGAACATCTCACGGCACCGCCGCCGTCCCGGCAGAGCCGAGGGCGGCGGTGACACCCCCAAATCTAGGTCGGCGCTAGCACTCGGTCAAGGCGAGTGCCAATTCGCCCCGGCCGCGACGGCGCCGTCACCGCCGTCGCGCACGGGCCGTCTCGCGACACACGGCCGATCCGTGATGTGCTGGGGGTACAGGCCTCCGGGCCAGGACCTTCACCCACAGCGGGTCGATCGGGCACCGGGTGGCTCAACAAGCCAATTACTCACCCCCGTTAGGCAAAGTTCGCGAAAAGTGCCCTCGTGGGGGTCTCGCCAGCCGCCCGACTCGCATGGAAAGATCTGCCCATGGATGCGGCGATTCTGAGCAAACTTCTCAGCCCGGAAGGTTGGGCACTGCTTGGCGCCCTCCCGCCCTACGACGAACGGCTCGCCATGCGTACGGCGACGAGGCTGCGGGACGGCGGGATCGCACCGGACCTCGCCGCCGCCGCGCTGACCCAGTCGCGGCTGCGGGCCAAGGCGCGGGCCAAGTTCGGCGACTTCGCCGACGGCATGCTGTTCACCCCGGACGGGCTGGAGCAGGCGACGCGGCTCCTCGTCGCCGCCGTGCACGCCCGGCGCTACCGCGACGCGGGCGCCACCCTCGTGGCCGACCTGACGTGCGGCATCGGCGCCGACGCCATGACATTCGCCGCCACCGGCCTGCGCGTGCTGGCCACGGACATCGACGAGGTCACGTCGGCCATCGCTACCGTCAACCTCCGCCACTTCCCGGAGGCGGAGGTGCGCCACGCTGACGGCCTGGCGCTCGACCTCGTCGCCGAGGGCGTCGACGGCGTCTACGCCGACCCGGCCCGCCGCACGCGTACGGGCACCCGCATCTTCGACCCGCGCGCGTACGCGCCGCCGCTCGACGCCGTGTGGGCCCTGCGGGACGCTGTACCGGCCGTGGGCATCAAGGTGGGCCCGGGCATCCCCCACGACGGCCTGCCCGCGGACGCCGAGACGCAGTGGGTGTCGGTGGACGGGGACGTCGTCGAGGCCGGGCTCTGGTTCGGCCCCCTCGCCCCGTCGGGGCCGGGCCGGTCGGCTCTGGTGCTCCGCACCGTGACCGATGCCGAGGGCAAGGAGCACACCCTCAGCCGCACGGTCCGCGAGGAGCCAGGAACGCTCGTGGAGCCCCAGGTAGGGGCGGTCGGCCAGTACCTCTACGAGCCCGACGGCGCGGTCATCCGCGCCGGTCTCGTGGCGCACGTCGCGGCGGAGCTCGGCGGGCGGCTCGTGGACCCCACGATCGCGTACATCACCACCGACGCGCCCGCGCCTCTGCCCACGGGCGCCGCCCCGAGCCCGGCCGACGACGGCTCGCCTGCTCCCGTCGCCACGGGGTACCGGGTGCTCGACACGATGCCGTTCGGGCTGAAGCGGCTCAAGGCGTACCTCCGCGAGCGCAACGTCGGCCGCATCACCATCAAGAAGCGGGGCACCGCCGTCGTGCCTGAGCAGCTGCGGTCCCAGCTCGTCCTGACCGGGTCCGAGGAAGCCACGGTCATCCTCACGCGCGTCGCGGGATCTCAGCAGGTCCTGGTGGTCGAGCCGCTCGGGAGCCGTGCATGAGCACGCCCGCACGCCTGCCGTTCGCCAGGTCGGAGCGGTCGACTGTCGGCCTGGAGTGGGAGCTCGCCCTGGTCGACGCCGACTCCGGCGACCTGCGGCAGACCGCCGGGACGGTGCTGGACGCCCTGGCGCCGGACGGCGACCACCCCCGGTTCAAGTCGGAGTTCCTCCGCAACACCGTGGAGGTGGTGAGCGGCGTGAGCCGCACCGTCGGCGAGGCGGGAGCCGACCTGCAGCGCTCGGTCGACGAGATCCGCCGCATCACCGATCCCCAGCGGGTGGAGCTGATGTGCGCCGGCACGCACCCCTTCGCGAGCTGGGAGGCGCAGAAGGTCACCGACAAGGACCGGTACACCCGGATCATCGACCGCACGCAGTTCTGGGGCCGGCAGCTCCTGATCTACGGGCTGCACGTGCACGTGGGGGTCGAGGACCAGGCCAAGGCGCTGCCGCTCCTGGCCGGGCTGCTGCCCTACATGCCGCACCTGCAGGCGCTCTCGGCGTCGTCGCCGTACTGGAGCGGGACGGACACGGGCTACGCCTCGACCCGCACGCTCCTGTTCCAGCAGATCCCCACGGCGGGCCTCCCCTACCAGTTCGACACGTGGGAGCAGCTCGAGGCGTACGCGGGCGACCTGGTGCACGTAGGGGTGGTCGACCAGTTCAACGAGATCCACTGGGACATCCGCCCGTCGCCCGCCTACGGGACCCTGGAGGTGCGGGTCTGCGACGGGCCCACGAACCTCACGGAGCTGCTGGCCCTGTCGGCGCTGGTGCACTGCCTCGTGGAGCATCTGTCGACCCAGCTCGACCACGGCCGCACCCTGCCGACCATGCCCCACTGGTTCGTCCGGGAGAACAAGTGGCGGGCGGCGCGGTACGGCATGGAGGCCATCGTCATCACGGACGCCGACGGCGAGGAGGAGCTGGTCACCGACTCGGTCGGCAAGCTGCTCGTCGAGCTGGAGCCGGTCGCCGAGCGGCTCGGCTGCAGCGCGGAGCTCGCCGGCGTGCGTGACATCCTGCGGACCGGCGCCTCCTACCAGCGGCAGCGGGCCACGGCGGCGCAGCACGGCGGGGACCTGGAGGCGGTGGTCGACGCGCTGGTGGCTGAGATGCGGGCCGGCCGCCCGCTCCCGTGAGACCACAGACGCCGAGGTAGTCACGTCGCCGGACGACGTGACTACCTCGGCAGGGGCAGGGCTGGGACAGGTCAGACGACCCGCGACACCTCGTCGAACGACAGGCGCGGCGCGCGCGGGCGGTCGGTGCCCTCGCCCTCGGTGTAGCCGGCGTTGACGACGAGCAGGCTCTTCCAGCCGCTCTCGGCGAAGAACTCCGCGTCGATCCCGTCGTAGAGGCCGTGCATCGGGCCCGCGGAGAGGCCGGCGGCGCGCAGGCCGACGATCAGGTAGCCGGCCTGCAGGAGCGCGTTGGTGCGAGCGGCGCCGGCGCGCATCTCGTCGTCGGCGGCGAACATGTCGCGCGCTCCCGGGAAGTGCGGGACCAGGACGTCGAGGCGCTCGTGGAACTCGGGGTCGTACGCGAGGACGAGGGTGACGGGCGCGCTCGCGACGCGCTCCTGGTTACCCTCCGGCATGTTCGCGACGAGGCGCGCACGCGCCTCCTGGCTGCGCACCACCAGCACGCGCAGCGGGCTGATGTTCATCGACGTCGGGCCCCACTTGACGAGGTCGTGGACGGCGGCGAGCGTCTCGTCCGCCACGTCGGCGTCGGTGAAGGTCTTCGCGGTGCGCGCGGCGCGGAAGAGCTGGTCCGCGGTGGTGGCGTCGATGGCGAGCGCGGTGCGCTCAGCAACTGTGTCGGTCATGCCCGCCTCAACGCGTGTCCGCCGAGCATTTAGTTCAGTTTTCAACTGTGACGTCGGTCACTTCCGTCGCTCCAGGCAACAAGGCCCGCCGTGGCCCGGCACGCGGGATAATAGGCCCATGGCTGATCCCCTGGTCCTCGGCATCGAGACCTCCTGCGACGAGACCGGCGTCGCCCTCGTCCGGGGCAACGAGCTCCTGGTCGACGCTGTCGCGAGCTCGATGGACGAGCACGCCCGCTACGGCGGGATCATCCCCGAGGTGGCGAGCCGCGCCCACCTGGAGGCCATGGTGCCCACCATCCAGCGCGCGCTGGGCGAGGCGGACGTGGACCTCGGCCAGGTCGACGCCATCGCCGTCACCGCGGGGCCCGGCCTCGTGGGCCCGCTGACGATCGGCGCCAGCGCCGCCAAGGCTCTGTCCATCGGCCTCAACAAGCCGCTCTACGGCGTCAACCACGTGATCGGCCACGCGGCAGTCGACCAGCTCGTCGACGGCCCGTTCCCCGAACGCACCATGGCCCTCGTCGTGAGCGGCGGGCACAGCTCGCTGCTCCTCGTCGAGGACGTCGCCACGCGAGTGACGGAGCTCGGCTCCACGCTCGACGACGCTGCGGGCGAGGCCTTCGACAAGGTGGGCCGCCTCCTCGGGCTGCCGTACCCGGGCGGGCCGCACGTGGACCGTCTCGCCCGCGAGGGCGACCCGCACGCGATCCGCTTCCCCCGGGGCCTCACGGCCCGCAAGGACCAGGAGAAGCACGCGTACGACTTCTCCTTCTCCGGCCTCAAGACGGCCGTCGCGCGCTGGGTCGAGGCCCGTACGGACGCCGGCCAGGAGATCCCCCTGGCCGACGTCGCTGCGTCGTTCGCCGAGGCCGTCGCCGACGTGCTGACGGCCAAGACGATCGCGGCCTGCCGCCGGCACGACGTCGACACGCTCGTGGTGGGCGGCGGCTTCTCCGCCAACTCCCAGCTCCGCGAGATGGCCGCGAAGCGGTGCGCCGAGGCCGGGATCAACCTGCGCATCCCGCCGATCCGCTACTGCACCGACAACGGCGCCATGATCGCGGCGCTCGGGTCGGCCGTGGTGCGGGCGGGCGTGGCGCCGTCGGCCCTCGACATCCCGGTCGACTCGTCCATGCCGCTGACGACCGTCACCGTCTGACGGGTCAGCGCAGCGAGCGCCACGCGCGAGCGGCGAGCAGGAAGAGGACGACCCAGGCGACGACGACACCGGCGAACCACCCCCAGTGGGGCAGGAACGCCATGGAGAGCTCCTCGGCCGTGTGCACGGCCCGGACCTCCACGCCGAACACGCTGCGCAGGTCGGCCGAGCCGCCGCCGAGCGCCTCGAGCGCCTCCGACGCGCCGATGCCGTAGCCGAACCAGAAGTAGAGCGGGAGGCCGAACGCGACGAGCGTCGCGACCACCGCGCCGTCGTTCCAGCGCGGCCGCGGGACGTCCAGCTCGCTGAGGTACTGGGCGGCGAGCCGGCCGGGCCGGCCCAGGTCGGCGAGCGCGGCGGCCATGCCCGTCTCCTGGGCCGTGGCGGTCAGCTCGGCCCGCAGCTCACGCAGGATCTGCCGCCGTCGGCGACCGGGGTAGTCCTGCAGGGCCGTCTCGAGGCACAGCAGGTACCACTCGAGCCGGAGCCGGTCCCCGAACGCCGCGGGCCGGGCGGGAGCAGCGATGGTGTCCATGGGTTCCTCCAGGTGGGGATCGGGCGGTCAGGCCGCGGGCTCGTCGTCGGCCCGGCTGCCGAGCAGCCCGACGACGACGTCCGCGAGGTCCAGCCACGCGCCGTGGGCGCGCGCGAGCTCGGCGGCGCCGGACTCGGTGGGCGTGTAGTACTTGCGGGCCGGGCCCGAGGCTGATGCGACGAGCCGGGAGGTGACCCAGCCGTCCCGCTCGAGCCTGTTGAGCACCGGGTAGAGCGTCCCCGTCGTGAGGTCGTCGAGGCCGGCCTGCCGGAGGGTCGTGACGAGCTCGTACCCGTACGACTCGCCCCGGGCCCGCAGGGCGCCGAGGACGAGCATGGGCAGCACGCCCTTGAGGAGCTGGGTGTCACCGGTCATAGAAGAAGGCTACGCCTGCTATCTGGTTTTGCCAACTACCTGAACCGACCCACCGCGTGTGGGTATGGCTGTGGCGGGAATCCGGTCGGAATTCCCGCCACAGCCATACCCACAACGAACGACGAGCGCGAGGATCAGGCAGCGGCGCCCGTCGCCGCCGGCCGAGCCGGGTCGTTCGCCCACTGCGACCAGGACCCCGGATAGAGCGCGGCCTCCACCCCCAGGGTCGCGAGGACCGCCACCTCGTGCGACGCGGTCACGCCCGACCCGCAGTAGACCCCCACGGGCACACCCTCCCGCAGCCCGAGCTCGGCGAACCGTTCGACGAGCTCGCGGTGCGGACGGAAGCGGCCCGTGTCCGACAGGTTGCCCGTGGTCGGCGCGCTGAGGGCACCGGGGATGTGCCCCGCCCGCGGGTCGACCGGCTCCGTCTCGCCGCGGTAGCGCTCCGCCGCGCGAGCGTCGAGGAGCAGTCCACCACCGGCGGCGAGGGACGCCGCCTGGTCGGCGTCGAGCACGGGCAGCGCACCGGGCCGGACCACCACGTCGCCGGGTTCGGGCTCGACCTCGCCCACCTCGGTTCCGAGTCCCTCCGCCTCCCAGGCAGGCAGCCCGCCGTCGAGGATCCGCACGTCGTCCAGCCCGAAGTACCGCAGGAGCCACCAGGCGCGTGCGGCGGAGGTACCGCCCACCGTGTCGTAGACGACGACCCGGGAGTCGTCGCTCACCCCCCAGCGGCGCGCCGCCTCCTGGAACGCCGAGGCGGACGGCAGCGGGTGCCGGCCCTCCGCGGCCGACGCCGGAGCCGCCAGCTCCGACTCCAGGTCCACGTAGACCGCCCCCGGCACATGGCCCGCGAGGTACCGGGCATGACCGTCGGTCATCCCGAGCGCCCAGCGGACGTCGAGCACCACCGGCGCGCCCTCCGCCGGGTCGGTCCGGCCGAGGCCGGCACCGAGCCCCAGGTCGGCGGCCAGCTCCTCGGTCCCGATCAGCACCTGCTCGCGCGTCATGCCGCGTCCCCCGTCTCGTGGTCGGGCCGGCCCTGATGGTCCGCCCCGTCGCCCGCCCGGCCGCCCGCCCCGCCGTCCGGGCGACCACCCGGCCGCACCCCCGGCCCGGCGTCGGCGACCGGTTCGTCCTCGTACCGCAGCGGCAGCCGCATCGTGTACGCGTCCTTGTCCTCGGGCTGGTAGTAGCGCTTGCGGACGCCGAGGCGCTCGAAGCCGAACCTCTCGTACATCGCTAGGGCGGCCCAGTTGTCGACCCGCACCTCCAGCAGGACGGCCTCGGCCCGCAGGGCGCGCGACCGGTCGATGAGCGCCTCGAGCAGAAGACGCCCGACGCCCTGCCGCTGGCACGCCGGGTCCACGCCGATGGTCATCACCTGGGCGACGTCGCCGTCGAACCACAGGCCCGCGTACCCGACGACGGGCTGCGGACCCACCGCGTCGTCCGGGTCGGGCTCGGCCACCACGTACCAGCGGCCCAGGCCGGCCAGCTCGTCGGCGAGCATCCCGTAGGTCCAGGCGCCGCGGCCGAACAGCACCCGCTCGAGCTCCAGCACACGATCGAAGTCGGCACTGCGCAACGGCCGCAGCACGATGCCCGACGCCCCGCGCGCACCTCCCGCGGTCTGCCCGCCCCAGCCCCAGCTGCTCACGCGGAGGCTCCCGTCGCGGGCACCACCCGGCCGACGGGCTCCTGCACGTCCGGGCGACGGAGGTACAGGGGCTCCGACGGCTGCTCGACACCCTGCGCGCGGCGCACGAGCGCGATACGGGCCAGCACCGTCGCGTCCGGAACCAGGGGGGCGTCCTCGGCGACCGGCAGGAAGTCGGGGTAGAGCATCGCGCCCTCCCCCACGACGTGCACCGCCGCGGTCCCGGCCGCCTCGCTCGTCCCCTCACCCAGCTGGGCCCGAGCGACGAACCCGGCCCGGGCGACGTCGGGCCCCGCGAGGGTCTCCACGACCGGGACACCGCCCGGGCCCTCGTGCGCGACCACGCGGTACCGGGCCCAGTAGACCTCGCGGCGGCGCGCGTCGGAGGTGGCGAGCACCTCGTCACCCGGCCGGAGGCCGAGGTCGCTCACCGCCTGCACCGCGAGCGCGTCCAGGCTGGGGACCCCGAGCACGGGGATGCCCAGCGAGAGCGCGAGCGTGCGAGCAGTGACGAGGCCCACGCGGAGGCCCGTGAACGGGGCGGGGCCCGTGCCCGCCACGACCGCGGTCAGGTCGGAGCGGTCCACCCCTGCCTCCGCCAGGACCTCGGCGATCAGCGGCGCGAGCGACTCGGCATGGCGACGGCGCTCGTCGGACGTACGAGAAGCGAGACGGGCCCCGTCCTCGCCCACCAGGGCGACGGCGACGGCTGCTGAGGTGTCGAGAGCGAGAACTGGCACGGTCCCAGCCTAGTTCGGCACGGGCCCGCTCAGGAGGCCCCGAGCACCGCGGCCAGGTCTACGCCGGCCCACCGCGGCCCGACGGCACGGACGGTCGCGCGCCGCACCCCGGCTTCCGGGTCGTCGCCGAGGTCGAGGTCCGTTGCGCCGGCCCCGGCCCCGCCAGAGCCTCCCGCCCCGCGGGGCCGCAGGAGGTCGATCTCGAGCCGGTCGTCGGTGAGCGCCTCGGCCAGGCCCCGGCCCCACTCGACCACGGTGACGGCCTCGTCGAGCGTGGAGTCCAGGTCGAGCGCGTCGAGCTCGGCGAGGGAGCCGAGCCGGTAGGCGTCGACGTGCACCAGCGCCGGGCCGCGGGTGCCGTCGGGCCGGGGCAGCGGCGGGTGCTCGCGCGCCACGATGAACGTGGGTGACGCCACCTGGCCGCGGATGCCCAGCGCCGCGCCGAGGCCCTGGGTGAGCGTGGTCTTGCCCGCCCCCAGGTCACCGGTGAGGATCACCAGGTCGCCCGCCCGCAGCACGCTCGCGAGCGCCCGCCCGAGCCCACGGGTGGACTCCGCGTCGGGCAGGTCGAGCTCGACGGTGGTGAGTCCCGGAGTACTGCCGCTCATGACCACTCTCCCCGCGCCGCGCGCGCCGCACCGGAGCCGAGCGCATCCTGGCCCCGGTAGACGCGCGGCACGCGCGCGCCCAGCCGGGTGACGATCTCGTAGCTGATGGTGCCCGCGGCACGGGCCCAGTCCTCGGCGTTCGGCGCGCCCGCATGGGCGAGGCCGTCGCACGCGCCGAACAGGGTGACCACGTCACCGGCCTGCTCGGTGGCATAGGGGCCCAGGTCGAGCATGACCTGGTCCATGCAGACACGGCCCGCGACCCGGAGCACCCGGACGGTGCCGGAGCCGGCGCCGGGCGTCGCGAGGTCCCCGACACCCCCGCCCACCAGGACCGGCCCGCCCTCGCCGAGCGAGCCGCCCGACGCGTGCCGCGGGATCCCGTCGCCGTAGCCGAGGGGGACCACCGCGAGGACCGTGTCCTGCGGGGCCGTGTAGTAGTGGCCGTACGACACCCCGCTGCCCGCCGGGATCCGCTTGACGGTGGCGAGCCGCGCCTCGAGTGTCATCGCGGGGGTGAGCCCGTAGTGGCCCGGGGCGCCCAGCCGCGGCACGGGCGACAGGCCGAAGACGGCGAGGCCGGGGCGCACCAGGTCGTAGTGCACGGACGGGTTGGTGAGGGTCGCGGCCGAGTTGGCGAGATGGCGCACCTCGAGGTCGAAGCCCGCGGCCTCGACCTCCTTGACGACGCCCTCGAAGACGGCCGCCTGGGCGAGGACCGTCGGGTGCTCCGGCTCGTCGGCCACCGCGAAGTGCGACATGAGGCCCACGACCCGGACCACACCCTCCGCCTGGAGCGCGCCGGCGCGTGCGAGCGCGGCGGGCAGGTCGGCGGGCATGATCCCGTTGCGGCCCAGGCCTGTGTCGATCTTCAGGTGCACGCGCGCGGGCCGCCCGGCAGCGCGAGCGCCCACCGCCACCTCGTCCAGGGCCCAGGCTGCGCCGACGGCGACGTCCACGTCGGCCGCGACGAGCTGCTCGAACGGCGCGCCGGGCGCGTAGAGCCAGGTCAGAATGCGCGCTGCGTCGGGTCCGATGCCTTCGGCGCGCAGCTGAAGAGCCTCCGCGACCTGCGCCGCGCCGAGCCAGGTGGCGCCGCCCGCGAGCGCCGCCCACGCGCTCGGCACGAGCCCGTGCCCGTAGGCGTCGGCCTTCACCACCGCCATCAGGGCGGCCGTGGGTGCGGCGTCCCGCAGCGCCACGACGTTGTCGCGGATCGCGGCGAGATCGATCACGGCGCGTGCCGGGAACTCCGCGGGGAACGCGGCGGTCCCGTCCTCCAGGTGCGTGGTGCTCACGGTCACCGATTCTCGCACCTCTGCCCTCAGCGAGGAGGCCACTCCGACAACGAGCGCCGCGACTCGAAGCGGCGCCGCTCGCCGGTGAAGGGATCCACGAGCTCCAGGGACCGCGCGAGGAGCTGGAGCGGGCGGGCGTGGTCGTCGGGGTCGGTCTCGCGGAGCACCGGCCAGAACGGGTCGTGGAGGATCGGGATGCCGAGCGACGCCATGTGCAGGCGCAGCTGGTGCGTCTTGCCCGTGTGCGGCTCGAGCCGGTACAGGCCGAGCCCGCGCACGTCGTCGCGGGCGGCGAGCGCCACGCGCGACTCGGCGTTGGGCTCCCCCGGCTCCTCCTGGGCGCGGGTCACGCCCCGCAGCTTCACGATCCGGGAGCGGACGGTGCGCGGCAGGTCGAGGTCGTCGCGCAGCGGCGCGACCGCCTCGTAGACCTTGGTCACCTCTCGCCGGGCGAAGGCCTCCTGGTAGGCGCCGCGGACCTCGGGCCGCACGGTCAGCACCAGCACGCCCGCCGTGGGCCGGTCCAGGCGGTGGGCGGGCGAGAGGTCGGGCAGCCCGAGGTCTCGCCGCAGCCGCACGAGGACCGTCTGGGTGATCCAGCGGCCTCGCGGCATCGTCGCGAGGAAATGGGGCTTGTCGACCGCGAGCAGGTTCTCGTCCCGGTGGAGCACGTCGACCTCGAACGGCACCACGTCCTCGGGCGGCGGGTCCCGGTAGAGGAAGAGGAAGCCGCGTGGCTCGTAGGGGGTGCTCGCCGTCAGCGGTTCGCCCCGCCCGGTGATGACCTCGCCCGCGGCCACCTTCTCCTCCAGGCGCGCCACGTCGTCGGGGAAGCGGTCGAGGAGGTAGTCGAGCGCCCGGGTGTACCGGGCCACGGTCGCCGCGTCGTGCGGCAGCACGAGCCGGGTCGGGTTGAGCCCGTCCCGGACGGGCAGAGGCCTCGTGGGGTTCCGGGGGGCCGACGGCGGAGCCTGGGTCACGCTTCACGGTAACCCGCCGCGGTGGTCGCCCCTGGCACCTGTCCTGGGCCCGCCAGGAGGAGCACAATGGCCGGCGTGACTCTCTACGACATCCCGTTCCTGGCCATGGACGGCAGCGAGACCTCCCTCGCCGCCCACCGAGACGACGTCGTCCTCGTCGTTAATGTCGCGTCCCGGTGCGGTCTGGCGCCCCAGTACGCGACGCTGGAGGAGCTGCAGAAGACGTACGCCGACCGCGGTTTCACCGTCGTGGGATTCCCGAGCAACCAGTTCTTCCAGGAGCTGGCGACGGACGAGAAGGTGGCCGAGTTCTGCTCGATGACCTATGGCGTGACGTTCCCCGTCGTGTCACGTGTCAAGGTCAACGGCCGGCACACGCACCCGCTCTACGCCGAGCTCAAGAAGTCGTCCGACGCCGACGGCCACACCGGCCGCGTGCGCTGGAACTTCGAGAAGTTCCTGGTGCTGCCCGGCGGTGACGTGCGGCGGTTCGCCCCCACGACCACGCCCGACGACCCCACGATCGTCGAGACCATCGAGGCGCACCTGCCGCGCTGAGCTCAGCCGCTCACGTCCTCCACGAGGCGGAGGCGCACCACCACCGGCACCGTTCCGGGAAGGTCGGCGACCGGCCCCGCCCACACCCAGCTCCGGGCGAGCCCGAGGTCTCCCGGTGAGGACTGAGGTTGCAGGTCGTACCGGGAGACCACCTCGTCGGTCGCCGAGCGGGACCCCGTCACCACGTCGATCGTGATGAGGTCCGTGCCGCCTGCGGCGCCGTCGCCGGTGCTGTCACCGGAGCCGCCCAGCAGCCGGTCCACGAGGTCCGGCACGCCCCGCGTGACCCGGAGCGCGATCGTGTCCAACCCGGCCAGGTGGTCGATCACGGACGTCAGGTCTGTCTTGGTGCTCATGCACCCTTGACGCTCGGAAGGGCGAGAAGTCACAGCACTCGGACGTGACGGGGCCCACATTTTCCGCGGCAGGTCCGCCGGCGGGCCGGCCCGGTCAGGTGAGGCGGCTCCAGGTTGCTCCGCGGCCGACACCGTCGACGGCAATCCGGCCATCAGTACGCAACGAGTCGAGGACGACGCGAATCGTCGCATCGCTCACCCCGGGCAGCGCCATCCGGATGTCGGCCAGCCGGAACGACGACGGAGCGTGCTCGAGGATGTACGACCGGACCCTGTCCTGCTTGGTGGAGCCGGCACGCGCGAGCGAGGTGACCGACGCGAATTCCTCGTACGCGCCGCGAACGACTCGGACGAAGTAGCGGAGCCAAGGCCATGGATCATGTTCCGCCTCGTGCCACCCGTGCGTGGAGAACTTCAGCGCGTCGTAGTAGCTGTCCGAGGACGTGGCGATCGACGCCTCGAGCGAGACGTATCGCGTCACTTCGTAGCCCCCGTCCTGGAGAAGGGCATTGGTGAGCGCCCGGGCAACCCGGCCGTTGCCGTCCAGGAACGGATGGATCGTCAGGAGATCCAGGACGAACAGCCCTACGAGGAGTATCGGGTGATGCCGGTCGGCCCCGGCCGCCCCGGCAAACCTCGCGACAAGCTCGTCCATGAGCCAGGGCGTCTGGTCCACGGAAGCAGGCGTGAACCTCTTGACGTGCGTTCCGTCAGGAAGGCGGTCGACGACGACGTTCTCCGACGTCTTGAACGCGCCCCCTGGGAGATCCGTGTACGAGAACAGCAACCGGTGCAGGTGGAGCACGAGCCCGACGTTCAGCGGTCTCCAGTCCTCGCGGTAGAGGTAGTCAAGGGCCGCTCTGTACCCCGCCAGCTCCTTTTCACTGCGGTCCCGCAACGTCATTGGCTGACCTCGGAGGATGAGATCCGCTCGCTCCCTGCTCTCAACCACGACACCTTCGATAGCGGAGGACGCCTCGATGCTTGCCACACGAGCGCGATCGGCGAGACTGGTGAGCAGTTGCGGAAGCTTGTCCTGGAAGAGCGCCTCACTACCGCGACCTGTATCGATCACTCGAAGGTTCGCAACGACGTCGAACGGCACACGCCCGATCAGTACATCCAGGTCGACGAACGACCGCATGAGACCCCCAAGCAACTCGATAAATAGACTATTTTTCGGTTCATCTTAGTACCTTTACTAGGTTCGCTGTAGGTTGCAGCACCGTGGGCGGCCCACTGGCACCTAGCCCGGACCCTAGGATCGCCCGATGCGCAGAGCGGTGATCCTCGGTGGGACCGGCCTCGTGGGGCGGGCGGTGGCCCGTCGTCTGCTGCGATCCGGCTGGCGGGTGGACCTGACGGGCCGCGACGCTGCCCGTCTCCCGGCCGACCTGGTCGACGCGGGCGCTGCCTTCCACGCGCTCGGACGGACCGACGACGTTGCTACCGCGCGGCTGCTCGGTGCTGGTGCGGACCTGCTCGTCGACTGCCTGTGCTTCACGGCCGCCGACGCGCGCGGCCTGCTGCCGCTGCTGCCGCACGTGGCGTCGACGGTGATGATCTCCAGCAAGGCGGTCTACGTGGACGCGAGCGGCAATCACGTGAACTCACCGGTCAAGCCGCGGTTCGAGGGCCTCGTCCGAGAGGACGCACCGACCATGGCCCCTGACCGGAGCGGCGCCTTCGACTCCCCCGCCGGCTACGGCGCCAACAAGGTGGCAGCCGAGCAGGAGCTCCTCGGGTCCGGCTGCCCCGTCACGGTGGTCCGCGCCTCGAAGGTGCACGGCGAGGGCGCGGTTCCCGCGCGCGAGTGGGTGTTCGTCCGGCGCGCTCTCGACGGGCGGCGGACCCTGCTCCTCGCCGACCGAGGCCGCGGCGTCGACCACCCGACGGCTGCGGCCAATCTGGCGGCCCTGGTCGAGGTGGTGGCCGCACGGCCCGGCGCTCGGGTACTCAACAGCGCCGACCCCGACGCACCGGATGCACGCGCCATCGCGCAGACCATCGCCAGGCTCCTGGACCACTCCTGGGACGAGGTGCTGCTCGACGAGCCGGTGACCGCCGCGGCGGGCATCGGCAGAACGCCGTGGAGCACGCCGTCGCCGATCGTCCTCGACCTGTCCGCCGCGCACGCCCTCGGGTACGAACCCGTCGGGACGTACGCGGAGACGGTCCGCGAGACCGTCGACTGGCTGGTCCGCACCCAGGTCGAGCAGCGCGCGCTCGATCATCCGTTCTTCCGCGGCTACTTCGACTACTCCGGCGAGGACACGTACCTCGCAGCCCGGGCGCCTGCGTGACCGCGCGACGGCACCCACCTCAACCCAGCGGCCCGAACAGCTCCCTGCGGTCCAGGTCCTGACGGGCCGTCGCGTCCAGCACCGGGACGAGCATCTTCTCCTCGTACCTGAAGTGGGTCTCCATGATGGCGTCGATGCCATCGAGGTGGCGCAGCAGGTCCTCGGCCGGGAGGCCGGAGCTGACCGCCAGGTCCAGCTCGCCGAGCAGGTGGTCCAGCACGTTGTGGTCCTGCTTCAGGGCGGAGACAACAGGTGCCAGGTCGGGCCGCTCGGCCAGGACCACCTCGAACAGGGTGCGGTCCTCGCCCCGGTGGTGTCCCGTCAGCGCCGCACAGAAGCCCAGGCAGAACAGCCGCAGCTCGCGCGCCGCGGCGGGGGTCGAGCCGCCGTCGTGCACCGCCGCGCGCGCCACCTCGAGGGCGTCGCGGAGCCGCTCGTGCACCACCGCCAGCTCCTGGCCCCAGGCCACCACCCGCTCGTCCATCGCAGCCACCCTAGCCGTCCGCCACGGGGGCGGGGCTCACACCTCGACCAGCCCGGTCCGGTAGGCGGTCACGACCGCCTGGGTCCGGTCCCGCGCGCCGAGCTTCCCGAGCACGGAGGCCACGTGCGTGCGGACCGTCTCCACCCCGACGACCAGCTCGGCAGCGATCTCGGCATTCGTCATCCCCTGCGCCACGAGCCCGAGCACCTCGGTCTCCCGAGGCGTCAGCGGCGGCCCCGCATAAGCCCCGACCGTGCCTTTGCGCCCGCGCACGAGGGAGCGGACGGCCTCGGGGAAGAGCAGGCTCTGCCCGACGGCGACCGTGCGGACCGCCTGCACGATCTCGTCGGCGCTCGCACGCTTGAGGAGAAACCCGGAGGCGCCCACCGTGAGGGCGTCCAGCACGTAGTCGTCGTGCTCGAAGGTGGTCACCACGAGCACCTTGGGCGGGTCGGGGAGCCGGAGGACCAGCTCGGTGGCGCGGAGGCCGTCGACGCCGGGCATGCGCACGTCCATGCAGACGACGTCGGGCCGCAGCCGCCGGGCCTGCGCCACCGCCTCGGACCCGTCACCGGCCTCGCCCACCACCTGCAGGCCGGGCTCGCTGTCGAGGATGAGCCGGAGGCCACTCCGGACCAGGGGCTCGTCGTCGGCGATCAGGACGGTCACGGGCCGGCTGCTGTCGGCAGTCATCGGTCCTCCTCGGGTGCGGCCTCGACGGCGGGCCGGGGCAGGGTCACGCGGACGGTCCAGCGGTCGCCGTCGGGCCCCGCGACAACCGTGCCGCCGAACAGTGCCACCCGCTCACGGACCCCGGCCAGCCCGCGGCCACCGCGGCCCTGGCGCCACGCCCGCCCGGCGCCTCCGGGCAACGGGTTGGTGACCTCCACGACGAGCTCCTCAGCGGTGTGGCGGACGACGAGCCGGACCGCGCCGGCGCCCCCGTGCCGGTGGGCGTTGGCGAGCGCCTCGGCGACGATCCGGTCGACGGTGCGACGCAGCAGGGCCGGCAGCACGGGCGGTGCGTCCACGGTGGCCTCGATCTCCAGCCCCGCCCGCCGGTGCGCTGCGACGATCCCGTCGAGGTCCGCGACGGTCGCGAGATCGGCACGCGCGCCGTCCTCGTCCGGTCCGGCCCCCGGCCCGCCGCGGTCCGCCCGCAGCACCCCGAGCAGGTCGTCGAGCTCGGTGAGCGCCCCGCGGGCGGTGTCCTCGATCGCGGCGAGCGCCTCGGCGGCCAGCGCCGGGTCGCGGCCGGCGACCCGGCGGCCCGCGGCGGCCTGGACGCTGATGATCGTGAGGGCGTGGCCGATCCCGTCGTGGAGCTCGCGGGCGAGCCGGGTGTGCTCGGCCTCCCGGCTCGCGCGGTCGAGCGCGACCTCGAGCCGGTCGTGGGCGGTGGGCCCGAGAGCCCGCCCGGCAAGGCGGGCGGCGAGCCACCCGGCCGGCCAGGCGAGGGACACCAGGACGAGGCCGACGACGACGCACAGCACCACCCGGACCGCAGCCTCCACCGCGCCCGACGGCGGGGGCAGGAACGTGCCGATGGTGCGGCCGGTGACCGCCTCGACGCCGGCGAGCACCGCGTAGGGGACGCCCGCGAAGAGGGCCGTCGCGACGAGGAGGCCGGCGAGCTGGTGGAACAGCACCCAGGCGGCCGTCTGCACGCGGTGCAGGGGGCGGGTGCGGCGCGGCACCACGACCTCGGCCTCCGTGTGGAGCATGGCCCGCGCGGCGGTGACCTCGAGCTCGCGCGCCCCGGGGACGAGCCCCAGGGCGCCCGCAGCCAGGACGGTCAGGACCACGACGAGCCCCACGGGCGCCCCGAGGTGCACCGACTGCACGACGGTCACGCCGAGCAGCACCAGGGCCAGGCCGATGGCCGCGCCGAGCATGAGCCAGGCGGACCGGTGGACCAGGCGGCGGAGCGTGCTCGGCATGCCGTCATCCTCTCTCATGCCGGTCAGGCGGCCGAGGTCGCCGCGGCGCGATCAGGCCGCGAACCGTCGGCGCCCCGGCGGTGCGCCACGTAGCCCCAGACCGCGAGGGCCAGCATCGGCCCCCAGAACCAGCAGGGGAACAAGACGGCCGAGGCCAGGGTCTGGACCACGCCGTCGGACGGGATCATGGTCAGCAGCGGCACCGCCGAGAAGGTGAGCACCGCGGCGATGGCGCCGCCGGGCACGGCCGCCGCCGCGACGGGGACGGTCTTTCCGGCCAGGCCGGGCATCCAGCGCGGGAACACCTCGCCCCAGGGACGGATGAGTCCGATCGTCAGGGCGAAGCCGAGCCAGGCGCCGCTCGAGAGGACCACGCCCCAGATGCGGGTGGGCAGGTCGTCGATGACTCCCTGGCCGAACATCGGCCAGGGAGAGAGCCAGGTGAGCCGGACCAGCGCGTACGGCAGCGGGCCGCAGGCAGCTGCGATCGTGAGTGCGACGCGGTGACGCACCACCCAGGCGGTCGCCCGCTCCAGGTGCTGCGAGCCGGAGAGCGTCGTCGACGCGGTGGCCGCCCAGGCGGCCCCGACACCGACGAGCAGGAGGGTGGCACCGATGTTGGGCAGCTCGCGGACGAGCGCCGGGGTGAGCTCCCCGACGAGCGCCACGAGCGAGTCGCGCCCGAGGACGGCGCCGGCCGCGAGGAGCAGGAGGGCGGGCACGCCCGCCGTCCAGCGCGCCACGGGGTACCGGCGCACCACCTGGACCAGCATGACGACGACCGCCACCGGCATGGCCATCGCGACCAGGTAGCCGACGGTCGAGAGGGTGCTGAGGCCCGCCAGGGCGAACCCGAACACGAGCACCTCGGCGACGGCCGTGACGACGACCGCCCGGCGGGACAAGACACCGGCGAGAGCGGCGACGCCGGCCGCCACACCCACGAGGGCTGCGACGGTGTGCAGCAGGCTCGCGGCGGCGGCGCCCGCAAGGGTGCCGACGACGGAGTGCATCGGGTCGGCGTAGTAGCCGGCCCCGGAGCCGAGGAGCCAGACGGCGCCGAGGGCGGCCGCGACTCCGCTGAGCGCCGTGGCGCCGGTCAGCGCGAGGCGGTTGGAGCGGTCCATGAGAGGTCCTTTCGTCACAGGGGCTGGTGTCTCCAACACTCCTGGACGACGCCGGTCGGACCCTCCCCCGCTCGGGGGATCCCGCGCCCCGGCCGGGGGATCTTGGCCCCCGGTCAGGCCTCCGCGAGCACCTCGGCGACCGCGGCGGGCAGCGCCTCCGCCACATCGAGCGCCACCACGGGCCCCGTCGCGCCGCCGCCCGCCGCCCGCGCCGCGATCCATCCGGCGCGCCCGTGCACCAGCGCAGCGGCGGCGGCGAGCTCGGCCGCGAGCGAGGGCCTGGACAGGACCTCGTCGCAGCGCGCGGCGAGGAGCGTCCCGAGGAGGCCCGCGAGCACGTCGCCGGCACCGGCAGTGGCGAGCCATGCGGGCGCGTCGGCCTGGGCGTAGGCCGCCTCGGGCCCGACCACCACGGTGACCGACCCCTTGAGGAGCACGGTGGCACCGGTCGCCTCGTGCGCGACACGGGCCCAGCGCAGCGGCTCCGCCTCCACGGCGGCCCGGTCCGCGTCGTGGCCCACGCGGGTGAGCAGCGCCGCCAGCTCGCCCGCGTGCGGAGTCAGCACGACGAACGCCGGGCAGCGGTGCTCGAGCAGGTCGATCGCCCCGGCGTCGAGCACGGCGGGGACGGCGCCTCCGGTGACGTCGGCGGACAGCACGCCCGTGACCGCAGCGAGCGCCCCGAAGACGCGCCGGTGCTGGCCGTCGTCGTCCCCCTCGGCCGGGATCCCCGGGCCGAGCACCCAGGACTGGACCCGGCCCCCGGCGGTCACCACCTCGGGCCGCCGCGTGACCACGAGGTCACCGACCCGTGCGGGCCCGAGGTAGCGCACCATGCCCGCGCCGGCGCGGACGGCCGCGCACGTGGCGAGGACGCCCGCGCCCGGGTAGGTGGAGGTCCCGGCGACCACGCCGACCACGCCGCGCGTGTACTTGTGGTCGTGCGGTCCGGGCACGCGCAGGAGGGCGGCGACGTCGCCCCCGGTGAGGGTCCGCACGCTGCCCGACGACGGCGTGCCCCGCCCGGGTGCACCGGCCGCGCCGGGGCGGCGCGCGCCCAGGCGCAGTCCCAGGTCGACGACCTCGACCTCGCCCGCGAGGTGCACGGCGGGCGGCAGGACGAGCCCGGGCTTGAGCGCGCCGAACGTGACGGTCCGGTCGGCGGGCAGCACCGGACCGGGCACGGAGCCGTCGTCGACCCCGATGCCGCTGGGGATGTCGACCGCGACGACCCAGGGCCACACGCCGCCCGAGGACTCCGCCTCGCGCCGCGCGTCGGCGAGCGCCCGCACGAGCCCGCCCGCGGGCGGGCGGAGGGCGCCACGGGACCCGATGCCCACCAGGCCGTCGACGACCACGTCGCTCGTGCGGACCTGCTCCACGACCGCGGGCACGCGAGTCTCGTACAGGCCGACCACCGTGCCGCCCGCGGCGCGGAACGCCGCGAGGCCCTCGTCGTGCGCTGCCGGCGAGACGACCACGGCCGTCACCGTCAGGCCCTGCCGTACCAGGTGGGCGCCGGCGAACAGCGCGTCCCCGCCGTTGTTCCCCCCGCCGACCAGGAGGACCGCCCGCGCTCCGCGAACCGCTTCTCGCGTACCACGGGAGGGGCGCGCGGCCCGGAGCGCGACCTCTCCCGGCAGCCCGTCGGAACCGAGCCCTCCACGGAGGCGGGAGGGTCGCGAGGGGCGGCCAGGCCGCCGCCGGGCGACGTCCCGGACCACGGCCTCGGCGAGCGCGTACGCCGCGCGAGCCATCAGCGGATCGCCGGCCGCGAGGAGAGGCTCCTCTGCCGCGCGCACGTCGGATGCAGTCCACGCCTGGATCATGGGGACATGATGCCCCTTTCGAGGGCTCCCGTCGGACGACCTGTGGATGAACCCCGCCGCGGAGGCCTCCCGGCCCTTAGGCTCGGCGCATGCGATTCGGACTCTTCATTCCTCAGGGCTGGCGGATGGACCTCGTGGGCATCGCCCCGGAGAAGCACTGGGAGACCATGCTCGGGCTCCTGCACCACGCCGACAACGCGGCCGCCGGCGAGGCCGTCCCGGGCGGGGGCTTCGCCTGGGACAGCGTGTGGGTCTACGACCACTTCCACACGGTCCCGCAGGTCACCACCGAGGCCACCCACGAGGCCTGGACCCTCATGGCGGCTTTCGCCGCCGCGTCGCAGCGCGTCCGCCTGGGCCAGATGTGCACGTGCATGGCCTACCGCGAGCCTTCGTACCTGGCCAAGGTCGCCTCGACGGCCGACCTGATCTCCGGTGGCCGGATGGAGATGGGCATCGGGGCCGGCTGGTACGAGCACGAGTGGCGCGCCTACGGCTACGGCTTCCCCACGGCCGGCGAGCGCCTCCGCGCGCTCGACGAGGGCGTGCAGATCATGGCGCAGATGTGGCGAGAGGGTTCCGCCACCTTCGACGGCACGCGCTACCAGGTCGACGGCGCACGCTGCTACCCGCAGCCGCTGCAGCAGGTCGACGGCAAGCCGTCGATCCCCCTGTGGATCGCCGGAGGCGGCGAGAAGAAGACGCTGCGCATCGCCGCCCAGTGGGCGCAGTACACCAACTTCGACGGCTCGCCGGAGGGCTTCTCGCACAAGTCCGGGATCCTGGAGCAGCACTGCAAGGACGTGGGCCGCGACTTCGGGCAGATCACACGGACGGCCGACTACAACGTGGTGATCGGCGAGACCGAGAAGGACGTGGCCGACAAGCTCGCCTGGATCGAGTCGCACCTGCGCAGGTGGGCCCCGGAGCGGGCCGAGCAGGAGATCGCCGGGTCGTGGCGCAACGCCTACCTGACGGGCACGCCCGAACAGCTCGTGGAGAAGCTTCAGGCCATGGAAGCACGCGGGATGGGCTACGCCATCACGTACTTCCTGGAGGCGGCCTACGACCGGTCGGGCCTCGAGCTGTTCGGCCGCCAGGTCATCCCGGCCCTGCAGTAGCGCCAGAGCCGAGGGGTGAGCCGCTCGCGCCGGGGCGGCTCACCCCTCCGCGACGACCATGGCCGAGGCGATGCCGGCGTCGTGGGAGATCGACAGGTGCCACGAGCGCACCCCCAATTCGGTGGCCCGGGCCGCGACGGTTCCCCGCAGCTCGACCTCGGGCGGGCCGCCCACGACCCGGTGCACCGTCGCGTCGTGCCACCGTAGGTTGCCCGGCGCCCCGAGCGCCTTGGCGATCGCCTCCTTGGCGGCGAACCGGGCCGCGAGCGACGAGGCCGGCAGGTCCCGCTCGTCCTCGGTGAAGAGCTTCTCGCGGAGCCGGGGCGTGCGCTCGAGCGTCGCCATGAACCGGTCGACGTCGACCACGTCGATGCCCACGCCGATGATCATGGGGTCACCCTACGCACCGCCCCGGCCCGCTCACTCCACCGTGACGGACTTCGCCAGGTTCCGCGGCTGGTCCACGTCGAGGCCCTTGGCGGTCGCCAGTGCCATCGCGAAGATCTGCAGGGGAACCACGGCCAGCAGCGGCTGGAGCAGCGTGGGCGCCTGCGGGATCCAGAAGATCTCGTCCGCGTACTTGCGCACCTCGTCGTCGCCGTCCTCGGCGATGACGAGCGTCCGGGCGCCACGGGCCCGGATCTCCTGGATGTTCGAGACCACCTTGGAGTGGAGCGAGTCGCGTCCCCGCGGGGACGGGACCACCACGAAGACCGGCTGCCCCTCGTCGATGAGCGCGATGGGGCCGTGCTTGAGCTCACCGGCGGCGAAGCCCTCGGCGTGGATGTAGGCCAGCTCCTTGAGCTTGAGCGCACCTTCCAGGGCGACCGGGAAACCCACGTGCCGGCCGAGGAACAGCACCGACGACGCGTCACGCATCGAGCGGGCCGTGGCGCGCACGTACTCGCCGCGCTCGATGACCGTCTGGATCTTCCGGGGCATGTCACGCAGCTCGTCGAGGATCGTCGCGATCTCGTCGGGGAACTTGTTGCCCCGCAGCTGAGCCAGGTACAGGCCCAGCAGGTACGCGGCGGTGATCTGGGCGAGGAACGCCTTCGTGGAGGCGACGGCGATCTCGGGACCCGCGTGCGTGTAGAGCACGGCGTCGGACTCGCGCGGGATCGTCGACCCGTGCGTGTTCACGATGGAGATCACCTTGGCGCCCTGCTCGCGGGCGTGCCGTACCGCCATGAGCGTGTCCATGGTCTCGCCGGACTGGGTCACCGCGACGACGAGCGTCTTCTCGTCGACGATCGGGTCGCGGTAGCGGAACTCGTGCGCCAGCTCGACCTCGACGGGGATGCGGCACCAGTGCTCGATCGCGTACTTCGCCACGTGGCCGGAGTAGGCGGCGGTACCGCAGGCCACCACGATGATCTTGTTCACCGCGCGCAGGAGCGACTCGTCGATCCGGAGGTCGTCGAGCACGAGGGCGCCCGACGCGTCCGTGCGGCCCAGGAGCGTGTCCCCCACCGCGTGCGGCTGGTCGTGGATCTCCTTGTCCATGAAGGAGTCGAAGCCGCCCTTCTCGGCGGCCGCGGCGTCCCAGTCGACGGTGAAGCGCTTGGCCTCGGCGGGGTTGCCGTCGAAGTCCGTCACGGCCACCGACGTGGGTGTGATCGTGACGATCTGGTCCTGGCCCAGCTCGAGCGCCTCGTGCGTGTGCGCGATGAACGCGGCGACGTCCGAGCCGAGGAAGTTCTCGCCCTCGCCGAGCCCGACCACGAGCGGCGAGTCGTGCCGGGCGCCCACGACGGTGTCCGGGACGTCGGTGTGCACGGCGAGCAGCGTGAACGTGCCGTGGAGCCGGCGGGCGGCCACGCCCATGGCCGCCGTGAGGTCACCGGTCTCGCGGTAGGCCTTCGCGATGAGCTGCGCGGCCACCTCGGTGTCGGTCTCGGAGCGGAACGTCACGCCGTCGGCGAGGAGCTCCTGCTTCAGCGCGGCGAAGTTCTCGACGATGCCGTTGTGGATGACGGCGAGCCGGTCGCCGTCTGCCAGGTGCGGGTGGGCGTTGCCGTCGGTCGGGCCGCCGTGCGTCGCCCAGCGGGTGTGGCCGATGGCCGCCGTCGCGTCCGGCAGCGGGTGGAGGTCCACCTCCTCGACCAGGTTGGCCAGCTTGCCCGCCTTCTTGGCGGAGGCCACCCGCTCGAAGCCCGGGGCAACCAGCGCGACGCCCGCGGAGTCGTACCCCCGGTACTCGAGCCGGCGCAGCCCTTCGAGCGCGACCTCCAACGGCGTCCGCGACGGCGTCGCGACGCCATCGACCGCGCCCTGACCCAGACCTGTATATCCGACGATCCCACACATGCGGCCGAGTCTAACCGGCTGCTTGTTTCGGCCCCATGACGCAGGACACAGCACCGCGTACGGCAGAATCATGCAAGTGGTTTCCCAGTTCTCCGGCACAGATGTCGGCGAGCACCTCCTGTCCCTCGCGCCGGCGTCCCCGTACGTGGACCTCGACCGGGCGGCCTGGAGCAAGCTCTCCGCGTCCACGCCCCTCCCGCTGACCGACGACGACGTCACCCGCCTGCGCGGACTCGGCGACCCGATCGACCTCGCCGAGGTCGACGCGGTGTACCGCCCCCTGTCGCGCCTGCTCAACCTGTACGTGAACGCCACGACGAGCCTCCACGAGGCCACGTCCACGTTCCTCCGCGAGGACCCGCCCCGCACCCCGTACGTCATCGGCGTCGCCGGCTCCGTCGCCGTCGGCAAGTCGACGACCGCCCGCGTGCTGCGCGAGATGCTCGCCCGCTGGCCCGAGACCCCTCGCGTCGAGCTGATCACCACCGACGGCTTCCTCTACCCGAACGCGGAGCTGTCCCGGCGTGGCCTGATGGAGCGCAAGGGGTTTCCCGAGTCGTACGACCGGAGGGCGCTGATCCGCTTCCTGTCGCGCGTCAAGGCAGGGCAGGCGGAGGTGCGGGCACCCGTCTACTCCCACGTCTCCTACGACATCGTCCCCGGCGAGGAGGTGGTGGTCCGCAAGCCGGACGTGCTGATCGTCGAAGGCCTCAACGTGCTGCAGCCGGCCCGGCCCAGCGCCGTCGACGAGACCACCGTCGCTGTCAGCGACTTCTTCGACTTCTCGATCTACGTCGACGCCCGGACGCGGAACATCCGGCAGTGGTACGTGGACCGCTTCCTGGAGCTCCGTCGCACGGCCTTCACCCGGCCGGAGTCGTACTTCCGCCGTTACGCCGACCTCACCGACGAGCAGGCGACCGCGCGGGCCCTCTCCATCTGGGAGTCCATCAACGCCCCCAACCTGGAGCACAACATCCTCCCCACCCGGGGGCGTGCCACGCTGGTGCTCACCAAGGGCTCGGACCACACGGTGCAGCGGGTCCGCCTCCGCAAGCTCTAGCGAGCCGAGGGGCCCTCGCCGCCGTCGGTGCCCGACGCCGGGTCGTCGCCCCGCGTCGGAACGGTCACCCGGGCCTCCCCGCCGGGGTCCGACGCCGCCGTCGGATCGTCGCGGTCCGCTCGGTCGTCGCGCCGCGAGATCCACATGACGATCTTGTCCACGACGAAGCCGAGCGAGACGCCCAGCACCACGCCGAAGACGATCGCGAGCAGCGTGTTCTCGTGTCCGAGCCATTCCGCGGCGACCAGCCCGATCAGCATCGAGTAGATGGCCCACATGACCGCAGCCACGGCCGCGATGCCGACGAAACGGCGCCGCGGGAAGCCGACGGCCCCAGCCGTCATGTTCACGGCGACCCGGCCGATGGGGATGTAGCGAGCGGCGAGGATGAACGACGCCGCCCTGCGGGAGAGCGCCCGCTCCGCCCACGCGACCGCCTTGCGGCCGCGCGGCCCCCGCAGGAACGGCACGCGCTCGGTGCCGATGGCCCGGCCGATGTGGTAAGCGATGATGTCGCCCACCCAGGCTCCCGCCGCGGCCATGAGCAGCACCAGCGGCAGGATCGGCGTGCCCGTCGCGTGCGCGGCGACGGTGAGCGTGATGACGACGGACTCGCTCGGGAGCGGCGGGAAGAACCCGTCGATCGTGGCGAAGCCGAACATGGCCGGGTACACCCACGGCGACGCCGCCAGGGCGAGGATCCAGGACTCGATCGAGCCCAGGATGACGGTCAGCGGTTCGAGCACAAGACCTCGGTTCGTCAGCCCCGGGACGCCGGGGAAGAGAGGGTGGCACCAGCAGGTGCCGTCGGCTCAAGCGTACGCATCCGGGCACCCTGAGAGTCACCAGGGTCATCCCCTGGATCCACCCCCGGATCCTGCCGCCGGGCCGCCTCCCGGCTAGAGCGCGAGCCGCTCCCGCACCACGCCGGCCAGGTCCGCGGCCACCGCGTCAGCCTCCGCCTGGGTGGTCGCCTCCACCATCACACGCACGAGCGGCTCGGTCCCCGACGGGCGGAGCAGCACGCGGCCGGTGTCGCCGAGCCGGGCCTCGGCCTCGGCCACCGCAGACTTCACCCCCACGTCGGCGCCCGCACGCGCCTTGTCGACGCCCTTGACGTTCACGAGCGTCTGCGGGAGCCGCGGCACGTCCGCGGCGAGCTCCGCGAGACGACGGCCGGCGGCCTTGACGCGGGCCGCCAGGTGGAGCGCGGAGAGCACTCCGTCGCCCGTGGTGGCGTAGTCGGCCAGGATGATGTGGCCCGACTGCTCGCCGCCCAGCCCGTACCCGTGCGCGCGCATCTCCTCCAGCACGTACCGGTCCCCCACGGCGGTCTGGATGATCCGGATGCCCTGCTCCCGCATCGCGAGGACGAGGCCCAGGTTGCTCATCACGGTCACCACAAGCGTGTCCTGCGGGAGGCGCCCCTCGGCCTTGAGCCCACGGGCGAGGATGCCCAGGATCTGGTCCCCGTCCACGAGCGCGCCCGTGTGGTCGACGGCGATGCAGCGGTCGGCGTCACCGTCGAAGGCGACGCCGAAGTCGGCCTCGGACGCCACCACGACGGCCTGCAGCTGCTCGGGGTACGTGGAGCCGCACTTCTCGTTGATGTTGCGCCCGTCAGGGCTCGCGTTGATGACCACCACGTCTGCTCCGGCCGCCCGGAGCGCTGCGGGGCCCACGTCGCTCGCCGCGCCGTTGGCGCAGTCGACGGCGATCCGGAGGCCCTCGAGCGGCCGGAGGTCCGGCGTCGTGCCGACGGTCTCCGTCAGGTGCTTCACATAGGAGGCGGCCGCGACCCCCGCATCACCCCGGATCCGCCCGACGGCGGCGCCCACCGGCCGGTCCCACTCTTCGTCGAGGCGGGCCTCGATCTGATCCTCGAGCTCGTCGTCGAGCTTGAGGCCTCCTCGGGCGAAGAACTTGATGCCGTTGTCAGGCATCGGGTTGTGCGAGGCAGAGACCATGACGCCGAGGTCGGCACCGAGGTCGCTCACGAGGAAGGCGAGCGCCGGCGTCGGCAGAACGTCGAGGACGACCACGTCGACGCCGGCAGAGGCGAGGCCCGCGGCGACGGCGCCCGAGAGGAACTCGCCGGAGGCTCGAGGGTCGCGACCCACGATCGCACGCGGGCGGTGGCCCGGCTGGACCGCCGACGTGAGGACCCGCGCCGCCGCGCTCCCCAGCGCGAGCGCCAGCTCCGCCGTGACGTGCTGGTTGGCTAGCCCGCGTACGCCGTCCGTGCCGAACAGCCTGCCCATGCGTGTCCTCCTTGTGGGTGATTCCAGGGCCCGAGCCCCAGCCACGCCGCGCCTCGGGGCGCGCGTCGGTCGATCCTGATCACGGTAGCGGCCGGGCCGGGGAATCCGAAATACGAGACGCGACCCCGAACAGGACGCGGGACGGCCCCGCCGGACAGAGTCCGGCGGGGCCGTCTGTGCAGAACGGTCTCTCGCTGAGCGAGAGAACCGATCAGCGCTTGCTGTACTGCGGAGCCTTGCGGGCCTTCTTGAGACCGGCCTTCTTGCGCTCCACGACGCGAGCGTCGCGGGTGAGGAAGCCGGCCTTCTTGAGCGCCGCACGGTTCGACTCGGAGTCGATCGCGTTGAGCGCGCGAGCAACGCCCAGGCGCAGCGCGCCGGCCTGGCCGGACGAGCCACCACCCGTGATGCGGGCGATGACGTCGAAGCGGCCCTCGACCTCGACGAGCTTCAGCGGGGAGTTGACCAGCTGCTGGTGCACCTTGTTGGGGAAGTAGTCCTCAAGGGTGCGGCCGTTGATCTTCCAGGTGCCGGTGCCGGGGACGAGGCGCACGCGCGCCACGGCCTCCTTGCGGCGCCCGAGGGCCTGGCCCGGGGCGGTGATCGACTGGCCGCGCGTCGCGGGTGCGGCAGTCTCGGATGTGTAGGTGCTGGGCGTCTCGTCGTCCAGCTCGATGTCGACGGTGGTCTCGGCCACTTGGTGTCCTTCGCGTTACGTCTAGCAGAGGCCTCAGGCCTGCTGCGAAACCTGGGTGATCTCGAACGGCTTGGGCTGCTGCGCGGCGTGCGGGTGCTCGGCACCCGCATACACCTTGAGCTTTGCGATCTGGCCGCGGCCGAGGGACGTCTTCGGCAGCATGCCGCGGACGGCCTTCTCGATGGCCTTGCGCGGGCTCTTCTCCAGCAGCTCACCGTACGCGACGGAACGCAGACCGCCCGGGTAGCCGGAGTGGCGGTATGCCAGCTTGGTCTCACGCTTGTTGCCGCTCAGGGCGACCTTCTCCGCGTTGATGACGATGACGAAGTCGCCACCGTCGACGTGCGGAGCGAAGGTCGGCTTGTGCTTCCCGCGCAGGAGGGTGGCGACCTGGGTGGCCAGACGGCCCAGGACGACGTCGGTCGCGTCGACGACATACCAGTCACGCTGGATGTCGCCGGGCTTCGGGGTGTACGTACGCACGGTTCGTAACCTTTTCGTGTTTGGTGTCGTCGGGCGAGAAGCGGCGCCCGAAGAGTCGGTTGTTGTGCGCGGGACCTCCGGTGACGACCGGGCCAGACGCCGGCACGCGAGTGGGCGCACTGCCGAGCGCAGGACGTCGGAGGGATAGCACAACGACTCACCACGATACCCGGCTCGGGGGAGGGCGGTCAAAGCGGAGCGCGTCACACGGTCGTCGAACTGGTCACACCGGGACGACGGACGGGCGGAAACGCCGTTGCGCCTCCGCCCGTCCCTAGCGCCCCCGCGCCCCTGAGCTGCCCCCGTTGTACCCCGTCGCACCCCTCTGCGATGCCTGGAGGTTACCCGCACGGCCTCGGGGTGCAACCTCTGCTTGTGATATGGGCCGACGGCAAGGTTTTCCGCAGGTAGCGTCTCCGCACAGGCAGTGCCACGGTAGGGGGATGACAGCCGACACCCCAGCGACGTCGCCCGACCCGGAGACCGGGGCCGAGGGCGACACGAACCAGCTGCAGAACGACGACACGCTCCTCGACCGCGGCGGTGACGACGTGCTCGACGAGGGCTACTCACCGCCCGAGCGCCCTCGCTCCAACCACTGGGGCGAGACCCCCTGGGAGGAGGTCCACGGCGAGCCCATGGACCGGCGCCTCGCGGAGGAGGAGCCCGACTTCTGGGAGCAGGACCCGCTGAGCCGCCCCGACACCACACGGGCCGGTCGCCTGGTCGCGGACTCGGACGCGGACCCGGGAGAGGACGGAGCGCGTGAGAACGACGTCTACGGCGACGACGCCGGCATCGACGGTGCCGGGGCCAGCGCGGAGGAGGCCGCGGTCCACTGGGTCGAGGAGCCGTGACCGGAGCGCAGTGCAGGGTGGGGGCCGAGGAACGAGGCACCCGCCCGTAGCGGAGTGCAGGTCGCGGCGACTCATCAGCGAGGAGCCGTGACCGGAGCGCAGTGCAGGGTGGGGGCCGAGGAACGAGGCACCCGCCCTGCCCTCACCTGTCTCGTGCGACGCGGGCCTATCTCGCGGGGATCTCCCACACGTCCTCGTCCATGCGCTTGGCTCGGACCAGGTCCGCACGGGCCGCGAGCTCGGCGTCGGCGGGATAGCTGATCGACTCGAGCACGAGCCCGTGGGGAGGCACCACCTTGGCTCCTGAGTCGCGCCGCCGGGAGGCGAGCAGCTCGGCCGGCCAGCCGACGGGCTGCCGACCCTCCCCCACCGCGATCGATGCGCCGACGAGCGCACGCACCATGTTGTGGCAGAACGCGTCAGCGCGGACGTGCGCGACGACCAGGCCCGCGTCCGGACCGTCCTCCGGTCGCTCCCACGTCATCTCCTGGAGCTCCCGGATCGTCGTGGCACCCGGCCGTGGCTTGCAGTAGGCGGCGAAGTCTCGCACGCCACGCAGCGGTGCCATCGCCTCGGCCATCGCGCCGGGGTCGAGCCTGCGCCGGTTCCACAGCACGTGGGAACGCCGGAGCGGGTCACGCAGCGCCGGATCGTCGGCGATGCGGTAGGTGTAGCTGCGCTGCAGCGCCGAGAACCGCGCGTCGAACCCCGTCGGCGCGGGGGCTGCGCGGTGGACCACCAGGTCGGCGTCCAGGACGCCCGCGAGCCGGGTCACCAGCGCGTCGCCGGGTTCCCGCCCGGACCGCCCCGGGAGAGCGAGCCACCGCTCGCGGGGGACGTCGACGTGGGCCACCTGACCACGGGCGTGGACCCCTGCGTCCGTGCGGCCCGCAACCGTCAGCCGCGGCTCGGGAAGACCCAGGGGCTCCGTGCGCAGCACGATCGCCAGGGCTTCCTCGAGGGCCCCCTGCACGGTACGGAGGACCGGCTGCCGCGCCCAGCCGGCGAATCGTGTGCCCTCGTAGGCCAGGTCGAGGCGGACGCGGACGGTCGGGGTGTCGCTCACGCCGTCCATTCTCCCAGCCCCGACCTACAGTGACGGCATGGACGACACCCTGACGCTGGCGGTGGACTGCGGCGGCGGCGGCATCAAGGCCGCGGTGCTCGACGCGGCGGGTACCGCCCATGCCAACCCGGTCCGGGTCCCCACGCCCTACCCGCTCCCCCCGGCGCTGCTCGTCGAGACGATCGCCGGGATCGCGGCGGAGCTGCCGTCCGCCCGCCGGGCCACGGTGGGCATGCCCGGCATGATCCGCCGCGGCGTGGTCGTGCACACGCCGCACTACATCACGCGGTCCGGCCCGCGCTCCCGGGTCGATCCCGCGCTGCAGGCGCAGTGGCGCAGCTTCGACATGCAGGCGGCCGTGTCCGCGCGCCTCGGTCTCCCGTCGCTCGTGCTCAACGACGCCGAGGTGCACGGGGCCGGCGTCGTCGCGGCGTCCGGGCTGGAGCTCGTCCTGACTCTCGGGACCGGGCTCGGTTCGGCACTGTTCCACGGCGGCCGGCTCGCACCGCACCTGGAGTGGTCGCACGCGCCCGTGCGCCGGAACCTCACGTACGACCAGTACGTCGGCGAGCCGGAACGACGTCGGCTCGGCGACGCCCTGTGGTCGCGCCGGGTCGTCACCATGGTGGAAGGCCTGCGACCCGTCTTCCTCTGGGACCGCCTCTACGTCGGCGGCGGCAACTCACGGCGGATCACCGCGTCGGCGCTGGCACGCCTCGGTGACGACGTCGTCGTCGTGCCCAACTCGGCCGCCCTCGTGGGCGGAGCACGGGCCTGGGACCTGCCGAGGGCTTGGGACCCGCCGGGCGCCTGACGCACATTGCTTCGGCAGTTCGTCGGGGGGGGGGGGGGGGGTGGGGGGGGGGCCCCCCCCCCCCAAGCCCCCCAGACGTGGGGGGCGGCC
>NZ_JBXTSN010000013.1:0-70830 GCF_057158775.1 Antribacter sp. NEAU-D49 | reverse complement strand
CGGTGACGACGTCGTCGTCGTGCCCAACTCGGCCGCCCTCGTGGGCGGAGCACGGGCCTGGGACCTGCCGAAGCAATGTGCGCGGCCGACCGGACGCGAGAGGGCCCCGGTGCCGCCCGGAGGCGGGACCGAGGCCCTCTGTACGTCAACCCGGTGAAGGGGAGGCTCAGGCCTCCTTCTTCTCCTCGGCCTCAGCGGCGGGCGCGTCCTCAGCGGGGGCGTCCTCGACCGGCGCGTCCTCGACGACGTCCTCGACCGGGGCGGCCTTCGCCTTCGCCGGCTTCTTGGCGGCCTTCTCCGTCGCCTTGGCGGCCTCGCGGACGACAGCCTGCTTGGGGCTCACGGGCTCGGTGATGAGCTCGATGACCGCCATGGGGGCGTTGTCGCCCTTGCGGGTGCCGACCTTGGTGATGCGCGTGTATCCACCGTTGCGCTCGGCCATGGCCGGGGCGATCTCGGTGAACAGCGTGTGCACCACGCCCTTGTCACGCACGACCGTCAGGACGCGACGGCGGGCGTGCAGGTCGCCGCGCTTGGCGAACGTGATGAGACGCTCGGCCAGGGGGCGGAGGCGCTTGGCCTTGGTCTCCGTGGTGGTGATGCGGCCGTGCTCGAAGAGCGCCGTGGACAGGTTCGCGAGAATCAGACGCTCGTGAGCCGGGCCACCGCCGAGCCGCGGACCCTTGGTGGGGGTAGGCATTGCTTGTGCTCCTTAGAAGTGGTTCCACGCGCCCGCAGGGCGGGCGCGGGACGTCAGAACTGCTCGTCGCTGTACGCGGCCTCGTCGTCGGCCTCGAAGTACTGGGCGCCGGACGGATCGAAGTCCAGCGGCGAGTCCTTGAGGCTCAGACCGAGCTCGGCGAGCTTCTCCTTGACCTCGGTGATCGACTTCGCACCGAAGTTCCGGATGTCGAGCAGGTCTGCCTCGCTGCGCGCCACGAGCTCACCCACCTGGTGGATGCCCTCGCGCTTGAGGCAGTTGTACGAACGGATCGTGAGGTTGAGCTCCTCGATCGGCAGCGCCAGGTCCGCGGCCAGCGCGGTGTCCGTCGGCGACGGGCCGATCTCGATGCCCTCGGCCTCGACGTTCAGCTCACGGGCAAGGCCGAAGAGCTCGACGAGCGTCTTGCCGGCCGAGGCGAGCGCGTCACGAGGCGTGATCGCCTGCTTGGACTCGACGTCGACGACGAGCTTGTCGAAGTCGGTGCGCTGCTCGACTCGGGTGGCCTCGACCTTGTAGGTGACCTTGAGGACGGGCGAGTAGATCGAGTCGACCGGGATACGGCCGATCTCCGCGTCGAACTGCTTGTTCTGCGCGGCGGACACGTAGCCACGACCACGCTCGACGGTCAGCTCGATCTCGAGCTTGCCCTTCTCGTTGAGCGTGGCGATGTGCAGGTCGGGGTTGTGCACCTCGACGCCCGCCGGCGGGACGATGTCCGCGGCGGTCACGGCACCAGCACCCTGCTTGCGCAGGTACATCACGACAGGCTCGTCGTTCTCCGACGAGACCACGAGGTTCTTCACGTTGAGGATGATCTCGGTGACGTCCTCCTTCACACCCGGCACGGTGGAGAACTCGTGGAGCACTCCGTCGATGCGGATGGAGGTCACGGCCGCGCCCGGGATGGACGACAGGAGCGTGCGACGCAGCGAGTTGCCGAGCGTGTAGCCGAAGCCAGGCTCGAGCGGCTCGATGGAGAAGCGCGAACGGTTCTCCGAGATGACCTCTTCGGTCAGCGTGGGGCGCTGTGCGATGAGCACTGTGGGTGTCCTTTCAGTGTGCGTCCGCTATATGACGCATCACGGCATGCGATCTCTCGCGGCCTGGCCAGAACTCTGTCCGTCTGAACCAGACCAAAGCTGCTCACCCGTGAGGTGAGCGAACGTCGCGATCACGGTGCGGCCCCGCGGCCCCCAGGGCCGCGCAGCCGCACCGCGTCGCAACGAGCATCAGACGCGGCGACGCTTCGGGGGACGGCAGCCGTTGTGGGCCTGAGGCGTCACGTCCTGGATGGAGCCGACCTCGAGGCCGGTCGCCTGGAGCGAGCGGATCGCGGTCTCACGACCGGAACCCGGGCCCTTGACGAAGACGTCGACCTTCTTGACGCCGTGCTCCTGGGCGCGGCGAGCGGCCGACTCGGCGGCGAGCTGCGCGGCGTACGGCGTGGACTTACGGGAGCCCTTGAAGCCGACGTGGCCGGCGGACGCCCACGAGATGACGGCACCCGACGGGTCGGTGATCGACACGATCGTGTTGTTGAAGGTGCTCTTGATGTGAGCCTGGCCGAGCGGGACGTTCTTCTTGTCCTTGCGGCGCGGCTTGCGGCCGGCGGCAGCGCGAGTCTTGGGAGGCATGTGCTTGTGTTCTCCTGGTCTGATCGGACCGGGGCGGGCTCAGTAGCCCGCACCACGGACTGCGGTCAGCGGGCCTTCTTCTTGCCCGCGACGGTGCGCTTGGGACCCTTGCGGGTACGCGCGTTGGTCTTGGTGCGCTGACCGCGCACCGGCAGCCCGCGGCGGTGACGCAGACCCTGGTAGGTGCCGATCTCGACCTTGCGGCGGATGTCGGCCGCGACCTCACGGCGGAGGTCACCCTCGAGCTTGTAGTTGCCCTCGAGGTAGTCGCGGAGCGCGACGAGCTCGGCGTCGCCGAGGTCCTTCACGCGCAGGTCGGGGCTGACCCCGGTCGCGGCCAGCGTCTGCTGGGCGCGAGTACGGCCGACGCCGTAGATGTAGGTGAGCGCAACCTCGAGTCGCTTGTCGCGAGGGAGGTCGACGCCGATAAGACGTGCCATGTGCCTTCCGGCTCCTGTTTCTCGTCGGAGGTCTACCGCACCGCCCTCCCGCGTCTCCGCGGGCCCCGGCCTCCGAGCCGGGGGTTCCCCTCCCCCCGCTGGGGGAAGGTTCGTGGTGGTGCGCTCTGGTGGTGGCTGCCGCCACCGGGTGATCAGGGTGCGATCAGCCCTGGCGCTGCTTGTGGCGCAGGTTCTCGCAGATCACCATGACGCGACCGTGCCGGCGGATCACCTTGCACTTGTCGCAGATCTTCTTGACGCTCGGCTTGACCTTCATGAATCATTCCTTCGCCGCCTCGGCCTCGGGCAGCCGTCACACTGCGCGAGGACCCCGCAACTGTCAGCGCGGGTGTCGGTGTTGTTCGTGGGTTGATCCCCCGGGAGACCCCGAGGGACGTGACGGGTGACTACTTGTAGCGGTAGACGATCCGGCCTCGGGACAGGTCGTACGGGCTGAGCTCCACCACCACCCGGTCCTCAGGCAGGATCCGGATGTAGTGCTGGCGCATCTTGCCCGAGATGTGCGCGAGGACCTTGTGGCCGTTCGCCAGCTCCACGCGGAACATCGCGTTCGGCAGGGCCTCGACCACGCTGCCCTCGATCTCGATGACACCGTCCTTCTTTGCCATAATCCTCCGCTAACTCTCGTCTGGACTGCTCCCACATCCGCTCGCGACACGCACGAGGTTGCACGCGTCGGGTGGGACGTGGATGTCGTGTGTATCCACCGGTCGCCTGTGGCGGGCCGGGCCGGCGGAGCCTGAGCAGCGCGCAGAAGCGGAGACACTCAGGGGCAACGACGGACGGTCGGACTACACCCAGCGATCTAGCCTACGTCATGAAGGCAACCATTCAAAGCGCAACCAGCTCGGCCTGCGCTCCCGGCGCCGTGAGACGCGACACGCTAGTCGAGCGACGCCACGGTGACGCCCAGCTCCGCCAGGCGAGCGGCGCCGCCGTCGGGCGCCGTGAGGACCACGATCCCGTCGTCGAGGATCGCGACGGAGTGCTCCCAGTGGGCGGCGCGGGAGCCGTCGTCGGTGACGACGGTCCAGTCGTCCTCCAGGACGTGCGTCGCGTCGGTGCCCCGCGTGACCATCGGCTCGATCGCGAGGCACATACCCGGCCGGAGCTTGGGACCCGCGCTGCTCGTGCGGTAGTTCACGACGTCCGGCGGCTGGTGCATCGCGGTGCCGATGCCGTGCCCGACATAGCCCTCGACGATGCCCAGCTCGACGCCGGCGAGCTCGCCCGCCAGGTCGACAGCAGCCTCGACGGCGATGCCGACGTCGTTCAGACGGCGTCCGCCCGACAGGGCGGCGATACCCGCCCACATGGCGGCCTCCGTGGCCCGGACGAGCGCCAGGTCGGCGACATCGGCGCCCGCGGCGACCAGGGCGTCGTCGGACAGCCCGGAGAGGGGCAGCGCGCCCTCCGGGCCCAGGACGAAGCTCAGGGCGGAGTCGCCGTGCCAGCCCTCGACGACGGCCCCGCAGTCGACGGAGACGAGGTCGCCCACGGCGAGCACCCGGTCGCCCGGGATGCCGTGGATGACCTCGTCGTTGACCGACGCGCAGATCACGGCCGGGAAGCCGTGGTAGCCGAGGAACGACGGCGTCGCGCCCGCGTCGGCGATGACCTTCGCGGCCACGGCGTCGAGGTCCGACGTCGTCATGCCCGGGCGGGCGGCGGCGCGGACGGCGGACAGCGCGTCGGCGACCACGAGACCGGCCCGCCGCATCAGGCGGGCCTGGTCCCGTGTCTTGTACTCGATGCGCTCCCTGCCGAAGACCATCGTCAGCCCAGCTGCGCCGCGAGCGACTTGACGATGCGCTCGGTGACCTCTTCGACCTGGCCGATGCCGTCGACCTGCACGAGGAGGTTGCGCTCCCCGTACGCGGCGGTCAGCGGCGCGGTCTGCTCGGCGTAGATGTCGAGGCGGCGCGCGATCGCGTCCTCCGTGTCGTCCTCGCGACCCTCCACCTCGGCGCGCTTGGCGAGGCGCCCGAGCAGCTCGCCGCGGTCGGCGGTGAGCTCGATGACGCCGTCCAGCTCCCAGCCGAGGTCACCGAGGATGGCGTCCAGCTCCGCCACCTGGGCGGCGTTGCGGGGGTACCCGTCGAGGATGAAGCCGTTCTTGACGTCGTCCTGCGCCAGGCGGTCGCGCACCATGTCGTTGGTGACCGAGTCCGGCACCAGCTCGCCCTTGTTCGTGTACTCCTGCGCGAGCTTGCCGAGCTCCGTCTCGCCCTTGATGTTGGCGCGGAAGATGTCTCCCGTGGAGATCGCCACGATCCCGAACGTGTCGGCCAGGCGGGCGGCCTGCGTGCCCTTGCCGGCACCCTGCGGGCCCATGATCACCAGACGGGTGATCCGGCCTTCGGGACCGTGCGAGTGCAGGGCCCGCCGCGTCGACGGCGTCGTGTTCATGGTGCTTTCGCTCAACGGAGGAATCCTTCGTAGTGGCGCTGCTGCAGCTGCGAGTCGATCTGCTTGACCGTCTCGAGCCCGACGCCGACCACGATGAGGATCGAGGCACCGCCGAAGGGCAGGCTCGTCGTGATGCCCAGGAGGACGAGCACCAGCGTCGGGATCAGCGCGATCAGCGCGAGGTACAGGGAACCGGCGGAGGTGATACGCGTGATGACGTAGTCGAGGTACTCCGCGGTGGGGCGGCCGGCGCGGATGCCGGGGATGAAGCCGCCGTACTTCTTCATGTTGTCCGCGACCTCGTCCGGGTTGAACGTGATCGACGTGTAGAAGAAGCAGAAGAAGATGATCATCAGCGTGTACAGCGCGATGTACAGCGGCGCCGACTGCTGGACCAGGTTCCGGGAGATCCAGGCGACCCAGTCGGACGTCGGGTCGCCGAACTGCGCGGCAAGACCAGGGATCGCCAGGATCGAGGCCGCGAAGATCACCGGGATGACGCCGGCCATGTTGATCTTGATCGGGATGTAGGTGCTGGTGCCGCCATACATGCGACGGCCCACCATGCGCTTGGCGTACTGGACCGGGATGCGGCGCTGCGACTGCTCGACGTAGACGACGAGGCCGATGATCAGCACGATCACCAGGATCATGATGATGAAGTTGCGGACACCGTCCGCACCGCCGGCGATGGACCACAGGGACGTGGGGAAGCTCGCGGCGATCGAGGTGAAGATGAGCAGCGACATGCCGTTGCCGACACCGCGCTCGGTGATGAGCTCGCCGAGCCACATGACGAGGCCCGTACCGGCGGTCATGGTGACGATCATCAGGATCAGCGTGATGACGTCGTCGTTCGGGATCACCTCGACGGCACAGCCCGGGAACAGCAGGCCCTGCCGCGCGGTCGTGATGACCGTCGTCGACTGCAGGATCGCCAGGCCGATCGTCAGGTAGCGCGTGTACTGCGTCAGCTTCGCGGTACCTGACTGGCCCTCCTTGTGCAGCGCCTCGAAGCGAGGGATCACCACACGGAGGAGCTGGATGATGATGCTCGCGGTGATGTACGGCATGATCCCGAGCGCGAAGATCGAGAGCTGCAGCAGCGCACCGCCGCTGAACAGGTTCACGATCCCCAGGAGCGAGTCGTCCTCGGCCCCGGCGACACATTGCTGGACGTTGCCGTAGTCGACCCCCGGCGTGGGGATGAACGACCCCACGCGGAAGATCGCCATGATCGCGATCGTGAACAGCAGCTTGCGCCGCAGGTCTGGCGTCCGGAAAGCCCGGCCGAATGCGCTGAGCACCCTGTCCTCCTGGCCCGCCGAGGCGGGTTCTCGTGTCGCCGGTCGGATCCGGCGAGTCATGACGACGATCCTGGACCGCGCGACTGTGCGTTCGGACCGTGACGGATTCTACGTGCCTCGCGGCAGTCTCTTGACCAATTCCAAGCACACAGGGCCGACAGCGCTGCTGCGCTGCCGGCCCTGTGCCGTTCTCAGTCCTCCGAGATGGAGCCGCCGGCTGCCAGGATCTTGTCCTTGGCAGACCCGGAGACCGCGTCGACCGCGACCTCCAGCTTGACGGCGATCTCGCCCGTGCCGAGCACCTTCACCGGCTGGCCCTTGCGGACCGCACCCTTGGCGACGAGGTCGTCCTTGGTGACGGAGCCGCCCTCGGGGTACAGCTCGGCGAGCTTGTCCAGGTTCACGACCTGGTACTCGACGCGGAACGGGTTCTTGAACCCGCGGAGCTTCGGGAGGCGCATGTGCAGAGGCATCTGCCCACCCTCGAAACGCTGCGGGACCTGGTAACGAGCCTTCGTACCCTTGGTACCACGGCCCGCCGTCTTACCCTTCGAGGCCTCACCGCGACCCACACGGGTCTTCGCGGTCTTGGCACCCGGGGCAGGACGCAGGTGGTGCATCTTCAGCGGCTGGACCTTGTCGGTCGCAGTCGCCTCGGTCTTCTCGGCCTTGGCCATGGTCACTCGACCTCCTCGACGGCGACGAGGTGCGCCACCGTGTTGACCATGCCGCGGATCTCCGGGCGGTCCTCCTTCACGGCGGTGTCACCGATCCGCTTGAGGCCCAGCGTCCGCAGCGTGTCGCGCTGGTTCTGCTTGCCGCCGATGGCGGACTTGGTCTGGGTCACCTTGAGACGAGCCATCACGCACCCACCTTCGCAGCAGCCTCGGCACGACCAGCGGCCTGAGCGCGCAGGAGGGCGGCCGGGGCCACGTGCTCCAGCGGCAGACCACGACGCGCGGCGACGGCCTCGGGCTGCTCGAGCCCGCGCAGAGCCGCCACGGTGGCGTGCACGATGTTGATCGCGTTCGACGAACCGAGCGACTTGCTCAGCACGTCGTGGATACCGGCGCACTCCAGGACGGCGCGCACCGGACCACCGGCGATCACACCGGTACCCGGCGAGGCCGGACGGAGGAACACGACGCCGGCGGCGGCCTCACCCTGGATGGGGTGAGGAATGGTGCCCTGGATACGGGGGACGCGGAAGAAGCTCTTCTTCGCCTCCTCGACACCCTTGGCGATCGCCGCGGGCACCTCCTTGGCCTTGCCGTAGCCGACGCCGACCGTACCGTCTCCGTCGCCCACCACGACCAGCGCGGTGAAGCTGAAGCGGCGACCACCCTTGACGACCTTGGAGACGCGGTTGATCGTCACCACGCGCTCGACAAAGGCGCTCTTCTCCGGCTCGCGCCGGTCACCGCGACGATCGTCGCGGCGACCGCGACGCTCCCCGCGCTCGTTGTTCTCGTTGGCGGCACCCTGGGGGGCGCCGGTGCGCTGCCCTGCAGCCATCAGAGAGTCCTCTTCTTCCGTGCGGTGTAGGTCGTCACAGGGCCAGACCGCCTTCGCGGGCCCCGTCGGCGACTGCCGCCACCCGACCGTGGTACTTGTTGCCGCCGCGGTCGAACACGACGGTGTCGACACCCACAGCCTTGGCACGCGCGGCGACAAGCTCGCCGATCTTGCGGGCCTTGGCCGTCTTGTCTCCGTCGAACGCACGCAGGTCGGCCTCGAGGGTCGACGCCGAGGCCACGGTCTTGCCGACCGTGTCGTCCACGACCTGCGCCACCATGTGGCGCGAGGAACGGGTGACGACGAGGCGCGGACGGACCGGGGTGCCGGTGATCTTCTTGCGCAGGCGAAGGTGGCGGCGCTGACGCGCGATCCCCTTGCCCTTGCCCAGAATCTTGAGAGCCATCGTCACTTACCAGCCTTTCCGACCTTGCGGCGGACGACCTCGCCGGCGTACCGCACACCCTTGCCCTTGTACGGCTCGGGCTTGCGGATCTTGCGGATGTTCGCTGCGACCTCGCCGACCTGCTGCTTGTCGATACCAGCGACCGAGAACTTCGTGGGGCTCTCGACGGCGAACGTGATGCCGGCAGGCGGCGTCACGACGACGGGGTGGCTGAAGCCGAGGGCGAACTCGAGGTCCGAGCCCTTTGCGGCGACGCGGTAACCGGTGCCGACGATCTCGAGCTTCTTGGTGTAGCCCTCAGTCACACCGGTGACGATGTTGGCGAGGAGCGTACGGGTCAGGCCGTGCAGCGCACGGGAGCTGCGCTCGTCGTCGGGGCGGGTCACCACGAGGGTGCCGTCCTCCTGCGAGACGCTGATGGGGGCGGGCACGTTGTGCTCAAGGGTCCCCTTGGGGCCCTTGACCGTCACGAGCGCACCGCTGATGGTGATGTCCACGCCGGTAGGGACCGGAACGGGGATCTTGCCGATTCGAGACATGGCGTTATCTCCTTTCCGGGTTACCAGACGTAGGCGAGGACTTCGCCGCCCACGCCCTTGGTCTGAGCCTGCTTGTCGGTCAGGAGACCGGAGGACGTGGACAGGATCGCCACGCCGAGGCCGCCGAGGACCTTGGGCAGGTTGGTGGACTTGGCGTAGACGCGCAGGCCGGGCTTCGAGACGCGGCGGACGCCCGACAGGGCGCGCTCACGGCTCGGGCCATACTTCAGCGTGATCGTGAGGCTCTTGCCCACGGGGGCGTCCTCGACGTTCCAGCCGGCGATGTAGCCCTCGGCCTGCAGGATCTCGGCAATGTGCGACTTCAGCTTCGACGACGGCATGCTTACCGTGTCGTGGTGCGCCGAGTTCGCGTTACGCAGACGGGTCAGCATGTCTGCGATCGGGTCGGTCATAGTCATCGGGCTCTTGCCCTTCCTCGCCGGGGTATCCAGCGGACAGCGGAGTCGTCGAGCGACTCGCTCACCGTCCGTCCGGACCTACGACGTAGTTGTTACCAGCTGCTCTTGGTGACGCCGGGGAGCTCGCCACGGTGGGCCATCTCCCGCACGCAGATTCGGCACAGGCCGAACTTGCGGTACACGGAGTGCGGACGACCGCACCGCTGGCACCGGGTGTAAGCGCGGACCGCGAACTTGGGCTTGGCGGCCGCCTTGTTGACTAGGGCCTTCTTCGCCATGTCAGTTCTCCTCCTTGAAGGGGAAGCCGAGACGGCGAAGCAGGGAACGGCCCTCGTCGTCGGTCTTGGCCGTCGTCACGACCGTGATGTCCATACCGCGGACCCGGTCGATCTTGTCCTGGTCGATCTCGTGGAACATCGACTGCTCCGTGAGACCGAAGGTGTAGTTGCCGTTGCCGTCGAACTGCTTCGGCGACAGACCGCGGAAGTCGCGGATACGCGGCAGCGCGACCGCCAGCAGACGGTCCAGGAACTCCCACATGCGGTCACCACGGAGGGTGACGTGGGCACCGATCGGCATGCCCTCGCGCAGCTTGAACTGCGCGATGGACTTGCGGGCCTTGGTGACCTGCGGCTTCTGACCGGTGATAGCGGTCAGGTCGCGGATCGCGCCCTCGATCAGCTTGGAGTCCTTGGCGGCGTCACCGACACCCATGTTGACGACGATCTTCGAGAGACCGCCGACCTGGTGGATGTTCTGGTGGCCGAACTCCTCCATCAGCCCCGCGAGGATCTCCTCGCGGTACTTCTGCTTGAGGCGCGGCAGGGCCGGGGCCTCGATGATGGTCTCGGTCATGTCAGATGTCCTTCCCGGAGCGCTTGGCCACGCGCGTACGCACAGTCTTCATGCGGCCGTCGCGCTCGACCTGCTCGGTGCGGATCCCGACCCGGGTGCCCTTCTTGGTCTCCGGGTCGACCACCATCACGTTGCTCACGTGGATGGGGGCCTCGACCGTCTCGATGCCACCGGTACGGGTACCGCGCTGCGACTGGCCCACCTTGGTGTGCTTCGTCACGCGCTGGACACCCTCGACGACCACGCGGTCGGCGTCCTTGAGCACCTCGAGCACGCGGCCCGTCTTGCCCTTGTCGCGACCGGCGATGACGATCACCTGGTCGCCCTTCTTGATCTTCGCCATGGTCAGAGCACCTCCGGAGCCAGCGAGATGATCTTCATGAACCGCTTGTCACGCAGCTCGCGGCCCACCGGGCCGAAGATGCGGGTGCCGCGCGGCTCGCCGTCGTTCTTGAGGATCACGGCGGCGTTCTCGTCGAACTTGATGTAGGAACCGTCCGGACGACGACGCTCCTTCACGGTGCGGACGATGACGGCCTTGACCACATCGCCCTTCTTCACGTTGCCGCCCGGGATCGCGTCCTTGACTGTTGCGACGATGGTGTCGCCGATACCGGCGTAGCGACGTCCGGAACCGCCGAGAACGCGGATGCAGAGAATCTCCTTGGCACCCGTGTTGTCGGCGACGCGAACTCGCGACTCCTGCTGGATCATTGAGTGAACTCCTGTCGTCGAGCTGGTTCTCGCTGAGCGAGCCTTGCCGAACGGATAGCTGCAGTAGGTGGGCCGGGCCGGCGGGCCGGGTGCTCAGCACCCGGCCGCCGACCGGTCCGAGGTGTTACTTGGCCTTCTCGAGGATCTCCACCAGGCGCCACCGCTTGGTAGCGGACAGCGGGCGGGTCTCCATGATCAGGACGAGGTCGCCGATACCGGCGGTGTTCTGCTCGTCGTGCGCCTTCACCTTGTTGGTGCGACGCATGACCTTGCCGTAGAGCGGGTGCTTGACCCGGTCCTCGACCTCGACCACGACGGTCTTGTCCATCTTGTCGCTGACCACGTAGCCGCGACGCACCTTGCGGGTGCCTCGCTCAGCCACGACGGCGTCAGCGGTGCTCGTGTTGTCGCTCATCAGTGCCTCACTCACTCACGCTCGGTGCCGTACGGATACCGAGCTCGCGCTCACGCAGGATCGTGTAGATCCGGGCGATGTCGCGACGAACGGCCTTGAGTCGGCCGTGGCTCTCCAGCTGGCCCGTGGCCGACTGGAAACGGAGGTTGAAGAGCTCCTCCTTGGCCTTCTTCAGCTCGGCGACGAGACCCTCGTCGTCGAACGCGTCCAGATCGGCGGGTGCCAGACCCTTGCTACCGACAGTCATCAGCTGACACCACCCTCGCGCACCACGAAACGGCACTTCATCGGGAGCTTGTGGATCGCGCGGCGCATGGCCTCGCGAGCCAGGGGCTCCGGGACACCGGCCAGCTCGAAGACGATCCGGCCCGGCTTGACGTTGGCGATCCACCACTCCGGCGAACCCTTACCGGAACCCATGCGGGTCTCGGCAGGCTTCTTCGTGAGCGGACGGTCCGGGTAGATGTTGATCCAGACCTTTCCGCCACGCTTGATGTGGCGGGTCATGGCGATACGAGCCGCCTCGATCTGCCTGTTGGTGACGTACGCCGGCTCGAGAGCCTGGATGGCGAACTCGCCGAACGCGATCTGGTTGCCACCCTTGGACGCGCCGTGGCGGTCCGGGTGGTGCTGCTTGCGGTGCTTGACCCTGCGCGGGATCAGCATGGTCAGGCCTCCGTTCCGGTCTCGGTGGCCGGAGCTGCCGGGGCCGCCGAAGGCGCGGCCTCGTCGGCCCGCTCGGCCGGACGCTCGTTACGACGCCCACCACCGCGACGGTCGCCACCACGCTCGCCACCGCGCTCACCACGCGGGCCTCCACGGCCCTGACGCGGTGCAGCAGCGGCCTGCTGCGCAGCGAACTCCTTCTCGGTGATGTCGCCCTTGTAGATCCACACCTTCACGCCGATACGACCGAAGGTGGTGCGGGCCTCGAAGAAGCCGTAGTCGATGTTCGCGCGAAGCGTGTGCAGCGGCACACGACCCTCGCGGTAGAACTCCGACCGGCTCATCTCGGCGCCGCCGAGACGACCGGACACCTGGACACGGATGCCCTTGGCGCCGGCGCGCTGCGCGGACTGAATGCCCTTGCGCATCGCACGACGGAACGACACACGGCTCGCCAGCTGCTCGGCGATGCCCTGCGCAACCAGCTGCGCGTCGATCTCGGCGTTCTTGACCTCGAGGATGTTGAGCTGAACCTGCTTGCCCGTGAGCTTCTCGAGCTCGCCGCGGATGCGGTCTGCCTCGGCTCCACGGCGGCCGATCACGATGCCCGGACGCGCCGTGTGGATGTCCACGCGGACACGGTCGCGGGTGCGCTCGATCTCGACCTTGGAGATACCGGCCCGCTCGAGGCCGGTGCTCATGAGCTTGCGGATCTGGACGTCCTCACGGACGTAGTCGCGGTACCGCTGACCAGGCTTGGTGCTGTCGGCAAACCAACGCGACCGGTGGTCGGTGGTGATGCCGAGGCGGTACCCGTGCGGGTGAACCTTCTGCCCCACTATCGGGCCCCTTCCTTGTCTGCTCGCGGCGCCACGACCACAGTGATGTGGCTCGTGCGCTTGAGGATCCGGTTCGCGCGCCCCTGGGCACGCGGCCGGAACCGCTTGAGGGTCGGGCCCTCGTCCACGAACGCCGCGCTCACGACGAGGTCACCCTCGTCGAAGCGCTCGCTCGCGCGGTCGGCCTTCACCCGGGCGTTCGCGATTGCGCTCTCCACGACCTTGCGGACGGGCTCGCTCGCGGCCTGCGGTGCGAACTTCAGCACCGCGACGGCCTCGGCGGCCTGCTTGCCACGGATGAGGTCCACGACGCGCCGGGCCTTCTGGGGCGTGACACGGACAAACCGCGCCTGCGCCTTGGCTTCCATTGCAGTCCTGCCTTCTTGTCTCTTGACCGTCGGGGTCTCGCTCAGCTGTGCGGTGGGCGTCAGCCCTCCGCTCAGCGGCGACGACCCTTCTTGTCGTCCTTCACGTGGCCGCGGAAGGTCCGCGTGGGAGCGAACTCGCCGAGCTTGTGACCGACCATCGACTCGGTGACGAACACCGGGACGTGCTTGCGGCCGTCGTGCACGGCGAAGGTGTGACCGAGGAAGTCGGGCGTGATGACCGACCGACGGGACCAGGTCTTGATGACGTTCTTGGTCCCCTTCTCGTTCTGGACGTCCACCTTCTTCTGGAGGTGTCCGTCGACGAAGGGGCCCTTCTTCAGGCTACGAGGCATGTTCCAGGCTCCTATCAGCGCTTCTTGCCGGTACGGCGGCGGCGGACGATCATCTTGTCGCTCGCCTTGTTCGGGCGGCGGGTACGGCCCTCGGCCTGACCCCACGGGCTCACGGGGTGGCGACCACCGGACGTCTTGCCCTCACCACCACCGTGCGGGTGGTCGATCGGGTTCATGGCGACACCACGCACGGTCGGGCGCTTGCCCTTCCAGCGCATGCGGCCGGCCTTGCCCCAGTTGATGTTCGACTGCTCGGCGTTGCCGACCTCGCCGACCGTGGCGCGGCAGCGCAGGTCGACGTTCCGGATCTCGCCGGACGGCATGCGCAGCTGCGCGTACGGGCCGTCCTTCGCCACCAGCTGGACCGACACACCGGCCGAACGGGCGATCTTCGCGCCGCCGCCGGGCCGAAGCTCGATGGCGTGGATGACCGTACCGGTCGGGATGTTGCGGAGCGGCAGGTTGTTGCCGGGCTTGATGTCGGCACCGGCACCGGCCTCGACCACGTCACCCTGCGACAGCTTGTTCGGCGCGATGATGTAGCGCTTCTCGCCGTCCGCATAGTGCAGGAGCGCGATGCGCGCCGTGCGGTTGGGGTCGTACTCGATGTGCGCGACCTTGGCAGGCACGCCGTCCTTGTCATGGCGACGGAAGTCGATGACTCGGTAGGCGCGCTTGTGGCCGCCGCCCTTGTGGCGCGTCGTGATGCGACCGGTGTTGTTGCGGCCACCCGTCTTGCTGAGCGGGCGGACCAGCGACTTCTCCGGCTGCGAGCGCGTGATCTCGACGAAGTCGGCGACGCTGGAGCCGCGGCGGCCGGGCGTCGTCGGCTTGTACTTACGGATTCCCATGGAAACCTGTCCTCAATCTGCTTCTCGTCCGGCTCAGCCGACCGGCCCGCCGAAGATGTCGATCGTTCCCTCGCGGAGGGTGACGATCGCACGCTTGGTGTCCTTACGCTTGCCGAGGCCGAAACGCGTGCGACGCGTCTTGCCCTTGCGGTTGATCGTGTTCACCGAGGCGACCTTGACGCCGAAGACCTGCTCGATCGCAATCTTGATCTCGGTCTTGTTGGCGCGCGGGTCGACGATGAAGGTGTACTTGCCCTCGTCGAGCAGGCCGTAGCTCTTCTCGGAGACGACCGGCGCGAGCAGGATGTCGCGCGGGTCCTTCGTCACGGTGGTCACTTGGCGGACTCCTCAGCGGGCTCGGACTCGATCTCCGACGAGGAAGCGACGGCCTTCGCGCCCTTGGTGGGGCCCTCGAGGAACGCGTTGAGCGCACCCTCGGTGAAGACGATGTCGTCAGAGACGAGAACGTCGTAGGTGTTCAGCTGGTCGGCGACCAGGAGGTGCACCTCGGCGACGTTGCGCAGCGACTTGATCGTCACCTCGTCGGTCCGCTCCGTCACCACGAGGACGTGGGGGCGGGGCGACAGCGACTTGAGGGTGGCGACGGCGGTCTTCGTGGACGGCGTCCCGTCGACACCGAAACCGGCGACGACGTGCACGCGACCCGCGCGGGCGCGGTCGGAGAGGGCACCGCGCAGGGCGGCGGCCTTCATCTTCTTGGGGGTCCGCTGGTCGTACGAGCGCGGCTGCGGGCCGTGGACGACGCCACCGCCGGCGAACTGCGGAGCGCGGGTCGAACCCTGACGGGCGCGGCCGGTGCCCTTCTGCTTGTACGGCTTGCGCCCACCACCGCGGACCTCACCACGAGTCTTCGTGGAGGCGGTCCCCTGGCGTGCCGCAGCGCGCTGCGCGACGACGACCTGGTGGATCAGCGGGATGTTCACGGTGACGTCGAACACCTCAGCGGGGAGCTCGGCGGTGCCGGTCTTCTTGCCCTGGGCATCCAGGACGTCGACGGTCAGAGCAGCCATCGGTGTCACGCTCCCTTCGAGGCGTTACGCACGAGGACGACGCCGCCCTTGGGGCCGGGAACCGCGCCCTTGATGAGCAGCAGACCCTTCTCAGCGTCGACCGCGTGGACGGTCAGGTTCTGGGTGGTCTGACGGACGTTGCCCATCCGACCAGCCATCCGCATGCCCTTGAAGACGCGCGACGGCGTCGAAGCGCCACCGATCGAGCCGGGCTTGCGGTGGTTACGGTGCGAACCGTGCGAGGCACCCACGCCGGAGAAGCCGTGGCGCTTCATGACGCCGGCGGTGCCCTTGCCCTTGGTCGTGCCGATCACGTCGACCACAGAGCCGGCCTCAAAGGCCGCCGCGGTGATCTCCTGACCGAGCGCGAACTCGGAGGCGTTGGAGGTGCGGATCTCGGTCACGTGACGGCGCGGCGTGACGCCGGCCTTCTCGAAGTGGCCCTTGAGGGGCTTCGTGACCTTGCGCGGGTCGATCTGGCCGTACGCGAGCTGCACAGCCGCGTAGCCGTCGACGTCCTCCGTGCGGACCTGGGTCACCACGTTGGTGCCCACGGCGACCACGGTCACCGGCACCAGGTGCCCGGCCTCGTCCCAGAGCTGGGTCATGCCGAGCTTGGTCCCGAGCACAGCGGTCACGTTCATCTGCTGGTTGGTCATGATGTCCTCCAGCCTCAGAGCTTGATCTCGATGTTCACGTCCGCCGGCAGGTCGAGCCGCATGAGCGAGTCGACAGCCTTGGGCGTGGGATCGATGATGTCGATGAGCCGCTTGTGCGTACGCATCTCAAAGTGCTCGCGGCTGTCCTTGTACTTGTGAGGCGACCGGATCACGACGAAGACGTTCTTCTCCGTCGGCAGCGGCACCGGGCCCACGACCGTCGCACCAGCGCGAGTGACCGTGTCGACGATCTTGCGCGCCGAGCTGTCGATCACCTCGTGGTCGTAGGACTTGAGCCGGATGCGGATCTTCTGTCCCGCCATGGCGTCGTCTGACTCTCTCTCTCGAACCGCTACTGTCCGACCCCCGCGCTCGGGCGTGTCGCTCAGTGCGACGCACCCGAGGCGCACGCACCTACCCGGTGCGGGGCCGTTGGAAAGTGATCCACCCTGAACCGAAACAGTTCTGGGCCGACCACAACGTTTGCCGAGCCTGCTCGGAACAGTGGCAACCGGACGTGAAGTCCGGAGACGTGTGCTCCGCGGGGCGCTCCATGCATCGACAGCCGGCAACAAAACCCCGCGACTCCCCCACCGGGAGAGGTCCGCTTCAGTCAGAACGACCCGTGGTCGTGACTGCGGTTCAGCACACTGTTCGATACAAGAAAGAGCGCGCCCGTGACAGGCAACTGTGCAATCTTGCCATATGATCCCGCGGAACTCCAAGCGGAACCAGTGTGACGCCGGACGCAGGTGGGCCCGGGTGCCATCAGGCACCCGGGCCCACCCGTCAGCCGACGTCAGTCAGCGGAGCTCAAGGCTCCCAAGATCACTTGAGGATCTTGGTGACACGGCCGGAACCGACCGTGCGGCCACCCTCACGGATGGCGAAGCCGAGGCCCTCCTCCATGGCGATCGGCTGGATCAGCTCGACCGTCATCTCGGTGTTGTCGCCGGGCATGACCATCTCGGTGCCCTCGGGCAGCGTGATGACGCCGGTGACGTCCGTCGTGCGGAAGTAGAACTGCGGGCGGTAGTTCGAGTAGAACGGGTTGTGACGGCCACCCTCGTCCTTGCCCAGGATGTAGACCTGCGCCTCGAACTGCGTGTGCGGGGTGATCGAACCCGGCTTCACGACGACCTGGCCGCGCTCGACGTCCTCGCGCTTGATGCCGCGCAGGAGCAGACCGGTGTTGTCGCCGGCCTGAGCCTGGTCCATCTGCTTGTGGAACGTCTCGATACCCGTGACCGTGGTCTTCTGCGGGTTGCGGATACCGACGATCTCGACGTCCGAGTTCAGGTCGAGCGTGCCGCGCTCCACCTTGCCGGTGACGACGGTGCCACGACCGGTGATCGTGAAGACGTCCTCGATCGGCATGAGGAACGGCTTGTCGAGCTCGCGCAGCGGCTCGGGCACGTTCTCGTCCACGGCCGTCATCAGCTCGAGGATCTTGCCGGTCCACTCGGGGTCACCCTCGAGGGCCTTGAGGCCGGAGACGCGCACGACGGGCGCGTTGTCACCGTCGAACTCCTGCGAGGAGAGGAGCTCGCGCACCTCCATCTCGACGAGCTCGAGGATCTCCTCGTCGTCGACCATGTCGGACTTGTTGAGGGCCACGAGCAGGTAGGGCACGCCCACCTGACGGGCGAGCAGCACGTGCTCACGCGTCTGCGCCATCGGACCGTCGGTCGCCGCGACCACGAGGATCGCGCCGTCCATCTGGGCCGCACCGGTGATCATGTTCTTGATGTAGTCGGCGTGACCGGGAGCGTCGACGTGCGCGTAGTGGCGCGCCGGCGTCTCGTACTCGATGTGCGCGATGTTGATCGTGATACCGCGCTGCTTCTCCTCCGGCGCGGCGTCGATCTCGTCGAAGTTGCGCTGCACGTTGGCCGGCAGATCCGGGTACGTGTCCGCCAGCACCTTCGAGATGGCAGCCGTCAGCGTCGTCTTACCGTGGTCGACGTGACCGATGGTGCCGATGTTGACGTGCGGCTTGGTCCGCTCGAACTTGGCCTTAGCCACTGGGGTCCTCCTGGGACTTGGGTAGATGTTCCGAACGTTGCAGTTGTTCGGCCAAGAAGCCTACAGCTGCGGGGCGTTGCGGGTTTCCTACAGGTTGATGGTTGTGCGGGTCGTCGACCTGTGGGGACTCACTCGCCCCGGGTCTTCTTGATGATCTCGTCGGCAACGTTCCGAGGAACCTCGGCATAGCTGTCGAACTGCATCGAGTACACGGCGCGGCCCTGGGTCTTGGACCGGAGGTCGCCGATGTACCCGAACATCTCGCTCAACGGTACGTGGGCACGGACCACCTTGACACCGGTGGCGTCCTCCATGGACTGGATCATCCCACGACGTGAGTTGAGGTCGCCGATCACGTCGCCCATGTACTCCTCGGGCGTACGGACCTCGACCGCCATGACCGGCTCGAGCAGAACCGGGTCCGCCCGCTTGATGCCCTCCTTGAAGACCATCGAGCCGGCAATCTTGAACGCCATCTCCGAGGAGTCGACGTCGTGGTAGGCACCGTCGAGCAGGATCGCCTTGACGCCCACCATCGGGAAGCCCGCCAGCACACCCTGCTGCATGGCAGCCTGGATACCGGCGTCGACCGAGGGGATGTACTCGCGCGGGATGCGGCCACCGCTGACCGCGTTCTCGAACTCGTACAGCTCGCCCTCTGCGGTGTCGAGCGGCTCGAAGGTCACCTGGACCTTGGCGAACTGACCCGAACCACCGGTCTGCTTCTTGTGCGTGTAGTCGACCTTCTCCGCCGCACGGCGGATGGTCTCGCGGTAAGCCACCTGCGGCTTGCCGACGTTGGCCTCGACCTTGAACTCGCGACGCATGCGGTCGACGAGGATGTCGAGGTGGAGCTCGCCCATGCCGCCGATGACGGTCTGGCCGGTCTCCTCGTCGAGCTTGACCCGGAACGTCGGGTCCTCCTCGGCGAGCTTCTGGATCGCGATCGACAGCTTCTCCTGGTCGGCCTTCGTCTTCGGCTCGATCGCCACGTCGATGACGGGCTCCGGGAAGGTCATCGACTCGAGGATGATCGGGTTCGCCTGGTCGCAGAGAGTGTCACCCGTGGTGACGTCCTTGAGACCGATGAACGCGTAGATGTGACCGGCCGAAGCGCTCTCGACCGGGTTCTCCTTGTTCGCGTGCATCTGGAAGAGCTTGCCGATGCGCTCCTTCTTACCCTTGGTCGAGTTGAGCACCTGGGCGCCCTGCTCGACCTTGCCGGAGTACACGCGGACGTAGGTCAGCTTGCCGAAGAACGGGTGCGTCGCCACCTTGAACGCCAGGGCCGCGAACGGCTCCGTCGCGTCGGGGTGACGCTCGAGAACCTTCTCCGCGTCCTTGACGTCGACACCCTCGGTCGCGGGGACGTCGAGCGGCGTGGGCAGGTAGTCGATCACGGCGTCGAGCATGGGCTGGACGCCCTTGTTCTTGAACGCCGAACCGCACAGCACCGGGAACGCCTCGCCGGAGACCGTCAGCTTGCGGATGCCGGCCTTCAGCTCCTCGTTCGTGGGGTCCTCGCCCGCGAGGTACTTCTCCATGAGCTCGTCGGACGACTCGGCGACGGCCTCGATGAGGTCGACGCGGTACTGCGCCGCCTTCTCGACGAGGTCGGCCGGGATCTCCTCGACCGCGTACTCCTCGCCCAGCTTCGTCTCGCCGCGCCAGACCAGAGCCTTCTGCTCGATCAGGTCGACGACGCCGATGAAGTCGTTCTCGGAGCCGATGGGCAGCTGGATGACCAGCGGCTTGGCCTTGAGGCGGTTGATGATCGTGTCGACCGTGAAGTAGAAGTCGGCACCGAGCTTGTCCATCTTGTTGACGAAGCAGATGCGCGGCACGTTGTACTTGTCGGCCTGACGCCACACCGTCTCGGACTGGGGCTCGACGCCCTCCTTGCCGTCGAACACCGCGACAGCACCGTCGAGGACGCGCAGCGAGCGCTCGACCTCGACCGTGAAGTCGACGTGCCCGGGGGTGTCGATGATGTTGATCTGGTTGTTCTTCCAGAAGCAGGTCGTCGCGGCCGACGTGATCGTGATGCCGCGCTCCTGCTCCTGCTCCATCCAGTCCATCGTCGCGGCGCCCTCGTGGACCTCACCGATCTTGTAGGTGATGCCGGTGTAGAAGAGGATGCGCTCGGTGGTCGTGGTCTTGCCGGCATCGATGTGGGCCATGATGCCGATGTTGCGGACCTTCTTCAGGTCGGTCAGCACGTCGAGTGCCACGGTGTCTTACCCCTTGGTCTGTGGGTTGTCGGCCTCGGCGGCCGGGGAGAGTCCACGCACGGCCCCGGGGGTTGCCCGGGGCCGTGCGGGAGCGACTACCAGCGGTAGTGCGCGAAGGCCTTGTTGGAGTCGGCCATCTTGTGCATGTCCTCGCGGCGCTTGACCGCGGCACCGAGACCGTTCGAGGCGTCGAGGATCTCGTTCATGAGACGCTCGGTCATGGTCTTCTCGCGGCGAGCGCGCGAGTAGTCCGTGAGCCAGCGCAGCGCGAGCGTCGTCGAGCGCACGGGGCGAACCTCGACCGGCACCTGGTAGGTGGCGCCACCGACGCGGCGCGAACGCACCTCGAGGGCGGGGCGGACGTTCTCGAGCGCACGCTTGAGCACGACGACCGGGTCGCCGTCCGTCTTGGCACGGACGCCCTCGAGGGCGCCGTAGACGATCGCCTCGGCGGTGGACTTCTTGCCGTCGAGCAGGACCTTGTTGATCAGCTGCGTGACGACCGGGGACCCGTACACCGGGTCGACGATGAGCGGCCGCTTGCGGGCCGGACCCTTACGAGGCATATCAGGACTTCTCCTTCTTGGCGCCGTAGCGGCTGCGTGCCTGCTTGCGGTTCTTGACACCCTGGGTGTCGAGCGCGCCGCGCACGATCTTGTAGCGAACGCCGGGAAGGTCCTTCACACGGCCGCCACGCACGAGCACGATCGAGTGCTCCTGCAGGTTGTGGCCGACACCGGGGATGTACGCGGTGACCTCGACCTGGGACGAGAGCTTCACTCGGGCCACCTTGCGGAGGGCGGAGTTCGGCTTCTTGGGGGTGGTGGTGTACACACGGGTGCACACGCCGCGCCGCTGGGGGGAACCCTTGAGGGCCGGGGTCTTCGACTTCCCGGCCTTCGAGGTCCGCCCCTTGCGGACGAGCTGCTGGATCGTAGGCACTACGTCTCCGTCGTCTTCTCGAGCTTCCGGGGGCCGGCCCGGCCGGACCCCGATGGTTGTGGCTTGTGCGTGCCGACAGCACGCGGCACCCACAGCCCCACGCGGGGACCGCATCGCCACTTACCACCGGCTCGATGGTCCGGGTCCCCGGCCGCGACGAAAAGACGTCGGCGGAAGGATTCACCGGAATGCCTGCGCACTCACATCGGCCGCTCCCGGAGCCACTTCTCGGCGGCTCTCAGGGGTTGCGACCCGACGGCGCGGGCACGGTTTCCAAGATTACCCGTGCGTTCACGGGCGGTCAAAACAAATGCTTGTGAGATGCCCGACCCTGCTCACGAAGCAGGGCGCCCGCCTGCGGTCCGCACGACAGCTGCCGTGCGGACCGCAGGCGGGCGCATCACCTCACGAAGGACATCAGCGGAAGTCGCCGAAGTCCAGGTCCTCGAGCGGGATCGCCTCGCCGGAGCCCATACCGAGCGTCGGGAAGTCGATCTCGTCGTAGCCGAAGCTCGGGTAGAGCTCGGCCTTGGCCTGCTCGGTGGGCTCGACCTCGACGTTCCGGTACCGGGCGAGGCCCGTGCCGGCGGGGATGAGCTTACCGATGATGACGTTCTCCTTGAGGCCCAGCAGCGGGTCGCGACGACCGCTCATGGAGGCCTCGGTGAGCACGCGGGTGGTCTCCTGGAAGGAGGCCGCCGAGAGCCACGAGTCGGTCGCGAGCGACGCCTTCGTGATACCCATCAGCTCGGGACGGCCGGAGGCCGGCTGGCCACCCTCCGCCACGGCCCGGCGGTTGGCGTCCTCGAAGCGCGTGCGCTCCGCGAGCTCGCCCGGCAGGAGCGGTGCGTCACCCGAGTCGAGCACGGTCACGCGACGCAGCATCTGCCGCACGATGACCTCGATGTGCTTGTCGTGGATGTCCACACCCTGGCTGCGGTAGGTCTCCTGGACCTCGTCCACCAGGTGCTTCTGCGTGGCGCGCGGGCCGAGGATGCGCAGCACCTTCTTGGGGTCGACCGCGCCCTTGACGAGCTGGGTGCCGACCTCGACGTGGTCGCCGTCCCGGATCAGCAGCGTGGAACGCTTCGTCACCGGGTACTTGATCTCCTCGGAACCGTCGTCCGGGGTGAGGACCAGGTGGCGCGTGCGCTCCGTGTCCTCGATCGTGACGCGACCCGTGTACTCCGCGATCGGCGCCTCACCCTTGGGGGTACGGGCCTCGAAGAGCTCGGTGACACGCGGCAGACCCTGCGTGATGTCGTCCGCGGAGGCCACACCACCGGTGTGGAACGTACGCATCGTCAGCTGGGTACCCGGCTCACCGATGGACTGCGCGGCGATGATGCCGACTGCCTCGCCGATGTCCACGAGCTTGCCCGTGGCCAGGGAGCGGCCGTAGCACTTGGCGCACGTGCCGACACGCGACTCGCAGGTCAGCACCGAGCGCACCTTGACGCTCTCGATGCCGGCCGCCATCACCTCACGGATGATGACGTCACCTGCGTCCGAACCGCCCGCGGCGATGACGTTGCCGTCAGCGTCCACGACGTCCGTGGCGAACGTGCGCGAGTAGATGCTCGTCTCGACACGCGGGTGCGGGACCAGCGTGTCGCCGATGCGCTCCGCGACCGGGAGCGTGAGGCCACGCTCCGTGCCGCAGTCCTCCTCGCGGATGATCACGTCCTGCGAGACGTCCACCAGACGACGCGTCAGGTAGCCCGAGTCAGCGGTACGGAGAGCCGTGTCCGCCAGACCCTTACGGGCACCGTGGGTCGCGATGAAGTACTCGAGGACGGACAGGCCCTCGCGGTAGTTGGACTTGATGGGACGAGGGATGATCTCGCCCTTCGGGTTCGCCACGAGACCGCGCATACCGGCGATCTGACGAACCTGCATCCAGTTACCACGGGCGCCCGAGCCGACCATGCGCAGCAGCGTGTTGCGCGGGTTGGACTCGAGGTTCTCGCGCATGACCGAGGCGACCTTGTCGGTGGCCTGGGTCCAGATCTCGATGAGCTCCTGACGGCGCTCGTCGTCCGTGATGAGACCACGGTCGAACTGCTGCTGGACCTTGAGCGCGCGCGCCTCGTGCTCGTCGAGGATCGCGTTCTTCACGTCCGGCATGGCGACGTCGGAGATCGCGATCGTGACGCCCGAGCGGGTTGCCCACTTGTAGCCGGTGTCCTTCAGCGCGTCGAGCGACGCCGCGACCTCGACCTTGGGGTACCGCTCGGCGAGGTCGTTGACGATCGTCGAGAGGCGCTTCTTGTCGACCACACCGTTCTCGTACGGGTAGTCGATCGGCAGCGTCTCGTTGAAGATCGTGCGGCCCAGCGTGGTCTCGAAGAGGATCGGCTGACCCTGCTCCCAGCCCTCCGGCGCCTCGAAGCCCTTGGCCGGCGGCACCAGGTCCGTCATACGGACCTTGATGAGCGCGTTGATGTCCAGCGAGCCCTGGTCGAAGGCCATGATGGCCTCGGCCTGGGACGAGAACACGCGCCCCTCGCCCACGGCGCCCGGACGGTCGCTCGTGAGGTGGTGCAGACCGATGATCATGTCCTGTGCGGGCATGGTCACCGGACGGCCGTCCGACGGCTTGAGGATGTTGTTGCTCGAGAGCATGAGGATGCGGGCCTCGGCCTGCGCCTCGGCGCTCAGGGGCAGGTGGACCGCCATCTGGTCACCGTCGAAGTCCGCGTTGAACGCGGCGCACACGAGCGGGTGCAGGTGGATGGCCTTGCCCTCGACGAGCTGCGGCTCGAACGCCTGGATGCCGAGACGGTGCAGCGTGGGCGCACGGTTCAGCAGCACCGGGTGCTCGGTGATGACCTCTTCGAGCACGTCCCACACGACCGGGCGCGTGCGCTCGACCATGCGCTTGGCGCTCTTGATGTTCTGCGCGTGGTTGAGCTCCACGAGGCGCTTCATCACGAACGGCTTGAACAGCTCGAGGGCCATCTGCTTGGGCAGGCCGCACTGGTGCAGCTTGAGCGACGGGCCCACCACGATGACCGAACGGCCCGAGTAGTCCACGCGCTTGCCGAGCAGGTTCTGACGGAACCGGCCCTGCTTGCCCTTCAGCATGTCGGAGATCGACTTCAGCGGACGGTTGCCGGGGCCCGTGACCGGGCGGCCGCGGCGGCCGTTGTCGAACAGCGAGTCCACGGCCTCCTGGAGCATCCGCTTCTCGTTGTTGACGATGATCTCCGGCGCGCCCAGGTCCAGGAGCCGCTTGAGGCGGTTGTTCCGGTTGATGACGCGGCGGTACAGGTCGTTCAGGTCGGAGGTCGCGAAGCGGCCACCGTCCAGCTGCACCATCGGACGCAGGTCCGGCGGGATGACCGGGACAGCGTCCAGCACCATCGCCGTGGGCGAGTTGGTGGTGGTCAGGAACGCGTTGACGACCTTGAGGCGCTTGAGGGCACGGGTCTTGCGCTGGCCCTTGCCGCTGCGGATGGTCTCGCGCAGCGACGCGGCCTCGGCCTCCAGGTCGAAGCTCTCCAGGCGCTTCTGGATCGCCGCGGCGCCCATGGAGCCCTCGAAGTACGTCCCGTAGCGGTCCTGCAGGGCGCGGTACAGCATCTCGTCGCCCTCGAGGTCAGCGACCTTGAGGTTCTTGAAGCGGTCCCACACCTGGTCGAGCCGGTCGATCTCCGCGTCCGCACGCTTGCGGATCGACGACATCTCACGCTCCGCGGCGTCGCGCACCTTGCGGCGAGCGTCGGCCTTGGCACCCTCGGCCTCGAGCTCGGCCAGGTCGGCCTCGAGCTTCTGGGCGCGGGTGTTGATGTCGTTGTCGCGACGGTCCGCGATCTCCTTCTTCTCCAGGTCGATCTCGTTCTGGAGGTTCGGGAGGTCTTCCTGACGGGCTTCGTCGTCGACCGCGGTGATCATGTAGGCCGCGAAGTAGATGACCTTCTCGAGGTCCTTCGGGGCCAGGTCCAGCAGGTAGCCGAGCCGCGAGGGCACGCCCTTGAAGAACCAGATGTGCGTGACGGGGGCCGCCAGCTCGATGTGGCCCATCCGCTCACGGCGGACCTTCGAGCGGGTGACCTCCACGCCGCAGCGCTCGCAGATGATGCCCTTGAAGCGCACGCGCTTGTACTTGCCGCAGTAGCACTCCCAGTCCCGGGTGGGACCGAAGATCTTCTCGCAGAAGAGCCCGTCCTTCTCCGGCTTCAGGGTGCGGTAGTTGATGGTCTCGGGCTTCTTGACCTCGCCGTGCGACCAGGCACGGATGTCGTCGGCCGTGGCCAGACCGATGCGCAGCTCGTCGAAGACGTTGACGTCGAGCAAGGTTTCCTACTTCCTAAGTCTCTTGAACGATCAGATCTCGTCGATGCTGGACGCAGCGTTCGGGCGGCGGGACAGGTCGATGCCCAGCTCCTCCGCCGCGCGGTACACCTCGTCGTCGGACTCCTTCATCTCGATGGAGACGCCGTCGCTGGACAGCACCTCCACGTTCAGGCAGAGCGACTGCATCTCCTTGAGGAGCACCTTGAAGGACTCCGGGATGCCCGAGTCTGGGATGTTCTCGCCCTTGACGATCGCCTCGTAGACCTTGACGCGGCCCGGGACGTCGTCGGACTTGATGGTGAGGAGCTCCTGGAGCGTGTAGGCAGCGCCGTACGCCTCGAGAGCCCAGACCTCCATCTCACCGAATCGCTGACCGCCGAACTGCGCCTTACCACCCAGCGGCTGCTGCGTGATCATCGAGTACGGACCGGTCGAGCGCGCGTGGATCTTGTCGTCCACCAGGTGGTGCAGCTTCAGGATGTACATGTAGCCGACGGACACCGGCTCGGGGAACGGCTCGCCGGAGCGACCGTCGAACAGGTGCGCCTTGCCGTCCTCGCCGACCATCCGGTCGCCGTCCCGGTTGGGCAGCGTGGTGGACAGCAGGCCGCGCAGCGCGTCCTCCTGCACACCGTCGAACACCGGCGTGCCCACGGGCGTGCGCGGCTCGCCCGTACGGGCGATCTCCGGCACGTTCTCGAGCCACGACGCCTTCGGGTCCTCGGCGAGGCTCACGTCCCAGCCGCGGCTGGCGACCCAGCCGAGGTGCGTCTCGAGGACCTGGCCGACGTTCATACGGCCGGGCACACCGAGCGGGTTGAGGACGACGTCGACCGGGGTCCCGTCCGGGAGGAACGGCATGTCCTCCTGGGGCAGGATCTTCGAGATGACGCCCTTGTTGCCGTGACGGCCGGCGAGCTTGTCGCCCACCGTGATCTTGCGGCGCTGGGCGATGTACACGCGGACCAGCTGGTTCACACCGGCGGGCAGCTCGTCGCCGTCCTCGCGGTTGAACTCGCGCACGCCGATGACCGTGCCGGACTCGCCGTGAGGCACCTTGAGGGACGTGTCGCGCACCTCGCGGGCCTTCTCGCCGAAGATGGCGCGCAGCAGGCGCTCCTCCGGGGTCAGCTCGGTCTCACCCTTGGGCGTGACCTTGCCGACGAGGATGTCGCCCGCGCCCACCTCGGCGCCGATGCGGATGACGCCGCGCTCGTCCAGGTCGGCGAGGACGTCCTCGGAGACGTTCGGGATGTCCCGCGTGATCTCCTCGGGGCCCAGCTTGGTGTCGCGCGCGTCGACCTCGTGCTCCTCGATGTGGATCGAGGAGAGGACGTCGTCCTCCACCAGGCGCTGGCTGAGGATGATGGCGTCCTCGTAGTTGTGGCCCTCCCACGACATGAACGCCACGAGAAGGTTGCGGCCGAGCGCGAGCTCGCCCTCGTCGGTCGCCGGGCCGTCCGCGAGGACGGAGCCGATCTCGACCCGCTGGCCGGCGTCGACCAGGACGCGCTGGTTGTAGCTCGTGCCCTGGTTGGAGCGCACGAACTTCTTGATGCGGTACGAGCCGGTCGTGCCGTCGTCGTTCGCCACGAGCACCAGGTCGGCCGAGACCTCGGTGACGACACCGGGCTTGGTGGCCACGATGACGTCGCCGGCGTCGATGGCCGCACGGCGCTCCATGCCGGTGCCCACGAGCGGCGCCTCGGAACGGACCAGGGGCACGGCCTGACGCTGCATGTTGGCACCCATGAGGGCGCGGTTCGCGTCGTCGTGCTCGAGGAACGGGATGAGGGCCGTCGCGACCGACACCATCTGGCGCGGCGAGACGTCCATGTAGTCGACGTCGCTGCTCGGCACGTCGTTGGTCTCGCCACCCTTGGTGCGGACCAGGACGCGGTCGGCCGCGAACGAGCCGTCCGCCGCGAGCGGCGTGTTGGCCTGCGCGATGATGTGGCGGTCCTCGTCGTCCGACGTCAGGTACAGGACGTCGTCCGTGACCTTGCCATCGACGATCTTCCGGTACGGCGTCTCGATGAAGCCGAACGGGTTGATGCGGCCGAACGACGCCAGCGAGCCGATGAGACCGATGTTCGGACCCTCAGGGGTCTCGATCGGGCACATGCGGCCGTAGTGCGACGGGTGGACGTCACGGACCTCCATGCCCGCGCGGTCACGGGACAGACCACCCGGGCCCAGCGCGGACAGACGACGCTTGTGCGTCAGGCCGGCGAGCGGGTTGTTCTGGTCCATGAACTGCGACAGCTGCGACGTACCGAAGAACTCGCGGATCGACGCCACGACGGGGCGGATGTTGATCAGCGTCTGCGGCGTGATCGCCTCGACGTCCTGCGTGGTCATGCGCTCGCGGACGACGCGCTCCATGCGGGACAGGCCGGTGCGGACCTGGTTCTGGATCAGCTCGCCGACGGCGCGGATGCGACGGTTGCCGAAGTGGTCGATGTCGTCGGTCTCGACGCGCACCTCCACGGGCTCACCGTTGCGGACGCCGGGCAGCGTGACGTGGTCGGCGTGCAGCGCGGCCATGTACTTGATGGTCGCCACGACGTCGGAGACCGAGAGGGTCGAGTCGGACAGCGGCGCGTCCAGGCCGAGCTTCTTGTTCACCTTGTAGCGGCCGACCTTCGCGAGGTCGTAACGCTTCGGGTTGAAGTAGAAGTTCTCCAGCAGGGCGCGGCCGGCCTCCACCGTGGGCGGCTCGCCCGGGCGGATCTTGCGGTACAGGTCGACGAGGGCCTCGTCCTCGGTGTGGACGTGGTCCTTCTCGAGGGTGTCCAGGACCGACGGGAAGTCGGCGAACTCCTCGCGGATCTGCGCCTCCGGCATGCCCAGCGCCTTGAGCAGCACCGTCACGGACTGCTTGCGCTTGCGGTCGACGCGGACGCCCACGGCGTCCCGCTTGTCGATCTCGAACTCGAGCCAGGCACCGCGCGACGGGATGATCTTCGCGGAGAAGATGTCCTTGTCGCTCGTCTTGTCGGCCGTACGCTCGAAGTAGACGCCGGGCGAGCGCACCAGTTGGGAGACGACGACGCGCTCGGTCCCGTTGATGATGAACGTGCCACGCTCGGTCATGAGCGGGAAGTCGCCCATGAACACGGTCTGGCTCTTGATCTCACCGGTGGTGTAGTTCACGAACTCCGCGGTGACGAACAGCGGGGCCGCATAGGTGAAGTCCTTCTCCTTGCACTCGTCGGCCGTGTACTTTGGCGGCTCGAAGCGGTGGTTGGAGAACGACAGCGACATCGAGGCTCCGAAGTCCTCGATCGGCGAGATCTCTTCAAAGATCTCCTCAAGACCCGACGTCGCAGGGACGTCGTTACGGCCGGCCTCGAGGGCAGCCTCGACCCTGGACTGCCAGGCGGAGTTGCCCAGGAGCCAGTCGAAGCTCTCGGTCTGCAGACCGAGCAGGTCGGGGACCTCGAGGGGCTCGTAGATCTTGGCGAAAGAGACGCGACGGGAGGCGGTGCGGTTCGCGATGGCGTCGGCGGACGGAGCTGAAGGGGTGCGCGAGGCAGCCAAGAGGGGTCCTTCCCTGCAGTTCGGGTGAACGCTGTACGCTCTGCGGTGCTGCAGGATGCAAACTGCCACGTGACCGGTCGCCACAGGGCATCCCTCAACAGGGATGCGGGTGGCTTGATGACCAGGGGATACGTGATGGCAGTGGAGGCGTCGAGGGCACACGCGGGCGCAAAGCGCTAGCATACCTAATGAGTTCAAGTATGTCTACTTGCCTCAGTACGCGCACGTCGAACCGGTGAATTGGTGCGTATCCGCAACCGGTCCACCGTCCAGTGGGGCGTCTGAGTGAGCCTACGAGACGTACGAGCAGAAGACACGCGAAGGCCCGCACCCCACCAGGGGTGCGGGCCTCGCGTCAAACAGTGCGGGCGCCGTGGGGCACGAGGACCTCAGGCCGCCCGCGAGATCACTTGACGGTGACCGTGGCGCCGGCGCCCTCGAGAGCGGCCTTGGCCTTCTCGGCGGCGTCCTTGGCAACGTTCTCCAGGACGGGCTTGGGGGCGCCGTCCACCAGGTCCTTGGCCTCCTTGAGACCGAGGGACGTGAGGGCGCGCACCTCCTTGATGACCTGGATCTTCTTGTCGCCGGCGGCCTCGAGGATGACGTCGAACTCCGTCTTCTCCTCGACCTCCTCGGCGGGGGCCGCGGGGCCGGCAACGCCGGCAACGGCCACCGGAGCGGCGGCGGTGACGTCGAACTTCTCCTCGAAGGCCTTCACGAAGTCGGAGAGCTCGATGAGGGTGAGCTCCTCGAAAGCGGCCAGGAGCTCGTCGGTGCTGAGCTTCGCCATGATCGGCGTTCCTTTCGGTAATCGCTTCGCGGGCTGTCAGCCCGCCAGAAGCAGGGGGTGTTTATCGGCGCTGCCACCTGGTCAGGCGGCTGCGCCCTCCGATTCCTGCTTCTGACGCAGGGCATCGATGATGCGGGCGACCTGGGCGGGCTTCGCGGTGAAGGCGTAGACAGCCTGGGACAGCTTGCCCTTCATCGCGCCGGCCGCCTTGGCCAGCAGGACCTCGCGGGACTCGAGGTCCGCGAGCTTGGTGACCTCTGCGGCGGTCAGGGCGCGTCCGTCGAGGACACCGCCCTTGATGACCAGTGCAGGGTTCGCCTTGGCGAAGTCACGCAGACCCTTCGCGGCCTCGACCGGGTCACCGGTCACGAACGCGATCGCGGAAGGACCAGCCAGCTCGGCGTCGAGACCCTCGACACCGGCCTCCTTCGCCGCGATGGCGGTCAGCGTGTTCTTCACCACGGCGTAGGTTGCGTTGCCGCTGAGCGACCGACGCAGCGTCTTCAGCTGCGCGACGGTGAGCCCGCGGTACTCGGTCAGCACGGCCGCGTTCGAACCGCGGAGCTTCTCCGCGATCTCCGCGACGGCGGCTGCCTTGTCCGGCCTCGCCATGGCAATCCTTCCGGTGGTGGTACCACCGGCATCTCCGCCCCGAAAGAAAAGAGCCCCGGCGCAGGCGCACGGGGCTCGGGCAGCACGGCAAGCCGTGCTCGAGTTCGTTCACCTACGCAGGCTCCGCATTCGCGGGACTTCGGTCTTCTGCTCTCCTGTTGCCAGGCAGCGTCGGACGACCGGCGGTCTTGGGTTACTAGGTCAACTTACACGATGGCTGGGGGGTCTTGCACACTCGCGGGCCTGTGCATCGCGCCACACCTCACGGCGCCAGCCCCTCCACCGAACCGAAGCAGACCAGCGGCACCGGCTCCGGCTCCTCCGCGAGCGCCGTCGCGAGCGCTGCCTGAGGCGACCGCCCCGCCCGCAGCTCCGCGTGGAGCCGGGGCATGACCTTGGCGGCGACCGCGTCGGACAGGGGCGCGACCGACGCGATCACCGCACGGGCCCCGAGGCGCAGCAGGACGGAGGTCAGCCCCAGCACCTCTCCCCCGCCACGCGGCGAGGACGCGCCCACCTCACAGGACGACAGCACCACCACGGACCCTGGGAGCCGGCTGCCGTCGAGCTCGTGGGCGAACAGCGGGCCGTCGGCGAGGTCGACGGAGGCGAAGAGCGGGTTGGCGGCGTCGTGCCGGCCGTGGGCCGCGAGATGCACCACGTCGTGCGTGGCCAGCGCGTCGCGCACCGCCTGGGTGGTGGCGTCCGCGCCCAGGAGGACGAGGGAGCCCGGCCAGACCGCCCCTACCGCGAGCGCCTCGGCCGGCCCCTCGGCCACGCGCGGGCCGGCGGCGACGAGCACGCGGTGAGCACCGCCGTCGTCGGGCGGGACCGGGCGGCCGCGCGCCACGTAGGACCGAGCCCAGGTGGCCAGGCCCCGCCGCGACGGGAACGCCGACCACGGCAGGCTGACGTACGGGTGCCGCGCCACGACATGCAGCGGCCCGGACGCCCTCAGGGGCGCGACGAGCGTCGTGTCGAGGCGGTCCAGGCCGCGAGCGAGCGAGCGCCAGGCTGCGGCCCGGAGCGGGGCCGGGACGAAGGGGTTGGCGACGACCGCCAGATCGGCCCGGACGCGGTGCGCCTGCTCGGCCACCACGGCGGGGTCGCCGAGGTCGAGCAGGCGGGTGCCGTGGGCGTCGACGCGGACCGCGACCACCCGGCCACCGAACGTGGCGAGGCTCGCGACGACGGTGCCCGCGCCGCCGTCGGCCAGAGCCTTGCGCAGCTCCCGCGCGGTCACGGGCCGAATCACGTCCGCGTCGCCCGCGTGCACCCAGGTGCGTTCGCGGACCTGCTCCTGCAGGGCGCGTGCGGTGGCGGTGAGCCGCTCGCGCTCGGCGGACCCCGCCGGCAGGTGCCTCGCCTGGGCGAGGAGCCCTCTGGCCTGGGTGAGCAGCGCGGCCGCGCCCGGGTCGCCCGACGGCGTGAGCCGTCCCGACCCCGCGCCCATCGCCCGGCCCCGCTCGATCGCGTCGAAGACGGCCGAGGCGCGCCCCGTGGCGAAGGCGGCGCGGACGTCGACGAGCTGGATCGTCACGGCGTGCGTGCCCGCGGCCGCGATCGACTCGACGGCGCCGAGCCGCGCCCGGTGGGCGATGAGCAACCCGTAGCCGGAGCGGACGGCGCGGAGTCCGGCCGCGCGCCGCCCGGTGGCGAACGCCAGCTCGGCGAGCGTGCCGTAGTACTGGACGCGGTGGGTGAGGGTCGCGCCGGCGAAGCCCCGGGGCAGCGCCCCGAGGAGCTGTGCGGCCTCCTCCACGTCGCCGGCGACCAGGTACCACTGCGCGGCGACGAGCCGGGCCGCGCCGCCGGACTCCCGTCCGAGCACCTTTCCGGCGCCGTCCGCGTGCGAGGCGACGGCCAGCGCGCGGCGGGCGCGGCGCCGGGCGAGCGCGCGCGGAACCGACCTGCCGGCTCGCACCGCGTCCCGCACCTCGGCCGCGTCCACCTCGAGCTCGAAGACGCGCGCCAGGGCTGCGCGCGGCCCGTGGCCGCTGCGGACGTCGTGCCGGCGGATGAAGGCGGCACTGCGCCGGGCCTCGTCGTACCGGTGGAGGGCGAGGAGGCAGCGTGCGCGGTAGTACTCGACCTCCGCCCGGTCCAGGCTGCGCCCCGCGCCCCGCATCCGGCCGAGAGCCGCGGCAAGGACCCGCTCTGCGTCCTCCAGCAGTCCGGCCTCGAACAGGACGGCACCCCGGCCGATGTCGAGCACGCCGTCCTCCCGGTCGGGCGCGGTGGCCCGAGCGTCGTTCATCGCACGGAGCGCGCCCGGCAGGTCGCCGAGCGCGTAGCGGACGAACCCGATGTTGTGCAGTGCCAGCGCGGCGATGGCGGGGAGGCCGCCGCGGCGGGCGACGGCGATCGCCGCCTCGTAGTCGCGGATCGCGGGCGCCAGCCTGCCGAGGTCGGTGAGCGCCGCACCCCGGTTCACGTGGAGCGTTGCGAGGTCGCGGTCGGGGAGGGTCGTCGCGCTGAAGGGCGACGTGGTCGCAGGGCTCCCGGCGGTGGCGACCGCACCGGCGGTGGCGAGCGCGCTGTCGAAGAGCGGCACCGAGGCCGCTGACCTGCCCGAGCGCAGGAGAACAAGACCCCGGTAGCCGGTGGCGACGGCCACCAGCCGTGGGCGCAGGTCGTCCGGCGCCTGCGCGGCGTGCCGGGCCGCGTCGTCGAGGATCGTCAGGGCGGCATCCAGGTCCGACGTCTGCGCATGCACCCCGAACGCCTCGCCCATGAGCGACCGGACCATCGCGTCGGACCAGCGGGCGCGGTCCTCCGTGGTCAGGGTGGCGGGGTCGACCTGACGCAGACGGGCCAGGATCCGCCGGAACAGCCGCAACGCCTCCGCGAGCCGTGACCGGAAGTGCAGGTCGCGGGCAGCGAGCAGCTCCGCCTCGAGCTCGGGCCACACCTCGCGTCCACCTCTTCCCGCGCCCCGGCGGGGCAGACCGGGGCAACGGTACGGGCGCTGAGCCTGGGTCCTCAATCGGCGGTATGGATCGTTACAGGGGAAGCGTTTGCCGGACGGCGGGAGTCGGACTCAAATGGGCGAGGCCCCACCGCAGCGTCTGCGGTGGGGCCTCGACCGTGCTGCGGTGGCTCAGTGACCGACCGTGTACGGGTTGGTCACCTCTCCGCCTTCGCCTTCAACGACCACCGGCGCGTCGTATGCGACAGCGGTCGCCGGCATCCCGAGGGCCCCGAACGCGACGACGGCGACAACGGCCGCACGCCCAAGAAACCTGCGCATCAAGATTTTTCCTTGCCTCGAACTTGGATCTTCCATGGCGATCACACGTTACTCGAAAAAGGGTGTATATCGACAAAGGCCTCAGACCAGGCCCTCGACCGACCCGAAGCAGACCAGCGGGACAGGTTCGGACACGTCGGCGACGGCAGCCGCGAGCGCCGCCTCGGGGTCGTCGGTGTCGCGTAAGTGCTCATGGAGCCTCGGCATCACCTCGGCGGCGAGCGCGTCGGAGAGCGGGGCCACCGAGGCGATCACGGCACGGGCGCCGAGCCGCAGCAGGACAGACGTGAGCCCCAGGACCTCTCCCCCGAGCACGGCCGTGTGACCGCCCACCTCGCACGACGAGAGCACCACCACCGAGCCCGGAAGCCGCAGGCCGTCCAGCTCGTGGGCGAACAGGGGCCCGTCGGCCAGCTCGATCGAGGCGAACAGCGGGTTGTCGGCGTCGTGCTGACCGTGAGTGGCGAGGTGCACCACGTCGGCCGTGGCGAGGGCCTCACGTACTGCGTCAGTCGTGGCGGCGGCGCCGGTCACCACGGACACCTCCCGCACGCGCTCGGCCGCGCTGCCCGACGCCGGACGGGTCGCCTCGGGCGGGACGGTCGCCGGAGCAGGAGCCGCCTGGGCTGACGCGGAGGCCCCGACGAGAACAACATTGTGCTCGTTAACCGGCCCCGGAGCCTGCACAGTGTTGTTCTCAGCGGCGGGCGATGCGCCGTCGAGCACCGCGCCAGCCCACACGGCGCCGACCGCGCGTGCCTCCGACTCGCCCTCGTCAACTCCGGGGCCCGCAGCCGCGAAGATCCGGCGGCCCCCGGTCGGGGCAGCGTGGGTGCGGCCGCGCGCGACGTACGACCGCACGGACGTGCGTCGGCCGGCTCGAGAGGGGAGCGCCGACCACGGGATGCTGAGCAGTGGCTCGCGCGTGGCGACATACAGGTCGCCACACGCGCCGAGGGGCGCGACGAGGGCCTCGTCCAGGGCCTTGAGGCTGCGTTCGAGCGAACCCCGTGCGGCGCCCCGGAGCGGAGCAGGGATCAGGTCGTTCGCGGTGATGACCAGGTCGGCTCGCACGCGGCGCACGCGCTCGGCGATGTCGGTGATCGGACCGAGGTCGAGCATCGTGGTGCCGCGCGCACCGATACGGACCGCACGGAGGCGACCGTCGACGACCGAGAAGTTGACGACGACCGCGCCGTCGTCCCGGGCTGCGAGCAGCCGAGACACCTCGCGCGCAGTGACCGCGCGATCGGCGACGGTCTCTCCGGCATGCCGCCAGGACCGCTCGCGAACCTCCGCCTGGAGGCGGCGCGCCTTGCGAGTGAGCGCCTCGCGCTCGGCGGTGACCGAACGGCCACCCGTGGCGGGCAGCTCCCGCGCCTTGGCCAGCAGGCCGCGGGCCTCGGTGAGGAGGGCAGCCGCCTCGGGGTCGTCGGGCGGGGTGACGCGGCCGGCTCCCGCGCCCACCGCGCGACCGCGCTCCAACGCATCGAAGAGGGCGGTGGCACGGCCCGTCTGGAGCGCTGCGCGGACGTCGACCCACTGGAGCTCGACGCCGTGCACGGCAGCCGCCGTCACCGACTCGACGCTGCCGAGGCGCGAGCGGTGCTCAGCCAGGAGCGCGAACCCGTCGCGGACCGCCCGGAGCCCACGGCGACGGTCGCCCTCGGCGAAGGCGAGCTCGGCGGCGGCGACGTAGCGCTGGAGGCGGAAGGTCAGCGGTGCGCCTTCGGTGTCGCGTGGGACCGTCTCCAGCGCCTCGCGGGCCGCGGGGAGATCGCCTGCTGCGAGGAACCACTGGGAGGCGATCAGGCGTGCGGCGTGACCGGGGTGGTGGCCGAGCACCGGTCCCGCGGCGTCCCCCGCCTGAGCCGCCGCAAGGGAGGTGCGCGCTCGGCGGCGCGCGGTCGCGCGGTTGGCGGTCCCTTCCAGCCGGGTCGGCGTGAGCGCGACCTCCTGTTCGAGGACCCGAGCGAGGACCGCGCGCGAGGTGTAGCCGACGCGCTCGAAGTGACGACGGGACTGGCGCGCGAGGGCCTGCGCCTCGTCGTACCTCCGGAGAGCAAGCAAGCACCGCGCACGGTAATACTCGGCTTCGGCTCGGTCGATCCGGAGGCTCTCCGCGGTGATCTGGGGTATAGCCCGGACGAGGAGCGCTTCAGCATCGGCGAGGAGTCCAGCGTCGAAGAGCGCTTCGGCCCGGCCAAGCAGGACGACCCCCTCGGAGATCTCGGGGTCCACCTCAGCCGCCCGAGCCATGTCTCCCAGAGCACCCGGAACATCGCCGAGCAGTAGCCGAGCAGCGCCGATGTTGTGCAAGGCGTAAGCCGCGATAAACGCATGATCGAGCGCGACCGCATGCTCGTGCGCGGCCTCGTAGTCGGCGAGCGATGCCTGGAACTCGCCCAGTTCCGCATGGACGTTGCCGCGGTTGAGGTGAGACGTTGCGCGGTCACGGTGGTCCTGCGCCCCGTGCAGCTCAAGCGCTCGATCGAGGACGTCCAATGCATCGCGTGGGCGGCCCGCTCGCATAAGGAGGTACCCACGCTGACCGGCAATCAGTCCGGACAGCTCGGGCCGACCCGACGATGACGCCACCTGGTCGGCCCGTGCCAGCACGTCACGAACCCGCACCTCAGTTCCAGCCTGCCGGATCAGACAAGTCGTGAGGCCAAGGTAGGTGCGAACGAGCAGCGCGGCGTGCATGCCCGCCTGGGCCGGCTCCTCGGGCGCGGGTACCGCCTCAAGGTCTGCAGCGAGCGCCTCGTACAACGCATGGGCGGTCGCCGATCCAGTGCGGACGCTGTGCTCCCGCGCCTCCTCCAGCCGTGCGGTGAGCTCGTCCCACAGAGCTTCCGGCATCGGATGTACGCACCCCCTCGGCTCCCGTCACACGGCGGGCGCCCGGTACAGCCCCTCCACAGAGTAGACAGCATCCCACGAGGCGGAGACCCGGGAGAAGCGATCGCTGTAATCCCCGGCCTGCCCCAGAGCCCGCCGCTCGATCAGCGAGGCCGCGAGCTCACCGGCAAGCACGGGGGCCGCGAACGAGGTACCGCTCCAGAAGGCAAACCCGCCGGTGAAATCGTCCACGTCCAGCGACTCCTGCTCGCCGTCAACACGACGAGTCTCGGGAGCCAGAGGGCCGTCATACGTGACCGGCATTGTGCTTAGAATCTCTACCCCTGGGCGGCTTGTCGTGACCCAGGGGCCGTCGTTGCTGAACTCCGCGAGTGTTCCGTTCGGGTTCTCTGCCCCGACGACGAGCAGCGGCGGGTAGTCGTCCGTAATATCGGCTGGGTTTGCGGGCGCCACGTAGCCATCAACATGCACCACCTCCGGCGCCCAGGCCGCCGGGAAGACCGGCGACTGGGATCCGTCGTTACCCGAAGAAACCACAATGAGGACGCCCTCGCGACGGAGGTCGCGGAGCACACCGCGCAGCACGCCGTCATAGTCGTCGTCGTCGACCGACTCAGGTGCAAAGCCACAAGCGAGGATGACCACGTCGACACCACCGTGGTCCTCTTCACCCGTCGCACCGCGCAGGTGGTAGTCAAGCAGCCGCTCCAGGCTCCTTGCCAGATCCCACTCGGAAACGAGTCCGTCGGTGCCCAGCACCCGAACAGGTAGCAGGACCGCTTCTGGGCAAGCCTGGTGCACAACGCCGGCGATGAACGTACCGTGGCCAGCGTGGCTCGGCAGGACGTCGCCCTCTGTGGATCGCTCCGGAACCGCATCACCGTTCGGCTCCTCGGCCGAGAAGGTGCCGATCGGGCTGCCATCGAGCGTCACGTCCCGGAGGACAGCAGCACTGTCGTCGAACCAGGGGTGCTGACCGATGCCGGTGTCGACCACGGCGACGACGGGGCGGCGCACGCCTTCCGCTGAGACGAACGGAGTGGGGCCCTCGGCAAGCTTTCGCTGCGGCGGAGGCCCTGGCCGATGCCCCGGCTTCGGGCCACCAGGCTGTACAAACCCGATGCCGACCCGGTGCCCCACCAACACATGATCCAACCCCGCCCGCACCCGCTCCTCGTCGCCCAGCTCGGCGACGGCCTCGTCGAGGAGGTCCCAGGCGTCGGCGTCGTCGCCTTCTACGACGAGCGACACGGCGGTACGCCGCACCTCGCCGCGCGAGGCCGCGACCGGAGCCTCCTGGAGTGTGAAGGCAAGACCACGGCGCTGGGCGGCGGCGATGGCAGCGGCGATGACGGCGTCGTCGTCGGCGCCCGGGATGCCGCGGATGATCAGCCGGTCAGCCACGTACCGGGTCGGCGCGATACGGCCGCCGCGGCGGCGCTGCGCGCTCGCGGGGTCGAGCTCGCGGACGGGGCGCCAGCCGCCGTCCGCGTGGTCACGAACACGCAGGACGCGCTCAGGCATGGGCTCGCTCACTGAAGTACCTCTCGATCGTCGGATGTCTCACGAGTCCGGCAGTACCCCCGTGCAGCCGGTGGTGGCGGCTCGTAGCCGCCCGGTTGACGCACCGCCCCGGTCGGGGCGGTGCGCGTCAGAGCTCGATGACGGGCGTGCTCACGGCGCCGCCTTCGGCACCGACCCGACGCACCACGAGGCTCGCAGGCCCGCGGTCGACGGACTCGAACGCGAACCGCCCGTCCTCGTCGGACTCCACGGACAGCACGTCGGCGCCCGGGCGGAACAGCTCGATGGTCAGGGCACCCGCGGGGGCCGCCCAGCCGTCCACGCGCACCCGTCCGCCGTCGACGGCGGAGAGGGAGATCATCACGGTCAGCGTGTCGTGCGTGAAGGTGATGGTCCGCGCCTCCACAGGAGGCGCCTCACCGCCGCCCAGCGAGTCGCTTCCTCGCACCCCGGTGAGGGGAGCGTCGATGTACGAGAGCTCCATGACCTCGCACTCCAGGTTCGCGAGCGTGGCCGCGAACTGCGACCGCTCCACGAGCCCGGCCGGCACCGGGTCGACAAGGTTGCTGAGGCGCGCGACGGCGGCGAGCACCGCCACGTCCACGTCGTCGGGTGCCTCGCCGGGGTCGTAGGCGAGGCCGTCGGGGCCCAGCTCGTCCGGGCCCAAGGTCAGGTCGTCCACGAGAAGTCCCCCTGCTCGTCAAGGATGGTGCGCAGCTTGGCAAGGCAGCGTCCGCGCGTCGATCCGATGCTGCCCATCGGCATGCCGATCGCCGCCGAGATCGCCCGGTAGTCCGGACGGTCTGCGAGCGACACGAGCCGCAGCAGCTCCTGGCAACGTTCCGGCAGCTGCCGGAACGAGGTCCACAACATCTGGTCCCGCTCCTCCTGGAGCACCTGGGTGTCCGGGAGCGGGTCGGAGGACGGGAGCGACGCCGGGTGGTCCGGGCTGTCGTCGGGCAGCTCCGTCCGGCGCTTCAGGTCGTCCCGCGACTTGCGCACGGCCTCCCAGGCCGCCCGCCGCGCTGTGACGAGCAGCCACTTGAGCACGGCGTGCGGCTCGGAGATCGTGTGGGCGTGCTTCACGAGCGCCGCCCACGTGTGCTGCACCACGTCGTCCGCTTCCTGATGGGCGACCCCCTGGGCGCGGACCGTGTGCCACAGCAGCGGCGTCGCCTCGCGGATCAGGTCGCCCAGCGCCTGCTGCCGCCCTTCCCGGAACTCGAGGAGCGCGAACGCCGCGCGGTCACCGAGGCTTGCCCCGGTCTGGTCGTCGACGCCCGGCTGGGAATCGGTGGGTCGTGTCATCGCATCGCCGATGGGGTGCACGGCGCCCGCCGTGACGGGACGCACAGGGTTTGGACCTCCCGAGTCTAGAGCGGCCCTTCCTGAGGCCAGGCGGCGAAAGGTGCTGCCCATGCGGGTTTCACCCCTCTCCCGGCTCGATGCGCTGATGGTCGGTCACCAGGGAAAGAGGGGTCGCGCTCCCCCTTGATACGTCCCAGCGGGTGATGTACGGGACTTCCCTCATCCACAGAAAGACTCCTAACGAATACCGTGGACAAGCCCGCCCCTCAAGGAGGAAACATGCACGTCCCACGGATTCCCCGCGTGCTGGTGGCGCTCGTCGCCGCCGGCATCACCGCCACGCTCACCGGCGCCGTCGTCGCCACGGCCGCACCGGCCGTCACCGCGGCCCCCGCTCCCGCCGCCGTCGCGCCCGCCGCGACCGGCGCCCAGTGGCTCACCGGCTACTGGCACAACTTCAACAACGGGTCCACGACCCTGCGTCTGTCGCAGATCCCCGCCGCCTACAACCTGGTCGCCGTCGCCTTCGCCGACGCCTCCACGACCTCCCCCGGCGGCATCACCTTCACCGTCGCCTCCTCCGAGCTGGGTGGTTACACCGACGCGCAGTTCAAGACGGACCTTGCGGCGCTCAAGGCGCAGGGCCGCAAGGTCGTGCTCTCCGTGGGTGGCGAGAAGGGCAACGTCCTCGTCACCAACGCGACCCAGGCGACCAACTTCGCGAACTCCGCCTGGGCTCTCATGCAGCAGTACGGGTTCGACGGCGTCGACATCGACCTCGAGCACGGCATCAACGCCACGTACATGGAGCAGGCGCTGCGCCAGCTCCGAGCCCTGGCCGGCCCGAGCCTGATCATCACGATGGCCCCGCAGACCATCGACTACCAGGCCACGACGATGCCCTACTACCAGCTCACGCTGAAGATCAAGGACATCCTCACGATCGTCAACACCCAGTACTACAACTCGGGCACCATGATGGGCTGCGACCAGAAGGTCTACTCGCAGGGCACCGTGGACTTCCTCACGGCGCTGACCTGCATCCAGCTCGAGATGGGGCTGCGCCCCGACCAGGTGGGCATCGGTGTGCCGGCCGTCCAGAGGGCGGCGGGCGGCGGCTACCAGCCGATCGCCAACGTCGTCGCCGCGGTGGACTGCCTGGAGAAGGGTACGAGCTGCGGCTCATTCCGGCCCACCACGCCGTACGGCAAGATCGGCGGCGTCATGACGTGGTCGATCAACTGGGACGCCACCAACAGCTACCAGCTCGCGAACGTGGTCGGCCAGCGGCTCGGCTCCGGCACCGGCACCCCGCCGCCCGGCACGCCCACCCCGACCCCCACCCCGACCCCGACGCCCACCCCGACGCCCACGGTCAGCCCCACGCCGAAGCCGACCCCCACCCCCACGCCGCCCCCGGCGTCGTGCGGCGCCGTGTCGGCCTGGGCCGCGACCACGGTCTACACGGGCGGTGCGCGCGTCTCCTACTCCGGCCGCCGTCGTGCAGCCTGCTCTACCGAGGCTCAGCCTCGGTCAGCGAGGAGGCTCAGGCCTCCTCGAGGAGCTTCGTGGTGCGGGACTGGTCCAGGGGGATGCCCGGGCCCATCGTCGTCGCCATCGTGGCCTTGGTGATGTACCGGCCCTTCGAGGCGGACGGCTTGAGACGGAGCACCTCGTCCAGCGCCGCGGCGTAGTTCTCGACCAGCTTGGTCTCGTCGAACGAGACCTTGCCGATGATGAAGTGCAGGTTCGAGTGCTTGTCCACGCGGAACTCGATCTTGCCGCCCTTGATGTCGGTGACAGCCTTGGTCACGTCCATCGTCACGGTGCCGGTCTTCGGGTTCGGCATGAGACCACGGGGGCCCAGGACCTTACCGAGACGACCGACCTTGCCCATCAGGTCCGGCGTCGCCACAGCGGCGTCGAAGTCGGTGAAGCCACCGGCCACCTGGTCGATGAGCTCGTCGCCACCGACGATGTCGGCGCCCGCGGCACGGGCCTCCTCGGCCTTGGCGCCGTTCGCGAAGACCAGCACGCGGGCGGTCTTGCCGGTGCCGTGGGGCAGGTTCACGGTGCCACGGACCATCTGGTCCGCCTTGCGGGGGTCCACGCCGAGACGGAACGCGACCTCGACGGTGGCGTCGTACTTCGTGGTGGACGTCTCCTTGGCGAGACGGACCGCCTCGAGCGGCGAGTAGAGGTTGTCGCGGTCGATCTTCTCCGCGGCGGCCCGGTAGGCCTTGCTGTGCTGTGCCATGTTTCTTTTCTCCTTGTGGTCGTGTCGGGCCTGACGGCCCTCCCACTCGTGGTGCCCGGCGCCGAGGCGCCGGACGGGCTGGATCAGCCCTGGACGGTGATGCCCATGGAACGGGCCGTGCCCGCGATGATCTTCGACGCGGCGTCGAGGTCGTTCGCGTTCAGGTCCGGAAGCTTCTGGGTGGCGATCTCGCGCACCTGGTCCGCGGTCAGCGAGGCGACCTTGGTGGTGTGCGGGGTGGCCGAGCCCTTGGCCACGCCGGCGGCCTTCTTGATGAGCTCCGCGGCCGGCGGGGTCTTCGTGATGAAGGTGAAGGAACGGTCCTCGTAGACCGTGATCTCCACCGGGATCACGTTGCCGCGCTGCGACTCGGTGGCCGCGTTGTAGGCCTTGCAGAACTCCATGATGTTCACGCCGTGCTGACCGAGCGCGGGGCCGATCGGCGGCGCGGGGGTCGCAGCACCAGCGTTGATCTGGAGCTTGATGAGGCCGGCGACCTTCTTCTTGGGAGGCATTTCTCTTCTTTCTGGTGTTGTGGGCCGACGCCCTGGGCGATGACCCGGTTGCAGTGCTGCCGCGGCCGGGAGTCCCGGCCGGCAATCAGATCTTGGCGACCTGGTTGAACGACAGCTCGACCGGGGTCTCCCGGCCGAAGATGGAGACGAGGACCTTGAGCTTCTGGGCCTCGACGTTGATCTCGGAGATCGACGCGGGAAGCGTGTCGAACGGGCCGTCCGTGACGGTGACCGACTCGCCGACCTCGAAGTCGACCTCGACGGGCGCCTTCGCGGAGGCGCCGCCCGCCTTCTTGCCCGCCTCGGGCTTCGGGGCGAGCGTGGGCGCCAGCATCGAGAAGACCTCGTCGAGCGTCAGCGGCACCGGCTGGTGCGTGTGGCCGACGAAGCCCGTGACGCCCGGCGTGTGGCGCACGGCGCCCCACGACTCGTCCGTCAGGTCCATGCGCACGAGGACGTAGCCGGGGATACGCACCCGGCGCACGATCTTCTTCTGCGCGTTCTTGATCTCGGCCACCTCTTCCATGGGGACCTCGATCTGGAAGATGTAGTCCTCCATGTTCAGGCTCTGGATGCGGTTCTCCAGGTTGGCCTTCACACGGTTCTCGTAGCCCGCGTAGGAGTGGATGACGTACCAGTCGCCCGGCTGCGAACGCAGGGTGCGCTTGAACTCCGCGATCTCGTCCTCGACGACGTCGCCGTCCTCGTCGGACGGGCGCTCGTCCTCACTGCCCTCGGCCGCGTCGTCGCCCTCGGGCTCCGTCGCGTCGTCCTGGGCCGCGTCCGCCGCGTCGGCAGGCTCGGCGTCCGCGGGCACGTCGACGGTCGCCTCGTCGCCGATGGCGTCGGGCGTGACGTCGATGTTCTCCGTCTGGTCCAGCGAATCCTGGGACACGAACGAACCTGCTTTCTTCTCCCGTGCCAGGGCTACGCCCCGGCACCTGTGTGCGTTACGACGAGAATTGTCTCGCGACGCCGCCGGACGGCGCTCGTCGTGCACGCCCACTGGCCTGGCCGGGAGGCCGGGCGTCGCCCCCTGAGGGGCGACCGGTGTTCGGCGTCAGTCGCCGAAGACCCAGAAGACGAGCTCGCCGATGCCGTAGTCCAGCACGGTCACGAAGATCATCACCACGACCAGGAACACCAGCACGACGGAGGTGTAGGTCATCAGCTCCGCGCGAGTGGGCGAGACGACCTTCTTCAGCTCCGCAACCACCTGGCGGACAAAGATGGCAATCCGGGCGAACACGTTGGGGCGCCCCTTGGACGGGCGCTCCGCGGCGCTCTCGGCCGGTGCTCCCACGGCCTCAGCCGGCGACTCGCTCACTGGTGTACCCCACTCCGTGACACGGTGTGCACCGCCTGGCGGCGGCGCGGACTGGCGTTGCCGAAGCCACATGACGTGGCCCCGCTGCGCGCGGCCCCGCTGGGGATCACGCTGGCAGGGTAGACAGGACTCGAACCTGCAACCTGCGGTTTTGGAGACCGCTGCGCTACCAATTGCGCCACTACCCTTCGTGGTCGAGTCCGTTCCACCGAACCGGCTCAGGTCTCCCTGGGTGCGCTTCAGCATCGCGGACGTCAATCACCGAGGCACAACTGTACGGCACCCGAGCCCGTGGGTCGAACCAGCTTCGCCGCACCCGTCCACCGACCGGTTGACGAGCGTTCCACCAGGCGAGGGTCCCGGCGCGAGCCCTCCGCGGAGCATCGTGGCGACATGGACACAACGGGCACCATCTCGTCGAGCAGCGCCGTGCGGGTTCGCGGCCTGCGCAAGCGGTACGGCACGCCACGCACGGGCTACAAGCACGCCGTCGCGGGCCTGGACCTGGACATCGACCGTGGCGAGATCGTCGCGGTCCTGGGCCCCAACGGCGCGGGCAAGACCACGACCGTGGAGATCCTCGAGGGCTTCCGGGAGCGTGACGCCGGCGAGGTTGCCGTCCTCGGCGAGGACCCGGCCCACGCGGGCAGGGCGTGGCGGGCGCGCCTCGGTGTGGTGACGCAGGAGTCACGTGACCTCGGTGAGCTCACCGTCGCGGAGACCATCCGCGCGACGGCCCGCTACTACCCGTCGCCCCGCGACCCGGACGAGGTGATCGCCTCGGTCGGACTCGCCGAGAAGGTCCGCACCCGCGTGCGCAGTCTCTCCGGAGGCCAGCGCCGTCGCCTCGACGTGGCGCTCGGCATCGTCGGCCGCCCCGAGCTGCTCTTCCTGGACGAGCCCACCACCGGCTTCGACCCGCAGGCCCGCCGTTCCTTCTGGGACCTCGTCGAGTCCCTGCGCGACGGCGGCACCACGATCCTGCTCACCACCCACTACCTCGACGAGGCCGCGCAGCTCGCGGACCGGGTGCTGGTGGTGCACGACGGCGCCCTCGTCGCCCAGGGTCCGCCCGGCACCCTCGGTGGTGCACAGGCCCGGACACCGCTGGTGACCTGGACGCAGGACGGGCAGCCACGCTCGGAGCGCACCGAGCGCCCGACCGAGCTCGTCGCCCGCCTCACCCGCGAGGTGGCGTGGCCCGACGGCGAGATCCCTGGCCTCCAGGTGACCCGGCCGAGCCTCGAGGACGTCTATCTCGACCTGATCGGCGCCGCCCCCGAGCGCGCGAAGGTGGCGTCATGACCGCGCAGCCCGAGGCCGGCACGGCCCCGCTCCCGGGGATCGGCACCCTGGCGCTCGTCCGCGCCGGCGTGGAGCTGCGCTCCTTCGTCCGCGAGCGCGACGCCGTCATCTTTCTCTTCCTGTACCCGGTGGTGATGCTGGCCCTGTTCGCCACCGTCTTCGGGAACGAGGGCGAGGGCTCCGGCGACGTCACGGTCGACTTCGTGCGGTACTTCCTGCCCGGCATGATCGCCACAGGCGTGATGCTCACGAGCTTCCAGTCGATGGCCATCTCGATCGCCGTGGAGCGCGACGACGGCACGCTCAAGCGGCTGCGGGCCACACCGCTGCCGGCGTCGGCCTACTTCCTGGGCAAGGTGGTGCAGGTCCTCGTGACGTCGGCGCTCCAGACGGCGCTCCTGCTCGCGCTCGCCGCCCTGGCGTACGACGTGCCGCTGCCCACCGACGCCGACCGGTGGTTCACCTTCACCTGGGTCTACGTGCTGGGCACCGCCGCGGGAACGGTGCTGGGCGTGGCGTTCTCGTCCGTCCCCCGGTCGGGCCGGTCCGCGACCGCGGTGGTCACGCCGGTGGTCCTGGTGCTGCAGTTCACGTCGGGCGTGTTCTTCCCGTTCTACACGCTGCCGAGCTGGCTGCAGGCCGTGGCGTCCGTCTTCCCGCTGCGGTGGCTGGCGCAGGGTATGCGGTCGGTCTTCCTGCCCGAGGAGCTCGTGGTCCTGGAGCTGTCGGGGACCTGGCAGCAGGGCCTCACGGCTGCTGTACTGGCGGCATGGCTCCTGGTCGGACTCGTCGTCGGCACTCGCACGTTCCGGTGGCGGCGCCGTGACGACGGCTGAGCGCGTCGGCTCGTCGTCGGGCAACCGGTGGTCGCACCCGGGCCCGGGCGAGGAGCCCGCACCTGGCGGCCCTTACGACACCTGGGGCCGCCAGGTGGTCTGGTGGGACGTCGCGTTCGGGGCGATCATGCTGCTCACCGCCGTCTCGCTGTGGCTGGAAGACCTGCCCGGGGAACGGCTGGCCCTGGTCTACGGCGCGCTCGGCGCGATCGTCGCCGCGTACGTCGGGTGGGGCGCACCGGCCGCCCGGTCCCGCGACCAGCGACGCGCGACCGCCTACGTCGCCGTGCTCATCGCCGGCGCGGCCGTGGCCGTCACGCAGAGCGGCGCGGCGCAGTTCCTGCTCTTCATCGCCTTCACCCACATCTGGATGCTGCTGGAGCCGTTCCGTCGCTCGGTCCTCGCGTGCGTGGTCTTCACGGCGGCGATCGCGGTAGGCCTCGCCTCCGCGGACGGCTTCGACCTCCCGACCCTGGTCCACGTGGTGCCGCAGCTGCTCGTGGCCCTGGTGTTCGCCGTCGGCCTCGGCCTGTGGACGTCGGTGACGATGCGGCGCGCGGACGAGCACGCGCGGCTGTGGGGCGAGCTGCGCGCGGCCCAGGCCGAGCTCGCGCGGTCGCACCGCGAGGCGGGCGCGCTCGCCGAGCGGGAGCGCCTCGCGCGCGAGATCCACGACACGCTCGCGCAGGGCTTCACCAGCGTGGTCATGCAGGCACAGGCCGCTGCGGCGGCCCTCGACCGCGGGGATGACGACGACGCCCGGGAGCGGCTCCGGATCGTCGAGGAGACGGGACGCGACAACCTCGCCGAGGCACGGGCGCTGGTCGCGGCCTTCGCACCGGTGCCGCTCCAGGACGCGTCGCTCCCCCAGGCGCTCGCCCGGCTGGGCTCCCGGTTCGGCGCCGAGACCGGCGTCCACGTCGACGTCCGGGCCGACGACGTCCCGTCTCTCTCCGCGCCCACCGAGGTGGTGCTCCTCCGCGCGGCCCAGGAGGCGCTCGCCAACGTGCGGCGCCATGCCGGGGCGAGCGCCGTCGTCGTGCGGCTCGCGCAGGAGGGGGACCGCACGGTCCTCAGCGTGTCCGACGACGGCCGCGGACTTCCCGAGGGCGTCGCCGACGGCTTCGGGCTGGCGGGCATGCGGGCACGGGTGACGGAGGCGGGCGGGACGCTCGACGTCGGCCCGGGACCGTCCGGCGGGACGACCTTGCGCGCCGCCCTCCCGGGAGGCTCGGCATGATCCGGGTGCTGGTGGTCGACGACCATCCGGTGGTGCGGTCCGGCCTCGTGGGCCTGCTGTCGGTCGAGCCGGACCTGGACGTCGTGGGCGAGGCCGCGAACGGCGCGGAGGCGGTGGCTCTCGCCGCCGAGCTCGCACCCGACGTCGTGCTCATGGACCTCCGCATGCCGGTCCTGGACGGGGTGGCCGCCACATCGGCGATCCTGTCGGGTGGCGGATCGCACGGGTCGCGTCCCCGCGTCGTGGTCCTCACCACCTACGACACGGACGGCGACATCCTCCGGGCGGTCGAGGCGGGTGCCACCGGGTACCTGCTCAAGGACACGCCCCGGGCGGACCTGGTGGCGGGCGTGCAGGCGGCGGCGCGCGGCGAGACGGTGCTCGCGCCGAGCGTGGCGACGCGGCTCGTGTCCACGGTGCGCTCGGTGGCCGAGCGACCCACGCCGCGTGAGACCCAGGTCCTCGCGCTCGTGGCCCGCGGGCTGTCCAACGGGGAGGTGGGGCGCGAGCTGTACATCGCCGAGGCCACCGTCAAGACGCACCTCATCCGAGCGTTCGCCAAGCTGGGCGTCACCGACCGGACCGCCGCGGTGACGGTCGCCCGTGAACGCGGCTGGATCTGAAGACGCCGGACGAGGGCACTACCTCGCGGCCGCGGCGGCGGCTGACGCCTTCTCCCGGACCTGCTCGCCGTACTCCGTCGACCGGTTGTAGGCGAGGAGCGCGCGCCGGACGCCGTCGCCCGTGGTGAGGTCGCCTCCCGACGCGCAGAGGTAGCGGCCCGCCGCGAGCGCCGCGTCGTCGAGGTCGTGGGGGTCGCGGTCGCCGTCCCCGTCGCCGTCGGACCCCCAGCGGTCCCAGGTGGACGGCAGGAACTGGAGCGGGCCGACGGCGTGGTCCCACACGGGGTCACCGTGCATCGCCGTGGAGCGGCGGGTGGCGGGGATCGAGGCGAACCCGGGCCGGCCGTCGAGCGCAGGGCCGAGGATGGGTGGGTGCGACAGCCCGTCGGCGTCCACCTGGGATCCGCCGTAGGTGCCGTGGAACGACTCGACGGCGCCCACGCCGACCAGGAGGGTCCAGCGGAGGCCGCAGCCCGGCTCGGTCACGGAGAGGGTGAGGTCGGCGCGGGCGTACGCCTCCAGGGCGCGGGCCGGCACGTCGGTCGCCCGGGCCGTGGCGGCGAGCCAGCCGGCGTCGGGCCCGCCCTCGGGGGCGGCCACCGGGGGGCTGCCCGGCACCCCCGGGCCGCCCGAGCCGCCCTCTGCCGCCCGGGCGAAGCCGCTCAGGGCGGCGCAGGCGACCACTCCGAGCACCACCCAGGTGACGACTCCGCCGCTCCTCCGAGTCTGCGCCATGCTCCCCCGCCCGTAGCAACGATGCGACGAATGGTACAAGCGGGGATGATGCAGATCACACCTGGAGGTGCCAGCGGGGCGCCCGTTCGCCATACTTCACGGATGCGGGATCTGGCCACCTTGCCGAAGGCTCACCTCCACCTCCATTTCACCGGTTCGATGCGCGTCCCGACGCTCGTGGACCTCGCGGCACAGCACGGTGTGCGGCTGCCTGAGGCGCTCGTCGACGACGACCCGCTCCGGGTGCCCGCGACCGAGCGTGGCTGGTTCCGGTTCCAGCGTCTGTACGACGCTGCCCGGGCGTGCGTCCGGTCGGAGGCGGACATGCGGCGGCTGGTCGACGAGGCGGCGGCCGACGACGCGGCGGAAGGCTCTGGCCGGCTCGAGCTCCAGGTGGACCCCACGTCCTACGCGCCCTTCGTGGGCGGCATCACGCCTGCCGTCGAGATCGTCCTCGACGCCGCCCGGGAGGCGGGCCGCGCCCACGGGATCGAGGTGGCGGTGATCGTGGCGGCCTCGCGCATGCGGCACCCTCTCGACGCGCGCACGCTCGCCCGGCTCGCCGCCCGGTACGCAGGCGAGGGCTCCGGCGAGGTGGTGGGCTTCGGCCTGTCGAACGACGAGCGTCGCGGCGACACCGCCGAGTTCGGGCCCGCGTTCGACATCGCCCGGCGGGCTGGCCTGGCTGCCGTCCCCCACGGTGGTGAGCTGCTCGGCCCGGACCATGTCCGGGAGGTGCTCGCCGAGCTGGTCCCGGACCGCCTGGGCCACGGGGTCCGTGCGGCGGAGGACCCACGCGTGCTGGCCGAGGTGGTGGAGCGGGGCGTCAGCCTGGAGGTGAATCCCGCGTCGAACGTGAGCCTCGGGGTCTATCACGATCCGGGCGAGGTTCCCCTGCGCACGCTCGTGGACGCCGGGGCGCAGGTGGCGCTCGGCGCGGACGACCCGCTGCTGTTCGGCTCGCGGCTCGTGGCCCAGTACGAGACCGCCCGGCACGAGCACGGCTTCTCGGACGGGGAGCTCGCGGCCCTGGCGAGGTCCTCGATCAGGGCGAGCCGGGCGTCGTCGTCCACCAAGGCGCGGCTGCTCGCGGGGGTCGAGAGCTGGCTCTCCCAGCCCGACCCGGACGCCGCCGCAGCGGAGGACCCCGACCGAACCCGCTCCGAAAGGGACAATCCGGTCTCGATTTGGTGACGAACGCCACGCCGTCGGGGGACAACGGCTTCGGCGCGCCGTGCGTCTGTTAGACACAGGGGAGCAGGGACGCGCCGGCAGGCGCGACCTCGCGGGGACGACTGTGTGAGGGGACGGACATGAGGGACGCACGACGAGCTCCGGGCGCGCTGCGCGCGATCGGTGCGATGAGCGCCGTGGCGGTGAGCGCAGGGCTGCTCGCCGCCTGCGGCAGCGGGACGCCCGAGGCAGGCGGTCAGAGCCCGACCGCGACCGTCTCGCCGTCCGCGAGCCCCACCGGCGAGCCGAGCACGAGCCCGTCGCCGGAGCCCTCGCCCAGTGAGACCACCCCCGAGGCGACGCCGACGCCGGAGGCGAGCCCGACGCCGTCGGACACCCCCACGCCCGAGGCAACCCCCACGCCGAGCCCGGCCGCCTCCACGCCGCCGCCCGAGGCGGCGCCCCCGCCCGCGCCCGAGCCGCCGGCGGACCTCGCCTCCGGTGCCCAGGGCGAACGGGTCGCCGCGCTGCAGCAGCGGCTCGCCGACCTCGGGTACTTCATCACCGACGTGGACGGCGACTTCGGGCACAACACCCAGCAGGCGGTCTGGGCGCTCCAGAAGGCCGCCGGCCTGTACCGCGACGGCGTCGTCGGGCCGCAGACGCAGGCCGCGCTCGACCAGGGCGTCCGGCCGCAGGCCCGGACGTCCCAGGGCAAGGTGATCGAGATCGACCTCGAGCGCCAGCTCCTGCTCGCCGTCGAGAACGGCCAGGTGGTGCGCGTCATCAACGCGTCATCAGGCAACGGGGAGAGGTTCGAGGCGCAGGGGCGCAGCTACCGGGCCTCCACGCCGCGCGGCACGTTCGCCGTAGGCCGGCAGGTGGACGGGATGCACTCGTCGAGCCTCGAGCTGGGCGACATGTGGCGGCCCAAGTTCTTCACCGGCGGCATCGCGGTGCACGGGTCCGGGTCCATCCCGCCGCACCCCGCGTCGCACGGGTGCATCCGGGTGTCGAACGCCGCGATGAACTGGATCTGGGATTCGTGGGGTGCCCCGCAGGGCACCACTGTCATCGTCTACTGACCCACCAAGGGCCCTGACCTCTGGGCCCAGCCCGGGCCACAGGACCGTGCTCGTCAGAGCGTGACGCCCACGAGGACCGTCTCGGGGACCAGCGTGACGCCGAACCGGTCGCGCACGCCGTCGCGCACGGCACGTGCGAGGGCGACGACGTCCTCGGCCCGGGCGCCTCCGCGGTTCGTCATCGCGAGGGTGTGCTTGGTCGACAGGCGCGCGGGACTGCGCTCGCCCGCCAGGCCGAAGCCCTTGCCGAAGCCGGCGTGCTCGATGAGCCACGCGGCGCTCGTCTTGACCAGGGCGGGATCCACCGCGCCGAGCGCGGGTCCGGTCGACGTGGCGGGCAGCGCTGAGCGCACCGGGTAGCGGGGCGCCTCGGCCGGCAGCAGGTCCATGTGTTCGACCGGCACGACCGGGTTGGTGAAGAACGAGCCGGAGTTCCACCGGTCGTGATCCGGCTCGCCGCCCGGGGCAGGCTTGTCGAGCAGCATGCCCTTGCCGGCGCGCAGCGCGAGCACCGCCTCACGCACGTCCGCCGACGGCGCCTTCTGACCCACCTCGACGCCGAGGCGGCGCGCCAGCTCGGAGTAACCCACGGGCGCCGACATCGAGCCCAGGCGGAACTGGAACTGCACCTCGAGCACCACGTAGCGCGGTGACGGGTACCAGGGGGCCTGCGGGTCCACCGACCGCGCCGCCACGTGCATCGAGCGCTTCAGCAGCGAGGTGCGGTACCCGAAGTCGAGCTCGCCGACGCTGAACGTCCGCTTGCGCCGCTCCGCCCGGTCCCAGGTGCGCACCGTGGCGATCACGCCCGCGACCTCCTGGCCGTACGCCCCCACGTTCTGGACCGGCACGGCGCCCACCGTGCCCGGGATGCCGGACAGCGACTCGACGCCCACCCAGCCCTCGCCGACGGCGCGCTCCACCAGCTCGTCCCAGTTCTGACCCGCCGGAGCGGACACGACGGCACCGCCGCACGAGTCCGTCGACTCGACCGTGATGCCCGACCGGGCGTCGCGGACGACCACGCCGTCGAAGCCCTCGTCGGCCACGAGCAGGTTGGAGCCGCCTCCCACCACGAGCAGGGGCACACCCTCGTCGTCAGCCTCCTGAACTGCGGCGACGAGCTCTTCCTCCGCGGCCGCCTCGACGAAGGAAGCGGCCGGCCCACCGACCCGGAGGGTGGTCAGGTCGGCGAGACTGGGGACGACGGTCTGCGACGGGTAAAGCCTCACCCTGCAAGCCTATCTACCGAACGCCAAGACCTTGTGCACATTCTCGACATGGAGCGGGTGAGGTCTGCCGATGTTCTGCACATGACCGGCGTGTCCTTCGATCGGGGTGTCGAGAGCTGTTCCGGAGCCTAAACGGTTCGGACGGTTTTCACCCGGGAGGAGGGTCTCCACAGTGAGGTGCTGCACCCCCGAAAGCACGATCACCCTGGAGGAACGTCATGTCCACCCGCACGCGACTACGCAATCTCGCCGCCGCCCTGTCGGTGGCGGTGCTGGCCCCTTTCCTGGCCATGACCGTCGCTGCGCCGACGGCCACGGCCCACGGTTCAGTCACCGACCCGCCCACCCGTAACTACGGTTGCTGGGAGCGCTGGGGCGACGACCACATGAACCCCACCATGGCCCAGACGGACCCGATGTGCTGGCAGGCCTGGCAGGCCAACCCCAACACCATGTGGAACTGGAACGGCCTCTTCCGTGAGGGTGTGGGCGGCCGGCACGAGCAGGTCATCCCGAACGGCCAGCTCTGCTCGGGCGGCCGGACGCAGGGCGGCCTCTACGCCTCCCTCGACACCCCGGGCGCCTGGGTCGCCAAGAACGTGGCGCAGCAGTTCCGCCTGACGCTCACCGACGGTGCCAACCACGGCGCCGACTACCTGCGGATCTACGTCTCCAAGGCGGGCTTCGACCCGACGCGCGAGGCGCTGGGCTGGGACGACCTCGACCTGGTCAAGGAGACCGGCCGCTACCCGACGACGTCGCCGTACGTCACCGACGTGAACCTCGCGGGCCGCAGCGGCCGTGCGGTCCTGTTCACGATCTGGCAGGCCAGCCACCTCGACCAGCCGTACTACCTGTGCTCGGACATCAACATCGGCGGCACCGGATCGACGCCGACCCCGACGCCCACGCCCACGCCCACCCCCACGCCCACCCCGACCCCCACGCCGACGCCGACCCCGACCCCGACCCCGACGCCCACGCCGGGTACCGGGCAGTGCACGGCCGCCGTGGTCGTGACGAACTCGTGGAGCGGTGGCTACCAGGCTGAGGTCCGCGTGACGGCCGGCTCCGCCCCGATCAACGGCTGGCGGGTCACCGTCCCCGGCGCCACGATCACGCAGGCCTGGAACGGGACCGTCTCCGGCGGTAACACCATTGCCAACGTCCAGTGGAACGGCAGCCTGCAGGCAGGGGGCACGGCCACGGCCGGGTTCCTCGGCAGCGGCAGCTCCTCGGGGCTGACCGCCACCTGCGCGGCAGCGTAGCCGAGCAGACGAGGGCAGTGAGAACAACACTGTGCAGGCAACCGCTGTCGGTTGCCTGCACAGTGTTGTTCTCGTCTGCGCTACGACGGCAACGTCAGCGCGCCGAGCCCGCCGCAGTGGCGAGGGGCCGTACAGCCCCGGCCGCCACGAGGCCGAGCGCCACCGGAAGAGCCAGCACGAGCACGGCGAGGCGGTAGCCCGTGAGGTCGGCCAGGAACCCGATGAGCGGCGGGCCGACGAAGAACGCCGAATACCCGATGGTCGACGCCACCGCGACCCGCATCGCCGCCCGAGCCGGGTCGTCCGACGCCGCGCTCATGCCGACGGGGAACCCGAGGGCCGCACCCGCACCCCAGAGCGCCACGCCCACGAGCGCCACCCAGAGCGACGGCACGAGCGCGAAGACCGCGACGCCGACGATCGCGAGCACCGCGGAGACCCGCAGCGTCACTACCCGGCCGAACCGGTCGATGGCCCGCGTGCCGAGGAGGCGAGCCGTCGTCATCGCGGTGAGGAACACCGCCAGGCCGATCGCCCCCACGGAGTCGGGCACGTGGAAGCCGTCCACGACCGCCAGCCCCACCCAGTCGTTCGCCACGCCCTCGGTCAGGGCCGCGCCCAGCACCACGAGGCCCACCGCAAGGGTGCGGGGTTCCCGCCACGCCGCGAGCAGGCCGCGAGCGCCCTGGGGCCCGGTGCCGCCCGATGCAGGTCGCTCGTCCGGCCCGGTCGCGTCCGTGGGGGCGCTGATCAGGGCGGTAGCAGCCGGGTCGGCCTGCAGGTCGGGAGCCGCACGGTGCGCCGCCGCGTCGGCGACGGGCTGCACCTGGGGCGGGCGGGCGGCGTCGGGCGCAGGCTCGGGCAGGAAGAACCGGACGGAGACCACGACAGTGAGAAGAGCAACGACACCGGCCGCGGGTACGTGCCACTCGACGGGCAGCGCGAAGCGCGCCGCGAGCGCACCGACGCCCGCGCCGAGGACGGTGCCGAAGGAGAAGCCGGCGTGGAAGACCGGCATGACGGCGCGGCCGAGCCGCTGCTCCACCGCCGCGCCCTCCAGGTTCATGCCGGCGTCCCAGACGCCGGCGCCCACCCCGAACACCACGAGACCTGCCCGGACGGCGAGGTGGTCGCCGGAGTGCACGCCGAACGCCGCGACCGCGACCCCGACGGTGAAGATCAGGGCGAAGACCACCACGGTGCGGGACGTGCCGAGGCGCTCGACCACCAGTCCCGACAGCGGGATGGCGATCACGGAGCCGATGGCCCCGGTGAGGAGTAGCAGCCCCATCTCCCCCTCGCCGAAGGTCAGGCCGTCGCGCACGGCCGGCAACCGGGACGCCCAGCTCGCGAAGCCGAAGCCGCTCGCGGCGAAGACGGCGAACACGGCACGGGCGGCCGCCGTCGCGGACCGGGGAACGGCGCTGGTGGCAGCACCGGGGGTGATAGGCACAAAACTCCTCGTGGTTCAGGGCGAGCGGCCCGACGTGCGGGTACGCTGGCGGGCGCGCCGTCGCCGACGAGGCGCGCAACGATTCGACAGCCAGCACACACGACAACCAGCGTGCGGTCCAGCGGATTCCGGCGGCCGCCGAGACGACGCCACCGAGGAGCCTCGATGAGCCGAGAACGCGGGAGCCGCCCGACCCTGGCCAAGGTAGCCGAGCTGGCAGGCGTGTCCGTGTCCACGGCGTCGCTCGCCTTCTCCGGCGCCGGGCCCATCACCGCCGAGACCCGCGAGCGGGTGCTGCAGGCGGCACGCGACCTCGAGTACTCGGGCCCCAACCCGCTGGGCCGCCAGCTCCGGTCGGGCCGCTCGGGGATCGTGGGGGTCCTGATCGGGGACCAGCTGGGCCGCTCGTTCCGTGACCCGGTGTCGGTCCAGGTGCTCCACGGCCTCGTGTCGACGATCGGCGAGCAGGGTCTCGGCGTCCTCCTCGTCCCCGGCACGCCGCAGGGGTCGCTGCAGCTCGCGGGGCTCGAGACCGTGGGTCTGCCGCCCGCCGTCGACCCGCTGGTCGAGGCGGCGGCGATGGACGTGGCGGTGCTCGTGTGGGGCGCGCTCACCGACGACCCCAACGTCGCGGCGCTGCAGCGCCGCGGTGTGCCCGTGGTGATCGGCGAGGGCCATGCCGTGCCCGGCGCGCCGCTGGTCGCCATCGACGACCGCCGGGGCGCGGCCGAGGCCGTGCGGCACCTCGTCGAGCTCGGCCACACGCGTATCGCCGAGATCGCGCTGCCCTTCGGCCGTGACGAGCGGTCCGGCCCCGTGTCGCCCGAGCGCCTGGAGCAGGCGGACCGTACGCCCACCCGCAACCGCCTGTCCGGGGTGCGCGACGTCATCGAGCCGGTGCTGTCGTGGGAGACGCCCGCCTCGCTCGTGGAGCACGGTCGCGACGCCGCCATGGAGATCCTCGGGGCGTGGGTGCCCTCGTCGGAGCGGCCCACGGCGATCGTGGCGCACTCCGACCTCCTCGCCGCCGGTGCGGTCATCGCCGCCCGCGAGCTGGGGCTCCGCATCCCGGAGGACGTCTCCATCGCGGGGTTCGACGGCCTGGACCTGCCGTGGCTCTCCCCCGACGTCCTCACCAGCGTGCACCAGCCGCTGACCGAGAAGGGCAAGGCGCTGGGCCGCGCCGTCATCGCTCTCCTCGCGGGCGACGAGCCGGAGACCGTCACGCTGGAGGTGGGCCTGGTACAGGGCACGACGACGGGCCCGGTCCCGGAGCTCTGACCCCACCCCTCGCGGTGGGGTTTGGGGTGGGGGGGGGGGGGGGGCCGCCATGAGCGCCACCCGCACCCCCCCCCCCGCCCCGCGGGGGGCGACAATTCCGGCCGGAATTGTCGCCACAGCCATACCCACAGCGGGAAGACGGAGGGGTCAGGAGCGGACGCGCGGCTCCGGCAGGTAGACGCTCGACCCCGCCTCGCGGAACGCCTCGGAGCGCTCGGCCATGCCGGCGATCTGCTCCTGCTCCGACATGCCGCCGAACTCCGAGCGGATGTCCTGCGAGATGCGCATCGAGCAGAACTTGGGACCGCACATCGAGCAGAAGTGCGCGGTCTTGGCCGCCTCGGCGGGCAGCGTCTCGTCGTGGTACTCCTCGGCTCGCTCGGGGTCGAGCGACAGCGCGAACTGGTCCCGCCAGCGGAACTCGAACCGCGCCTTCGAGAGCGCGTCGTCCCGGTCGCGCGCGCCCGGGTGGCCCTTCGCGACGTCGGCCGCGTGCGCCGCGATCTTGTAGGTCACCACCCCGGTCCGGACGTCCTCCCGGTCCGGCAGGCCGAGGTGCTCCTTGGGCGTGACGTAGCAGAGCATCGCGGTGCCGTACCGCGCGATCTCCGTGGCCCCGATGGCCGAGGTGATGTGGTCGTACCCCGGGGCGACGTCGGTCACCAGCGGGCCGAGCGTGTAGAACGGCGCGCCGTCGCACAGCTCCTGCTGCCGCTCGACGTTCTCCCGCACCAGGTGGAACGGCACATGGCCGGGGCCCTCGACCATGACCTGCACGTCGTACGCCCAGGCCCGCTTCGTCAGCTCGGCCAGCGTGTCGAGCTCGGCGAACTGCGCGGCGTCGTTGGCGTCCGCGAGGGACCCGGGCCGCAGGCCGTCGCCCAGGGAGAAGGCGACGTCGTACCGGGCGAAGATCTCGCACAGCTCGTCGAAGTGCGTGTAGAGGAAGTTCTCCTGGTGGTGCGCCAGGCACCAGCCCGCCATGATCGAGCCGCCGCGCGACACGATGCCCGTCACGCGGTCCGCGGTGAGAGGCACGTAGCGCAGCAGCACGCCCGCGTGCACCGTCATGTAGTCGACGCCCTGCTCGCACTGCTCGATCACCGTGTCGCGGTAGACCTCCCAGGTCAGCGCGCTCGCGTCACCGTTCACCTTCTCGAGCGCCTGGTAGATCGGCACGGTGCCGATCGGCACCGGCGAGTTCCGCAGGATCCACTCGCGGGTGGTGTGGATGTCGTCGCCGGTCGACAGGTCCATCACCGTGTCGGCGCCCCAGCGGGTGGCCCACTCGAGCTTCTCGACCTCCTCCGCGATGGAGCTGTGCACCGCCGAGTTGCCGATGTTGGCGTTGATCTTCACCAGGAACGCCTTGCCGATGATCATCGGCTCGGACTCGGGGTGGTTCACGTTGTTGGGGATGATCGCCCGGCCCGCCGCGACCTCGCTGCGCACCAGCTCGACGTCACAGTTCTCGCGCAGGGCGACGAACCGCATCTCTGGCGTGATCTCGCCCCGGCGGGCGTAGTGCATCTGGGTGACGGTCCGGCCCTCGGCGGCCCGGCGCGGCCGACGTCGGACCCCCTGCCACTCCTCCGACGCCGCACCACGGCGCAGGGCTCCTCGGCCGTCGTCGGCCAGGTCGCGGCGTCGGCCCTCGTACTCCTCCGTGTCACCGCGGGCCACCACCCACGGCTCCCGGAGCGCGGGGAGGCCGCGGACGGGGTCCGCCCCCGGACCCTGGGTGCGGTACACCCGCACCGGCCCGTTGGGCGTGCCGTCCGGGGACGGCGCGAGGGCGATCTCGGTCACCGGCACCCGCAGGCCGGCCTCGGTGTCGTGCTCGTACGCGAGCGTGCGGGACTGTGCTGTCTCCATGAGAGAACTCCTGCTTCCTACGCCGGTGCTAACCGGTCAGGTTCGACGGTCCCGGGCCGTGACAGCCCGATCTCAGCCCTTACGAGGGCACCCGTGGGATCGATGCCGACCTTAGCACCGCGCGCCTTCCGCGTGGATCGTCCGTTCTCTGGCAGGTTCCCGCCATGATCACGCTGACCACGTGGGCCGGGCCTGACGGCTTCACCGGAGGGGCTGCGGAGCACCTCCTGCCCGACGACGCCGGGGTCGCCCTGGGGCGCGGAGGCGCCCCCGTGGAGTTCACCGACCCGTACGGCGACGGCTCGCCCGTGGTGTACGAGGCGGGGACCTGGACGTCCCCGGTGGTCGAGGCGGGCTACGCCGTCCGGGAGGCGGTGCCGTCGTGGAACGCGAGGACCCCGCCCGGGACCTGGCTCCAGGTCGAGCTCCAGGGCCGCGTGGCCGACGACCGGTGGACCCGGTGGTTCGTCCTGGGGCGCTGGGCCTCGGGGTGCGACCACGCGGCGGGCGACATCCGCCGGGCGTCCGTGCCCGGTCAGGACGACGAGGACGCCGCCATCTCGACCGACAGCTACGTGGCCCGCGCGGGCCGAGAGCCCGTGGCGCTCCGCGCGCGGGTGACGATGTTCCGGCCGTCGGGCTCGGCGGCCGCACCACACCTGCGCCAGCTCTCCCTGCTGGCCACGGGGCCATCGCCGGAGCCCGGCGCGACGAGCGCCTTCACGCTCGGCCGGCACGTGGAGCTCGGTGTGCCGGCGTACTCGCAGCTGGTCCACTCGGGCGAGTACCCGGCCTTCGGCGGGGGCGGGACGGTGTGGTGCTCTCCCACCTCGGTCACGATGGTGCAGGACTTCTACGGGCCTGCGTACGCGGTCCCGGCCGACGAGCTCGCACGGATCGACGCCGCGGCGCACCCGCAGGTCGCGTACGCCGCCCTGGGCACCTGGGACCACGCGTACGGCGGGGCGGGGAACTGGGCGTTCAGCACCGCCTACGCGCACCGTTTCGGGCTCCTCGGCCTGGTGACCCGGCTGCGGTCGCTCGCGGAGGCCGAGCGGTTCATCGCGGCCGGGATCCCGCTCGTGCTCTCCGGGTCGTGGGCGAAGGAGGACCTGCCCGAGGCCGGGTACGCGACCGAAGGGCACCTCTTCGTGCTGGTGGGGTTCACCGCCGACGGCGACGCGATCGTCAACGACCCCAACCGGGCGTCGGACGGGCTGGTGCGGGACGTGTACCCGCGCGCGAGCCTGGAGCGGGTCTGGCAGAGGTCGACCCGGGGGCTCACCTACGTGGTGCGGCCGGCGGACCTGCCGCTGCCGGAGAACGTGCCGGGGGCCACGCCGAACTGGTGATCGGCCGTGCGCGCCGGGCCGCGGGGCGTCCCGCGGGACAGTCAGGACAGGCGGACCAGCACCTGGGCGCGGCCCAGGACGGCCTGGCCGTCGGACACGACGGTCAGGTCGATGCGGACCGTGCCCGCGTCGGCGTCTACCACGGCCACCGTGCCCGTGACCTCCACGGTCGCGGTGCCGGGGTTGGGGACGGTGACGGTCCGCGTGAAGCGCGTGCGGTAGTCGACGACGGCGCCCGGGTCGCCCGCCCAGTCCTCCACCAGGCCCACGGCGGAGCCCATGGTCAGCATCCCGTGCGCGATGACGCCGGGCAGGCCCACGCCCTCGGCGAACGAGTCGTTCCAGTGGATCGGGTTGAAGTCGCCGCTCGCACCGGCGTAGCGGACCAGCCGGGAGCGGTCCAGCTCGATGGTGCGGGTGCCGATCACGTCGCCGACGGCCACGTCGGCGAGCCGCGGCACCGCAGTCTCCTGCGTGCTCATGCGCCCTCACCCCGGACCGCGAGCGTGGAGGTGACCGTGGAGACGGGCTCGCGCACGCCGTCTCCGGACTCGGCGAAGATCTCGCAGCGGGTGGTGACCAGCGAGATGGCCCCCCGCGTCGCCACGGAGTCGACGTGCAGCACCGTCACGAGCTCGTCGCCGGCGACGATGGGACGGTGGTGCGTGAACCGCTCGTCGGCATGGACCACGCGGGAGAAGTCGATGCCGGCCGCCGGGTCCTGGATGTACTGCGCCTCTGCGCGCTGCGCCACGACCACCGCAAAGGTGGCGGGCGCAACCAGGTCCGGATAGCCGAGACCCCGCGCCGCCACGAGATCGTGGTGCGCGGGGTGGGCCGCACCGACGGCTGAGGCAAACTCACGAATCTTCTCGCGGCCTACGGAGTACGGGCTCGTCGCCGGGTACTCGCGCCCGGCGAAGCCGGGGTCGGGCAGAGTGTTCGCCACGTCGGTATGAAGAGTTGTTACCGCAGCGGGATCAGCGGGTCTCGCGGTGCGCGGTGTGCTTGCCGCAGCGCGGGCAGAACTTCGCCAGCTCGAGACGATCGGGGTCGTTGCGGCGGTTCTTCTTCGTGATGTAGTTCCGCTCCTTGCAGTCCACGCACGCCATCGTGATCTTCGGGCGGACGTCGGCGCTCTTGCTTGCCATGGTTCTCACCTCTCGCGCCTCACGGAGAGGCGCATGTGTGTCTCGGGCCGTACGACTCCGGCCGCCGTACGGTGATCCAGGCAGGCTGGACCGTGAAGGATGTGCTTGGTAGCGAGGGCGGGGCTCGAACCCGCGACCTCACGATTATGAGTCGTGCGCTCTGACCAGCTGAGCTACCCCGCCGCACGTGACTAACGCGAGGCCGCCCGCCCGTGTTCCAGGGGGCGGCCCCGCGCCGATCACAGAGCCCCGAAAGGGAATCGAACCCTTGACCTTCTCCTTACCATGGAGATGCTCTGCCGACTGAGCTATCGGGGCAGCGGGTAGAACATTACACGGTCCGGCGGCACGTGTGAAATCGGATGTGGAGGGCCTGCGTCACACCGCGGACGACGGCCCGGAGCCCGTCCGGGAACGGTGCCCGCACCGCCCCTGGACAGCCCCGGGACGGCCTGGAGCTCCGCAGCCGCCGAACACGCGAGAGGCCCGGAACCGTGTGGTTCCGGGCCTCTGGCCGGCTGTGGCAGGTGAGGGATTCGAACCCCCGAAGCTTACGCGTCTGATTTACAGTCAGATCCCTTTGGCCGCTCGGGCAACCTGCCGTGGTGCGGGTGCAACATTAACGCGTCCACCGCCCTGAGGCGAAATCGAATCCGGGCGCCGGGCCGTGACCAGCGCCACACAGCCGCCGGTCAGGCGCCCGTCCGCCGTCGTCGTCCTGGGCACCTATCGTGACGAGGTGAGCATCCCCTCCCCCACCGAGCCCCAGGCAGACGCGACCGCGCTCGCGAAGGAGGCTCCGCCGTCGGGCACCGCGGACCGCTGGGGGCTGCCGCTCGGCATCGGCGCCTTCTTCATCTGGGGCGGCATGCCCCTGTTCTTCCCGCTGCTGCAACCGGCCGGCGCCTTCGAGATCATCGCGCACCGCATCGTGTGGAGCCTGCTGTTCTGCCTGCTGGGACTGGCCGCGACCCGGCACCTGCGGGCCTACTGGACAGCGCTCCGCACGCCGCGGACCCTCGCCACGCTCGCGCTGGCGTCGGCGCTCATCGTGGCCAACTGGACCGTCTACGTCTACGGCGTGCTCACCGACCGGGTCCTCGACGCCGCTCTCGGCTACTTCCTCAACCCCGTGCTCACGGTGCTCCTCGGGGTGCTCGTGCTGCGCGAGCGGCTGCGCCCGGCCCAGTGGGTCGCGGTCGGCGCGGGCGCCGCGGCCGTCGTCGTGATCTCGCTGGGAGTGGGCGGCCTCCCGTGGATCGCCCTCACGCTGGCCTGCACGTTCGGGGTCTACGGGCTCGTCAAGAACCGCGTGGGCCGCACCGTCCAGGCCCTGCCGGGCCTGGCGGTCGAGACCACCGTCGCCGCCCCGTTCGCCGCGGTGTTCCTGGTCTGGCTGGGGGCCGACGGCGCGTTCGGCAACCACGGGACGGGCCACGCGCTGCTCATGGTGTCGTCGGGCATCATCACCGCGCTCCCGCTGCTGCTGTTCAGCGGCGCCGCCCGGCGGCTCCCGCTCTCCGTGGTGGGGATGCTCCAGTACCTGGGCCCGGCGCTGCAGTTCCTGTTCGGCGTGCTCGTCTTCCACGAGCACATGCCGCCTGTGCGGTGGGCAGGCTTCGCGCTCGTCTGGGTCGCCCTGGTGATCCTTACCGTGGACGGCCTGCGGGCCGCCCGCTCGCAGCCGCGCCCGTCGCGCGCCTGACCTCGTCGTGGTGGGGGTGGGGGGTGGGGGGGGGGGGTCCCCCCCCGCGGCCCCCCCCCCCACAGCCATACCCACAACGGTCTCAGGCGAGCGCCGCCTCGATCGCCGCGGCCACGCCGTCCTCCTCGTTGGACCCGACGACGTCGCGCACCCGGGCGAGCACGTCCGGGTGCGCGTTGGCGACGGCGACGCCCCGGCCCGCCCACTCCAGCATCGGCAGGTCGACGGGCATGTCGCCGAACGCCCAGACGTCTGCCGGCTCGACCCCGAGCCGGGCGCACCAGCCGGCCAGGGCGGCCGACTTGGTGACCCCGGGCGGCATGAGCTCGGCGAGCCCGACGGCGCCCGAGTAGGCGAGGTGCGCCCGGTCCGCCGCGACGGCCGCAGCGACCTCCTGGAGGCGCACCGGGTCCGTGGTGTCCGACCGGGCGAGCAGCTTGAGCACCGGCTCGCCACCGAGCGTCTCCTCGATCAGGGCGGCGCTGCGCTCCGTGGTCATCCCGGGCTCCTCGAAGCTCGGGGACACCACGAAGTGGGGGTCGAACGACGCGCCGTCGACCCGCTCGACCGCGAGCGCCACGTCCGGCATGGCGGCCCGCAGGCCGGCGGCCAGGGCACGCACCGCGTCGTCGCCGAAGCCCCACGACTCGAGCGCGCAGCCCGTGGCGAGGTCCCAGACCGCGCCGCCGCCGAAGCAGATGGCGTGCCCGTGGCCACCCACGAGGTCGGCGAGCCGGGCGAGCGTGCGAGGCGGGCGAGCCGTCACGAACACGACCTCGATCCCGGCGGCCTCCGCCGCCGCGAGGGCGGCCCGGCTGCGCGCGGAGACGGTGCCGTCGTCGCGCAGGAGGGTGCCGTCGAGGTCGGTCGCCACCACCTTGGGGCGCGGGATGGTGCTCATGGCGCACACGGTACGCGGCCGGTGAGCCGGGTCAGCGGTAGTTCGTGAACTGCAGAGCCACGTCGAGGTCGGCGCCCTTGAGCAGCGCGATGACCTGCTGGAGGTCGTCGCGGGACTTGCTGGACACGCGCACCTCGTCACCGGTGATCTGGGTCTTGGCGCCCTTGGGGCCCTCGTCGCGGATGATCTTGGTGATCTTCTTGGCGTTCTCGCTGGACAGCCCCTCCTTCACGGAGGCGGCGAGGCGGTACTCCTTGCCCGAGGCCTTGGGCTCCTTGTCGCCCGCGTCGATCGACTTGAGCGAGATGCCACGCTTGACGAGCTTGGTCTCGAAGACGTCGAGGATCGCGAGGACGCGCTCCGGCGAGTTCGCGACCATGAGGATGTCCTCGCCGCTCCAGGTGATCGACGCGCCGACGTTCTTGAAGTCGTAGCGCTGCGCGATCTCCTAGGAGGCCTGGTTGAGGGCGTTGTCGACCTCCTGGCGGTCGACCTTGCTGACGATGTCGAACGACGAGTCGGCCATGGGCGTGCTCCTTCTTCGGTACGGGGATCAGGGTCTGGGACAACCGTAGTCCGCGTTCGCGTGGGCCGCCGACGGCGGCCTGCGCAGGGGCGGTCAGCGCGGCGGGGTGCCCCAGTCCGGCGCGTCCTCCGGGCCGGTGAACCCGCGGCCCGCGGCCCCGGGCCCGCCCGCCATGCGCTCGAGCCGAGCGATGCGGTCGGCCATGGGCGGGTGCGTCGCGAAGAGCCGGGCCAGGCCGGCGCCGCGGAACGGGTTGGCGATCATCAGGTGCGACACGTTGGTGAGGTCGCGGTTCTGCGGCAGGGGCGCGAGCTGCGTCCCCCGCTCCAGCTTGCGCAGCGCCGAGGCCAGCGCGAGCGGGTCGCCCGTGAGCCGGGCGCCGTCCTCGTCCGCGTCGTACTCGCGCGTGCGGGAGATCGCCAGCTGGATGAGCATCGCCGCGATCGGGGCCAGGAAGGCCATCGCCAGCGCCGCGAGCGGGTTGCCGCCCTCGCGGCGGTCACCGCCGAAGAACATGAGGAACTGGGCCACCGACGTGATCACTCCCGCCAGCGCCGACGCCACCGAGGACGTCAGGATGTCGCGGTTGTACACGTGCATGAGCTCGTGGCCGAGCACGCCCCGCAGCTCGCGCTCGTCGAGGAGCCGCAGGATGCCCTCGGTGCAGCAGACCGCCGCGTTCTGCGGGTTGCGGCCCGTGGCGAAGGCGTTGGGCGCCTGCGTGGGCGAGATGTAGAGCTTGGGCATGGGCTGCCGTGCCGCGTTGGAGAGCTCGCGCACGATCCGGTGCATCTCCGGCGCCTGCAGCTCGGTCACGGGATAGGCGTGCATGGCCCGGATCGCCAGCTTGGCCGAGTTCCAGTAGCCGTAGGCGGTGGTGCCGAGACCGATCAGGACGAAGACGAGCAGCAGGTTCCGCTGGGCGCCGAACACTGCCCACAGCCCGAGGATGACGGCCCACATCACGCCGAACAGCGCCGCCGTCTTGAGCCCGTTGTAGTGCTGGTGCATCGAAGTCCTTTCCACCCTCCGGAACGTCCCGGCGCGTCGTCCGGTTCCGGCGAGCTCCCCACGACGCATGATGCCCGACGCCGGACGGGTCGCCTCCTGTACGGAGGCGACCCGTCCGGCGTCGGGCACCAGGGCGGTGAGCTCAGGCGCGGGCTCGCGCGATCGCGATCATCTCCTCGCGCGGCACCACCTTGACGCGCTCGCGCCCCTCGGCCTCGCCGAGACCGCGCTCGTGCGCGTCCAGCAGCTCCCAGCCGGTCCACTCGATGACCTCGACGCCCCGCTCGGCGAGGAAGTCGGTGACGGCCTGCGGGTCACCCTGCGGAGCGGTACGGCCGCCGGTGAGGTCGCCCGTCGCGACGTCGCCGCCGTCACCCACCCCGGTCACGTCCTCGACCAGGTGGCGGACGGTCTCGGACGCGTCCGACTTGGTGTGGCCGATGAGGCCGACCGGGCCGCGCTTGATCCAGCCGGTCGCGTACACGCCCTCGACCTGCGCGCCGTCCAGGTCGACGACGCGGCCCTCGCGGTTTGTGATGACGCCCTTGGCCTCGTCGAAGGGGATCTCCGCCAGCGGCGAGCCGAAGTACCCCACGGCGCGGTAGACAGCCTGGACAGGCCAGTCGTGGAACTCCCCGGTGCCCTTGACGGTGCCGTCGCCCTGGAGCGCCGTGCGCTCGGTCCGCAGGCCCACGACCTTGCCGTCCTCGCCCAGCACCTCGGTGGGCGCGTGCAGGAAGTGCAGGTGCAGGCGGCGGGAGGCCGTGTTCTGCGCGGGGTCCTTCAGCGTCCAGTCCACGAGGGTCTTGACGACCTGCTTGGTCTGGTTGGACGAGTTGATCGCCGCCTCGGAGCCCTCGTCGAAGTCGAAGTCCTCCGGATAGACGATGACGTCCACGTCCGGGACGTGACCGAGCTCACGCAGCTCGAGGGGCGAGAACTTGGCCTGAGCGGGGCCGCGGCGCGCGAACACGTGCACGTCCGTGACCGGCGAGGCCTTGAGGGCCTCGTACACGTTGGCCGGGATCTCGGTGGGCAGCAGGTCGTCCGCGTGCTTCGCCAGGATGCGGGCGACGTCCAGCGCCACGTTGCCCGCGCCGAGCACCGCGACCTCCTTGTGCTCCAGCGGCCAGGTGCGCGGCACGTCCGGGTGGCCGTCGTACCAGGAGACGAAGTCGGCGGCACCGTAGGAGCCGTCGAGGTCGATGCCCGGGATGTTGAGCTCGGCGTCCTTGATGGAGCCGGTGGAGAAGATCACGGCGTCGTAGAACTGCCGCAGGTCCTCGAGCTTGACGTCCACGCCGAAGTCCACGTTCGCCAGCAGGCGGATGTCTCCGCGCGACAGCACCTTGTGGAGCGCGACGATGATCTGCTTGATCCGCGGGTGGTCCGGAGCGACGCCGTAGCGGACCAGGCCGAACGGCGCGGGCAGCCGCTCGAACAGGTCGATGCTCACGTCGAGGTCGGTCTTGGACAGGATGTCGGCCGCGTAGATGCCGGCAGGACCGGCGCCGACGACGGCGACGCGCAAGGGACGAGTGGTGCTCACTGAGTGTGCGCCTTCCGATCGAGGACTGGTGGCCCGGGGTCGGCTCGCCCGACCGCCGCACGCAGCCGAGGGCCGCGGGGACCCTGCCGATTCTATCGACCAGGTGAGGTACGCCTTACCGACCGGGCCCCCAGTTCCCCTACTGTGCCTCACGTCTCGCGCTGCGAACAGGGGCGTCTCAGGTGCTGAGAAGCCCTCGCCCCACGGTCCGCTCCGGTCAGACGGAGATCGCCACGCTGTCCTGCACGGCCCGCACCTGGCCCCAGAGCTCGCGCGCCTGCGTTCCCGCGCACGTGCCCGTGATCTGGACCAGGTCGGCCACGGGCCCCTGCTCCACCACGGCGAGGCGCACCGCCTGGGTCACGGTCCCGACGCGCTCGTCGCGCCAGGCCGCCTCGAGCCGGAAGCCCTTGAAGCCGCTGATCTCCCGCTCCTCGCGCCCGATCTCGGCGTACCCGGGCAGCGGCTCGAGCCGCGCCGCGGCCTCGGCCACCGCCGCTTCGAGGGTCTGCCCGGCCTGGAGCCGCGAGATCACCACGACGACGTTGGGCCGGAACTCGCCCGGCACCACGTCCTTGGCGACGGCGAGCTGTACCGCCGGCGCGGGCAGGGGCGACCACCCGTCCGGGCAGTCCATCGTCACGCTCGGGAACGCCGGGAAGTCCGCGCTCGGGAAGGAGACCGTGGTCATGAGATCCGTCCGTCCTGTTGTCCGTCAGCCAGCCGAGCTCAGAAGGGCCAGAGGTCCTTGACGTCCTCGACGATCTTCTTGGGCTCGATGTCGATCTTGAAGGAGCCACCGGCGCCGACGCCGAGCGCCAGGCCGAGGTCGACGTCGATCGAGGTCTTCTCCCAGCCGATGTTGCCGTCGATGTTGGCCTTGGCACCGATCCCGGCGTACACGTTGCCCTCGGCGCCCACCCCGACGCCGGAGACCTTGACCGAACCGTCGGCGCTCGCCTCCGCACCCGCGAAGGCCTCGACGCCCATGTCCATACCGACGCCGTCCGGACCGAACGACACCGAGCCGTTGGCACCCGCACGAGCCCCGGCGAACACCTGGGCGTTGCCCTCGGCCCCGACCACACCGTAGTTGATCTCACCGTGCGCGTCCCCGCCGGCACCCACGGCCACGTTCGCGCCGGCCTCGGCCTTGAGGCCGTTCTCGCCGTAGCTCACGCCGGCGTTCGCGTCACCTCGTGCACCGGCCCAGCCGCCCACGTGCCCGGAGCCGTTGAGGCCGTCCTTGTCGCCGAACTCGCCCTCGACCTTGCCCTCGGCACCCACGACCCCGCTGGCCTGGGCCTCGGCGATCTTGACGTTCGTCTCGACCTTGTTGTCCTTGGAGTCCGGGCGCCCGTCGTTGTCCGAGTCACCGTCGCCCGGCGTCGGGTCGTGCGGGTTGTCCTCGTTGGCGTCCGGGATGCCGTCGTGGTCCGAGTCGTCCTCGGTGTCGGGGACACCGTCGTCGTCGCGGTCACCGTCGCCCGGGGTCGGGTCGTCCGGGAGGTCCTTGTCGTCACCCTCGGTACCGTCGTAGTGGTGGCCCCTCTTGATGTCGTCCGGGTCGGCGCCCTTCGGCATCTTCGAGGGGTCGTCCTTCTCCTCGCCCGGCTTCTCCGCCCCGCTGTCGCCGCCCTGGCTCCCGCCGCCGCCACCGCCACCACCACCGCCGCTGTGGCCGTTGCCACCGGCGGAACCGTCGTAGCTGGTGCTCGTGCGCTCCTGGGCGTCCGCGTTCCGTACCGCGCCGCGGGCGGCCTCGGCCAGCCCCTGAGAGGCTGTCTTGATCGCCGGCTGGTGCTGACCCGACCAGTCGGCGCGGAACCGGTCCGCGTTGGGACCCTTCCACGCGCGCGTCGCCGTGATCTGGTCGCCCAGCGTCCGCGCCGCGCTCTCCAGGGCCTCGCTCGCTCCGTCCAGCTTCTTGGCGAGGGCGCGGAGCTGCGCCACATCGGCTCCGTACATCTCGTTCATCTGCGCCCCTCGGAAGAAGTCGGCCGGTCGAGCCCGGGTCGGCAGACCCGGACCTGAGCGGGGCGCGGGACCGGTTGCCGGTCCCGCGCCCCGGATCACCAGGTCAGCTCTGGTTGGAGGTCTGCTCCTGCATCTGGGCGTTCTTGGTCGCGTTGCGGCCGGCCTCGCGCAGCGACTCGGCAGCCTTCTTCAGCGCCGTCTTGTGCTGGCTGTTCCACTCGTTCTTGAAGCGCTCCGCGTCCGGGCCCTTCCACGAGACGGACTCGACCTGCGAGGAGACCTGGTTCACGATCTGGTCCACCTCGTCCGCCTTCTGGGTCAGACGCTGACCCAGCTCACGAACCTGCGAGACGTTCAGACCCCACATGCCGCCGTCAGCCATGATGTTCTCCCTCGATCAGAGCCGCCCCCTGAGGGCAACCGGTGTGTTGACAGGAGAACTGAACCAAAGAAAAAGCAGAAGAGCCACGTTTCCGTATGGGTATTACTCCCCATACGGAAACGTGGCTCATAAAAGGCCAGGTCAGACGTTTGCTCGGAGAAAATACGTCACCGGCTGCACGTCGCCCGCACCGCTCTCACCCCTCGTCGCGGCGGCGCACCGGGTCATCCGTGGCGACCGTCAGGTAGTACCAGACCCTGCCGCCCCAGACGGCGAGGCCGCCGAGCAGAGCGAGGAAGCCACCGGTCCCGAGCCCGTCCGAGTAGGTGGCCTGCCCGGCGAACCAGCCGAGAGCCCCGCCGACGACGAGGACCAGCCCGATCCAGAAGGCGCGCGAGCGCCACATCCGGCTCATGCCTGCTCCCCCGCGGCCAGGCTGACCGGGAGGGACCTGACGGCCGCCTTGCCGAGCTCCGTGAGCGTCAGGGTCGCCTCCTCGTGCTCCGAGGTGCGCTCCCCGCCCCTGACCACGAAGACCCCGCGGGGCCCCGCGTACACCGTCTGCGTGTCGAGGACGTCGCTCCCGCTGCGGACCACCGACACCTGCGTCACTGCGAGGGCCTCGGTGAGCTCGGGCAGCGGCTGCTGCTCCAGCTCGGTCGTGGTCAGCGTGCGCGGGACGCCGCTCATCACGGCCGCGCCCGTGGGATCGAGGTAGGTGCCGAGCCGCTGTGCGAGGTGGGCGACTGGGTACACGGAGAACGAGTGGTGACCGCTGTCCACGACCTCCTCCTCGAGCACGGTGGTGCCGTCGTGCACGTAGCAGAACGCCCACGACACGTCGAGCGAGGTGGTGCGCTCGAACCCGAGGACGGTCTGGGCCGTGCGCCGCAGGACGAGCGGCCCGGTGATCTCCGTCGCGGCGCGGAGCCCGATCTCGGTATCACCCTCGCGCGCCTCCGGCACCACGAGCCCCTGCGAGAGGAGCGCACGCAGCGCCACCTTGCCGACCAGCTCGAGGTCCGCGCCCTCCTGCTGCGACAGCCAGGGCGTCGGGACCACCTGCTCGACGTGCAGGCCGTCGAGGATGACCACCTGCTCGTCCGTGAGCGTGACGACATGCGTCGCACTGCCCTCGACGGCCCGGCCCAGCACCTCCCGGGCAGCCTCGATGTCCTCGCGCGAGAAGCGCAGGGTCTCGTTGGTCATGAGAACAATCCTCCGATGAAGTCGCCGGCCTTCTTGAGCCCGTCCTTGGCAGCGCCCGCCACGTCACCGGCCACGTCCTTGACCGCACCGGCCGCGTCCCCGGCGAGGTCGACGGCCTCGCCGAAGGCGTCCGTGACGACGCCGACCGCGTCGTCCTTGAACGCCGAGATCGCGTCCCAGTTGTCGTAGATCGCGTTGCCGAGAGCCCAGGCGCCTGCGACGACGCCCGCGCCGACCACGATGCCTACACCGACCGGTCCGAGCAGAGCAGCGCCACCGAGCGCGATCGCGATGCTACCCGCACCGCCGACGACCGACACCCCGCCCATCACGCGGTCGACCACGCCGCGCGCCCCGTCGTACTGGGTGTTGAACATCTGGTTGACGCCACCGATGATCGAGGCGACGCCCCCGAGGCCACCGAACACCGGGCCCAGCTTGCCCAGCCTGCCGAACTCCTCGGCCACGCCCAGGGCGCCGGCGGTGTAGCCGTGCAGGCCGCCGACGGCCTTGTACACGTTGGCCGTGGCGGCCAGCCGGGCCGCGTCGTCCAGACCCGCAGCCGCCTGCAGCCCCCGGAACGCCGTGGCCCACTTCGCCATCGTGACGCTCTTCGTGACGAACTTCTTGCCGTCCGAGATGGTGCCGTGGACCGCGTGCAGCACGCCCAGACCGCTGTCAGGCGGGAACGGCCCCCACAGCGCCGGGTGCGCGAGGTCGCCGACCCTCTCGTACGTGTTGCTGGTACGGTCCTGCGCGTCGGCGTTCAGGGCCAGCCGGTGCGCAGCATCGTCGAGGCCGGTCGACGCCGCGGCGAGCGACGGGCGGTGGCGGGCCGTCCACGAGCGCCGGAAGTCGTCGGCGGCCGGCCCCTTCCAGGCGCGTGCAGCCATGACGTCGCCGGTGATCTCACGCTCGAGCGACGCGAGGTTCTCCCCCGCCCGGTCCAGCGACTTCGCCAGCGCGCGCAGCTGCGCGACGTCGGCCCCGTAGAACTCCCCCAACGGTCAGATCCTCTCCAGTGGTCGCGGGTTCCCGTACGCAGGACAGCCACCCCGCAGCGCGGGGTGGCTGTCCGTGACTCGATGCAGAGCGTCAGCTCTGGTTCGAGGTCTGCTCCTGCATCTGAGCGTTCTTGGTCGCGTTGCGGCCGGCCTCGCGCAGCGACTCGGCAGCCTTCTTCAGCGCCACCTTGTGCTGGCTGTTCCACTCGTTCTTGAAGCGCTCCGCGTCCGGGCCCTTCCACGAGACGGACTCGACCTGCGAGGAGACCTGGTTCACGATCTGGTCCACCTCGTCCGCCTTCTGGGT
>NZ_JBXTSN010000012.1:46628-133861 GCF_057158775.1 Antribacter sp. NEAU-D49 | reverse complement strand
GAGCGGTGCTTCAACCGCCTCAAGCAGTTCCGCGCCCTGGCCACCCGATACACCAAACGAGCCGCCTACTACCGGTCCGAACTCACGATCGCAGCCATCATCCTCTGGCTCCGCGATTCACAGGACAGGCCCTAGGCTTGGCGCATGACCTCCTCTTTGCACCGGTCGTTGTGGATCGGCACCTACCCCCGCCCCGGGGCTGCTCCCGGCACGGGCGAGGGCGTGTGGCGCGTCGGGCTCGACCTCGCCTCGGACACGTTCGGGCAGGCCGCGCGCGCGGCTGACGTGGCGTCGCCGTCGTTCCTGGCCCTGCACCCGTCCGGGCGCACGCTCTACGCGGTCACGGAGGCGCAGGAGGGGTCGCTCAGCGTCCTGGACCTCGGCGACCAGGATGGCGGCCCGTCGGGCAGCCCGTCGCTCGTGACGTCGGTCACCTCGGGCGGCGCCGACCCCTGCCACGTGGTGGCCACCGACGGTCAGGTCTGGGTCGCCAACTACTCGAGCGGCACCGCCACGGTGTGGCCGGTGGACGACGACGGCCGCCTCTCCGGGACCTGGCGCGCGTTCGGGCACGCGGGCAGCGGGCCGGTCACCGACCGTCAGGAGGGCCCGCACGCCCACTACGTGCACGTGCAGCCCGGCCGGGTCCTCGTGAGCGACCTCGGCACCGACGAGCTGCGGGCGTACCCCCTGGGCGGTACGGGGGAGGGCGCGGTCGTCGCCACCCTGCCGCCCGGCACGGGGCCGCGGCACGTCGTCGAGCTCGCCGACGGCACGCTCGTCGTCGTGGGCGAGCTGGACTGCCGCCTCCACGTGCTGGTGCCCGACGGCGGCAGCCTGCTGCACCACGCCGGCTCGGTGCCGATCACCGACGCGGTGTCCGACGACGGGTCGCGCGGCTTCCCGTCGCACATCACCCTCAGCCCCGACGGCCGCCGCCTCTACGTCGGCGTCCGCGGGCCCGACGTGCTGTCCGTGCTCGCCGTCGCGGGCGGGGCCGAGGCCGCCGAGGAGGCCGACGGCGCCGTCGGGCACCTGCGGCTGACGCACCTCGCCGACGTGGCCCTCGGGGAGCGGGTCTGGCCCCGGCACCACACCGTGCTGGCGGCGCCCGAGGCCGACGTCGTCGTGGTCGCCGCCCAGGGGACCACGACGGAGGGCACCTTCGGGCTCGTCGCCGTGCGGGTGGACCCCGCCACCGGCAAGGGCGAGGTGACGGGCACACTCGACCTGCCCGTCCCCGCCGCGTGCGTGCTGGAGGCGTAGTGCGCGACTCCCTGCCTGCCTCCGTCGCGGTGCCGGACCCCGGCCACGGCCGTCCCAAGGTGCTCCGCGTCGCGATGGTGTCGGTGCACACGTCGCCCCTGGAGCAGCCGGGCACGGGGGACGCGGGCGGCATGAACGTCTATGTGCTCGAGCTCTCGCGGGCTCTCGCGCGGCTGGGCGTGCAGGTGGAGATCTACACGCGGGCCACCACGTCGGCACAGCCCAAGGTGGTGGACGCTGAGCCCGGGATCCGGGTGGTCCACATCTCCGCGGGGCCGTACGAAGGACTCGACAAGAACGACCTGCCGGGCCAGCTCTGCGCGTTCACGGCCGGTGTGCTGCGGGCCGAGGCCCACCGCCCCGAGGGCTGGTACGACGTGGTGCACACGCACTACTGGCTGTCGGGGCAGGTGGGCTGGCTGGCGGCGGAGCGCTGGGACGTGCCGCTCGTCCACACCATGCACACGATGGCGCGCGTCAAGAACGCCGCGCTCGCCCCCGGCGACGCGCCCGAGCCGCTGGGGCGCATCATCGGCGAGGAACAGGTCGTCGCGGAGTCGGACGCCCTCGTGGCCTCGACCCCGGAGGAGGCGGACGACCTGGTCCGCGGCTACCACGCCGACCCGGCCCGGGTGCACGTGGTGCCGCCCGGGGTGGACCTCGACGTGTTCACGCCGGCGCCCGCGGACCTTCGAGGCCCCGCCGCCTTCCGTGCCCTGCGGGAGCGCCTGTCCTTGCCGTCCGACCGCAAGATCGTGCTCTTCGCCGGCCGGGTCCAGCTGCTCAAGGGGCCGGACGTGCTGGTGCGTGCGCTCGGCGAGATGGAGGACCCGCCGCTGCTGCTCGTCCTGGGCGGCCCCAGCGGCCGCCGCACGGCGGTCCGCGAGCTGGAGGCGCTCGCCTACCAGACGGGCGTCGCCGAGCACGTCGTGGTGCGCCCGCCCGTGCCGCGCGAGGTGCTCGTGGAGTACTTCCGGGCCGTCGACCTCGTCGCCGTGCCGTCGCACAACGAGTCGTTCGGCCTGGTCGCCGCCGAGGCGCAGGCGACGGGCACCCCCGTCGTGGCGGCCGCGGTGGGCGGCCTCCGGACGGTGGTGGAGGACGGCGTGTCCGGCGTCCTCGTTCCCGACCACGAGCCGTCCACCTGGGCGCGCGTCCTGTCTGCCCTGCTCGCGGACGCGCCGCGCAGGGCGGCCCTCGCCGCGGGGGCCCGGCGGTCGGCCGAGCGGTTCGGCTGGGAGCGTGCGGCGCGCCAGATGATCGAGGTGTACGAGCACGCGGGGAAGGTTCGCGCCGGGCGCTGAGGTGCCTTGGTTGCCGCAGGCGAGCACCGGGGTCGCCGGGGCAGAATGGGGCCATGCCCATCACCGGTGAGTATGTCCCGAGCCCGACCGCGCACGCCGCCAAGCAGGTCGAGCTGTACGAGTCGTCCGGCGGCACCAAGGGCCTCACGCTCCAGGGCAAGCCCTGCGTGATCCTCACGACCCTCGGCGCGAAGAGCGGCAAGGTACGCAAGGTCCCGCTCATGCGGGTGGAGCACGACGGCGACTACGCCGTCGTGGCGTCCCTCGGCGGCGCCCCCAAGCACCCCGTCTGGTACTACAACCTCAAGGCCCATCCCGAGGTGGAGCTCCAGGACGGCCCGGAGAAGCACGACTACGTCGCGCGCGAGGTCAGCGGCGACGAGAAGGCCGTCTGGTGGGAGCGGGCGGTCGAGGCCTGGCCCGACTACGCGCGCTACCAGGAGCGGACGGACCGCGAGATCCCGGTGTTCGTGCTCGAGCGCACGGGCGGCTGAGCGCCGCGTGACCACTCTTCGGGACCGTCTGCCGCGGCCCGCATCACAGGGCAGGATGGAGCCATGACCTACACCCTCGTGCTGCTCCGCCACGGCGAGAGCGAGTGGAACGCCAAGAACCTGTTCACCGGCTGGGTCGACGTGGCCCTGTCCGAGAAGGGCACCGAGGAGGCCAAGCGCGGCGGCCTGCTCCTCAAGGACGCCGGGGTCACGCCGGACGTGGTGCACACGTCGCTGCTGCGCCGCGCCATCATGACCGCCAACCTGGCGCTCGACACGGCCGACCGGCACTGGATCCCCGTGAAGCGCAGCTGGCGCCTCAACGAGCGCCACTACGGCGCGCTGCAGGGCAAGGACAAGAAGCAGACGCTGGCCGAGTTCGGCGAGGAGCAGTTCATGCTCTGGCGTCGTTCGTACGACGTCCCGCCGCCGGAGATCGAGCTCGGCTCCGAGTTCTCCCAGGACGCGGACCCGCGCTACGCGGACGCCCCGGTGGTCCGCACGGAGGCCCTCAAGCAGGTGCTGGAGCGGGCTCTGCCGTACTGGGAGTCGGAGATCGTCCCGGACCTCACGGCCGGCAAGACCGTCCTCGTGGCCGCGCACGGCAACTCGCTGCGCGCCCTCGTCAAGCACCTCGACGGGGTCTCGGACGACGCCATCGCGGGTCTGAACATCCCCACGGGCATCCCGCTGCTCTACGAGCTGGACGAGGAGACGCTCGCCCCCGTCACGCCGGGTGGCACCTACCTCGACCCCGAGGCCGCCAAGGACGCCATCGCGGCGGTGGCGAACCAGGGTCGCTGACCCCGGCTCTACGTCGTCGAGCAGACGGCTGTGGCCGGTCCCGAGCTCGGGACCGGCCACAGCTGTCTGCTCGACGGAACGTCAGCCGAGGTGGAGGTGGTCCTCCGGGAAGTCGCCCGTCACCAGGAAGGTGACGCGGCGGGCCACGGACACGCCGTGGTCACCGAAGCGCTCGTAGTAGCGGCCCAGGAGAGTGATGTCGATGGCCTCCTGCACGGTCCCGGACCATGACGGGTCGAGCAGCTTGGCGAAGGTCTCCTGGTGGAGCTCGTCGAGCAGGTCGTCGTCGCGCTCGAGCGCCTGCGCCACCTCGAGGTCGCGCGTCTGGAGCAGCTCCGTGGTGCGCTGGGCCACGCGGACCGCGGCCTCGTGCATCGCGACGAACGTCTCCTCCGCGGCGGGCACGACGGCGTGCGCCGGGTACCGCCCACGTGCCACCTGCGCCACGTGGCGGGCGAGGTCACCCATGCGCTCCAGGGACGCGCTCATGCGCAGGGCGCTCACCACGACGCGCAGGTCGGTCGCGACGGGTGCCTGCTGGGCCAGGATGTGCACGCACCGCTCGTCGAGCGACGCCTCGATCTGGTCGATGGTCCGGTCGGAGGCGATGACCTCCTGGGCCAGCTGCAGGTCGGCCTCGAGCAGGGCCTTCCCGGCCCGGCTGATCGCCGACTCGACCAGGCGGCTCATCTCGGCAAGGTCGTCACCGACCTGACGCAGCTCGGCGTCGAAGATCTCTCGCATCAGTGTCCTCTCGGAGGGTTCGCACGGGTCTGGCCGGCGCCACGGGGACGGGACGGGCCCGTACAGCGTGCAGCACGGTCGAGCCGCACGCGATCTTAAGGCTCGCACCGCCGGGTGAACCGGAAAGTGAACGACACCTGCCCCACTGATGAACACTAGGCGACGCGCTCCCGGGACGGCACCCTCTCGGCCGTGACCTGCTCGTGACCGGACCTACTCTGGAGCCGTGGACGGAATCATCTCCGGGGTGACGGCCCTCGCGGCCGGGGTCCTCGGCCTCGTGGTGGGCGTGGTCGCGACCGTCGCGTTCCGCATCTCCGACCGGCAGCAGCACAGGCTGCCGGACTCGGAGCCGGTGGAGCTCGACGAGGGCTTGGTGCGCGTGCTGTCGGTGCTGCGCTCGGCCGCCGTCGTGCTCGCGGACGACGACGAGGTGGTGCGTGCGTCGCCGCCGGCCTACGCGCTGGGTGTGGTGCGCAACGACGCCCTGGTCCACCGTGCCATCCTGGACATGGTCGGCAGCGTGCGCCGCGACGGCGTCATCCGCGAGCAGGAGCTCGAGCTGCCGCGCGGTCCCATCGGGTCGGGCACCGTGCTGCTCCAGGTGCGGGTCGCGCCCCTGGGGCTCGACCGGATCCTGGTGCTCGCCGAGGACCGCACCGAGGCGCGCCGGGTCGAGGCTATCCGCCGGGACTTCGTGGTGAACGTGTCCCACGAGCTCAAGACGCCCGTCGGCGCCCTCGCGCTGCTCGCCGAGACGCTCGGCGACGCGGCCGACGACCCGGTCGCGGTCCGGCGCTTCACCGAGCGGATGCAGAAGGAGGCGCAGCGGCTGTCCGCGCTGGTGCAGGAGATCATCGAGCTCTCGCGCCTGCAGGTGGCGGGCGCCGCCGAGAAGGCGACGCCCGTCCCGGTCCGCGACGTCGTGGAGGAGGCCGTGGACCGCGCCCGGATCACCGCGCAGGGCAAGAACATCACGATCACCGTGGGCGGCTCCGTCGACTGCGTCGTCTACGGCGACCACAACCTGCTCGTCACCGCGGTGCGCAACCTCGTCGACAACGCCGTGGCGTACTCCGCCCCTGCTACCCGCGTCGGGGTGGGGGTCAACGAGCGCGACGGGCTGGTCGAGATCGCTGTGGTGGACCAGGGCATCGGGATCGCCGAGGACGAGCAGGACCGGGTCTTCGAGCGGTTCTACCGCGTGGACCCGGCCCGGTCGCGGGACACGGGAGGCACCGGCCTGGGCCTGAGCATCGTCAAGCACGTGGCCGCCGACCACGGCGGCGACGTCACCATGTGGTCCGAACCCGGACGCGGGTCTACCTTCACACTGCGGATCCCCGCAGCAGACCTGCCGTCGCACGTCGCGGAGCCCAGCACTGACAGGCCGGCCTCCGCGCCGGCGCCGACCGCAGCACACAAGGACGAGGAGGTGGGTGCGTGACGCGCATCCTGGTGGTCGAGGACGAGGAGTCGTACCGGGACCCGCTGACGTACCAGCTCGCCCGCGAGGGCTTCGAGGTGGTGGAGGCCGCGAACGGCCCGGACGCGCTCGCGCTGTACGACGCCGGGGGTGCCGACCTCGTGCTGCTCGACCTCATGCTGCCCGGGCTCTCGGGCACGGAGGTGTGCCGCGAGCTGCGTGCTCGCGGGGACGTGCCCGTCATCATGCTCACCGCGAAGGACTCCGAGATCGACAAGGTCGTCGGGCTCGAGCTGGGGGCTGACGACTACGTCACCAAGCCGTACTCGTTCCGCGAGCTGCTGGCCCGCGTCCGGGCGGTCCTGCGCCGCCGGCAGCCGGGCGACGGGCTGGGCGAGGGCGAGGAGGACGGGGTGCTCGAGGTGGGTCCCGTGCGGATGGACGTGGAGCGCCACACCGTGACCGTGGGCGGCGCGCAGGTGCCCCTCCCGCTCAAGGAGTTCGACCTGCTGGAGCTCCTGCTCCGCAACGCCGGCCGGGTGCTCACCCGCGGCCAGCTCATCGACCGCGTCTGGGGTGCGGACTACGTGGGCGATACCAAGACGTTGGACGTGCACGTCAAGCGGATCCGGTCCAAGATCGAACCGGATCCGGGAGCGCCGCGCTACCTGCTCACGGTGCGTGGCCTCGGCTACAAGCTGGCCGACGCGAACGAGCAGTGAGGGCCGTAGTGGCGCGGCTCACCCGCTCCTGAAGGACTGTTCATCTCGCGTTCACCTCGTCCTGGGGATCAGGTCATCCTGCGTGCCTACCGTCCCGGGTGTTGCCGGTGCTTGCCGGCACGCAGAAGACTTCTTCCGAACAGGATGGAACGACACGTGAAGCTCAGCCGAATCACCCGCGCTGGTTCTGCCGTCACGGTCGGCGTGCTCGCGCTGACTCTCGCAGCCTGCAACCCCGACGCCGCAGAGCCGGGCACGGAGACCTCGGAGTCCGCCGCCGCCGAGCTGTCGGGCGAGTTCGCCGGCGCCGGTGCCTCGTCGCAGGAGTCGGCCATGGCCGCCTGGACCGCGACCTTCGGCGCCGAGTACCCGGACGTGACGGTCAACTACGCTCCCGACGGCTCGGGTGCGGGCCGCGAGGCCATCGCCGCCGGCACCGTCGCGTTCGCCGCCTCGGACCGCGCGCTGAAGGATGACGAGATCGAGAGCACGGTCGAGTACTGCGGCCCCGACGGCGCCTGGAGCCTCCCGGTCTACGTCTCGCCGATCGCCGTGGCGTTCAACCTGCCGGGCGTCGAGTCGGTGAACCTCACCTCCGAGAACATCGCCAAGATCTTCGCGGGCCAGATCACCACGTGGAACGACCCGGCCATCGCCGCGGACAACGCGGACGTCACGCTCCCGGCCACGCCGATCGTCCCCGTGCACCGCTCGGACGACTCGGGCACCACCGAGAACTTCACCGACTACCTGGCCGAGACGGCCTCGGCCGTGTGGACCTGGGAGGCGGACGGCGTCTTCCCCGAGGACCTCGGTGGTGAGTCGGCTCAGGGTTCGTCCGGCGTGATCGGCGTCGTCGAGAGCACCGAGGGTGCTGTCACCTACGTCGACGCCTCGAAGGTCGGCGAGGGCATCGGTACCGCCTCCGTCAAGGTCGGCGAGGAGTTCGTCGCCTACACGCCGGAGGCCGCCGCGGCCGCCGTCGACGCCTCGCCGCTGGCTGAGGGCCGCCACGAGCACGACCTCTCCTACGAGATCGACCGCACGACGACCGCGTCGGGCGTCTACCCGATCGTCCTGGTCTCCTACGCTCTGGTCTGCTCCAACTACTCGGACGAGGCCACCGGCACGTTCGTGAAGGAGTTCGTCGGCTACATCGCGTCGGCCGAGGGCCAGGAGGTCGCCGCTTCGGAGGCCGGCTCCGCGCCGATCTCGTCCGACCTGCAGGACAAGGTCGCTGCCGCCCTCGAGGCGATCACGGTCGGCTGAACCAGCCGCTCGTAGCACCACAGCAGCACCCAGCACGACGCCAGCCGGTGGCCGGGCCACACACCTCGACAACGAGGCGGTCCGGTCACCGGCGCGGCCGTATCAGCAACACTTGATCTCGCACCACCTGTGCACGCGACCACACCGAGGAGCTCCGGAGTGACCACAACCGACAGCCCGCCCGCCCCAGCGGTGGTGCGCCCCCGCCGACGGCGGAGCGGCGACACCGAGCGGGGCCTGAGCCGGGTCTTCCGGTGGATCTCCACCGGTGCGGGCGCCCTCCTGCTGGTGGTGCTGGCCGCCGTCGCGCTGTTCCTGATCGTCCGGGCCCTGCCCGCGTTCTCGGCCGGCACGGACCAGCTGCACGACGCAGGCAAGGTCCCCGGGTCCTTCGGCTCCCTCCTCGGGTACGTGGGCCCGCTCGTCTTCGGCACGCTGCTGGCGTCCGTCCTGGCGCTGGTGGTCGCCACGCCGATCTCGGTCGGCATCGCGCTGTTCATCTCGCACTACGCGCCGCGCCGGCTCGCGGCGATCATCGGCTATGTGGTCGACCTGCTCGCCGCGATCCCGTCCGTTGTCTTCGGGCTCTGGGGCGTCTACGTGTTCTCGGGCCTGGTGGGTGACCTCTGGGTGGGGGTCGCAGACCTGCTGAACCTGATCCCCGGGGCGAACGTCGAGGCGTCGCCCACCGGCCGGTCGCTCGCCACGGCTTCCCTGGTGCTGGCCGTCATGATCCTGCCGATCATCACCGCGGTGTCTCGCGAGGTGTTCCTGCAGACGCCGAAGCTGCACGAGGAGGCGGCGCTCGCGCTGGGCGCCACCCGCTGGGAGATGGTGCGCACCGCCGTGCTGCCGTTCGGGCGCTCCGGCGTCGTGTCGGCTGCCATGCTCGGCCTCGGCCGCGCGCTCGGCGAGACCATGGCCGTGCTGATGATCCTCTCGCCCGGCCTCAGCTACTCGTTCCAGATCTTCGACTCCGGCCGCCACACCACGATCGCCGCCAACATCGCGTCCCGGTTCCCCGAGGCGAACGGCCTCGCGATCGACGTGCTGATCGCGACCGGCCTCGCGCTGTTCGTCATCACGCTCGCGGTCAACATGCTGGCCCGCTGGATCGTCGCCCGCCGCAAGGAATTCTCGGGAGCCAACTGATGAGCACCTCGACCGCACCGACCCTGGACGCCGTCGAGCGCACCCGGGCGCTCCTCGTCTCCGTCGACCCGGGCCGCCAGCGTATCGACGGCATCATGACGGTCCTCGTCTACGCCGCGTTCGCCATCGCCATGGTGCCGCTCGTGTCGCTGCTGTGGACCGTGATCGACAGCGGCCGCATCAAGTTCACCATCGAGTTCCTCACCTCGACGATGCGTGGCATCTACGGCGGGATCGACGCCGGCGGCGTCTACCACGCGATGATCGGCACGCTGGTGATCACCCTCCTGGCGGCCGCCATCTCGGTGCCGGTGGGCCTGCTCACGGCCATCTACCTCGTCGAGTACGGCCGTGGCCCGCTGGCGCGGGCGGTGACGTTCTTCGTGGACGTGATGACGGGTATCCCGTCGATCGTCGCGGGTCTGTTCGCGTTCGCGCTGTTCACGCTGATCCTCGGGCCGACGGGTGCCCGCACCGGCTTCGTGGGGGCGGTCGCGCTCTCGGTCCTGATGATCCCCGTGGTGGTCCGCTCCTGCGAGGAGATGCTCAAGCTCGTCCCGAACGAGCTGCGCGAGGCGTCCTACGCCCTGGGCGTGCCGAAGTGGCTCACGATCGTCCGCGTGGTGCTGCGCACCTCGGTGGCCGGTCTCACCACGGGCGTGCTGCTCGCCGTCGCCCGCGTGATCGGCGAGACGGCACCGCTCGTCATCACGGCGGGCACCACCGACTCGTACAACATGAACCCGTTCGACGGGCGCATGATGACCCTGCCGGTGTACATCTACAGCCAGTGGCGCCAGGGCGTCGTCCCCTGCCGGGCCGGGCAGACCGACTGCCTCGCCGACATCAACGAGCTGCGGGCCTGGGCGGCCGCCCTGCTGCTGATCCTCGTCGTCATGGGGCTCAACCTGATCGGCCGCCTTGTCACCCGCTGGTTCTCCCCGAAGCTGCGCTGACGCGCAGACTCCGCCGCAGGCTCAGCCCAGACGCAGCTCACACCGAAGGACGTACCCCCGATGGCTCAGCGCATCGACGTGAAGGACCTCAACATCTACTACGGCGACTTCCTCGCCGTGCAGGACGTCTCCATGACGATCGACCCCAAGTCGGTCACCGCGTTCATCGGCCCCTCGGGCTGCGGCAAGTCGACGTTCCTGCGCACCCTGAACCGCATGCACGAGGTCATCCCCGGTGCTCGCGTGGAGGGCTCCGTGGAGCTCGAGGGCGTGGACCTGTACGGCGCCGACATCGACCCCGTCGCCGTGCGCCGCACGGTCGGCATGGTGTTCCAGCGGCCCAACCCGTTCCCCACGATGTCCATCAAGGAGAACGTGCTGGCGGGCGTCAAGCTGAACAACCGCAAGATCTCGAAGAACGACGCCGACGAGCTGGTCGAGCGGTCCCTCCGGGGCGCCAACCTCTGGAACGAGGTCAAGGACCGCCTCGAGAAGCCGGGCTCCGGGCTCTCCGGCGGTCAGCAGCAGCGGCTCTGCATCGCCCGCGCCATCGCGGTGAAGCCGCAGGTGCTGCTGATGGACGAGCCCTGCTCGGCCCTGGACCCCATCTCGACCCTCGCGATCGAGGACCTGATCCAGGAGCTCAAGAAGGACTACACGATCGTCATCGTCACGCACAACATGCAGCAGGCTGCGCGCGTGAGCGACCGGACGGCGTTCTTCAACATCGCGGGCACGGGCAAGCCCGGCCGCCTGATCGAGATGAACCACACGGCCACGATCTTCTCCGCCCCGGGCGAGAAGGCCACGGAGGACTACGTCTCCGGCCGCTTCGGGTGACCTGACCCCCTCAGGGGTACGACGACGCCAGGGCCCGCCTTCCGTACGGAAGGCGGGCCCTGGCGTTCTTCCGGGGGCGGCCGGAGCCGCCTACCGGGGGTGGATCACTGGGCGATGCCCCGCAGGGTGCCCGTGACGGGCTCCTCGGACTCGATCACGCGTTCGATGACGCTTTATCGGCAGGCAGTAACACCCGTTGTACGACCCGACACGACCGTGACCTGGCGCATGGGCGCGGGGTAAGCGCCGTTGTGCTCGACGACGTACACCGTGCCCGTGTTTGCCGTAAAGGTCTTCGTCTGACCAGTCGTCACGTAACCAATGATTGAGCCGTTGTAGTACTGGACGGTTGCAGGGCAACCCTTGGCGTACACGCTGATCTGCCCGGTCGCTGCGTTGGCGGGCGCAGCGCCCAGGACGAGGGAGCCGACGGTGAGTGCAATGGTCGTGGCGACCGCAGCAACTCTGCGCGAAATAGGAGACATGTCCATATTGTACGCCGAGTAGGAGGTGCCGGGAGGTGGCCTGGTGCGCAGGGTGCGAAGGAACGGTGAGTCGGTTGGGGATTCAACCCCCGGCGCCGTGCGCCCCTCGTCACGGCAGGTAGTCGGCGTACTCCGGCAGCGACCCGTCGAGCACGGGCAGGGCGAACTCGGCCTCGCCGTCGCCGGCGCTGAGCACCGCGGGGATGGTGCTGCCCGGGACCACGTCCACGGCGTCGAGCTCGACGGCCTCGCCGTCCTCGGTCCCGAGGTTGACCGTGCCGCCGGCCTCGACGCTCACGGTCACGGGCGCGGCGCCCTCGGCCGTCAGGGTGAAGGTCACGTCCTCGGTGCTGTGGTTCGACAGGGCCCCGAGCAGCGTGCCGGGCGCGCCGTCGCCCTCGGAGACCACGAGGAGGTTGAGGCCGCGCAGGCTGGCGTCGTCCCCGACCTCGACGCGTGCGCCGTCGGAGGCCGCGTAGTCGAGCGTCGTGGTCGTGGGGGAGCAGGCCGCCAGGAGCAGGACCGCCGTGGAGGCGCCGGCGAGGGCGGCGGCGCGAGCGGTGACGGTGGCACGACGGGGCACTGTGAACTCCCTGGTCTACGTGGTCTCGAACGGTGCGCCGAGCACTGCGCCGAGCACACCCGGGGCCGCGGCTCGAGAGCCGCTCAGCACCCTGCGCCATCTTAGTGCGGGTGGTGGTGTGCCCGTCCCGGGTGGTCTGGGCATTTCCGGCGCTAATCATCCGGAAAGCCGTTCGGTCAGGTGCAGGCAACGCTCTGACCTGCGGTTATGTCGAGACGATGGTGTACGGCAAACGTCAAGCGGGTGAGTTGTCCAGATCGTGCCGTGGTAAGATGGTGACCTGGGAAAGGGGACATCTGCAGATGACGTTCACAGTAGGCGAGACGGTTGTCTACCCGCACCATGGAGCGGCTCTGATCGAGGAGATCAAGACGCGCACCATCCGCGGCGAAGAGAAGATGTACCTCAAGCTCAAGGTCGCCCAGGGTGACCTGACCATCGAGGTCCCGGCGGAGAACGTCGACCTGGTGGGTGTGCGCGACGTGGTGGGCCAGGAAGGGCTCGACCGCGTCTTCGAGGTCCTGCGCGCCCCCTACACGGAGGAGCCCACGAACTGGTCCCGCCGGTACAAGGCGAACCTGGAGAAGCTTGCGTCGGGTGACGTCATCAAGGTGGCCGAGGTCGTCCGCGACCTCTCCCGCCGTGACGCCGACCGCGGTCTGTCCGCAGGCGAGAAGCGGATGCTTGCCAAGGCCCGTCAGATCCTCGTCTCGGAGCTCGCGCTTGCCGAGCACACCGAGGAGGAGAAGGCCGAGGCGATCCTCGACGAGGTGCTCGCCAGCTGACGACGCTCGTTATCCTCACGGCCGCCGGGTCGGGGAGCCGGCTCGGCCGTGATCTTCCCAAGGCGCTCGTGGAGCTCGGCGGCCTGCCGCTGGTGCTTCACGCAGCCCGTCGCCTGGCGGCCTCGGGCGTTGTCGACGCCCTCGTGGTGACCTCCCCTCCCGGTCTTGCCGACGTCGTCCGCGACCTGATGGCCGCTGACCCTCATGTGGAGGTACCCGTGCGCGTCGTCGAGGGCGGCGCCACCCGTCAGGCGTCCGTGGCGATCGGCCTGAGCCTGGCCTCACCGGCCGACGACGTGGTGCTCGTCCACGACGCCGCCCGTCCGCTCGTCCCCGCGGACCTGGTGCGCCGTGTCGTCGACGCGGTGCGCGCGGGCCACGGCGCCGTCGTTCCCGGCCTGCCCGTGACCGACACGGTCAAGCAGGTGCTGCCTGGCCCCGGCGCGGAGCTGGTGGTCGGCACGCCCGACCGCAGCGCGCTCCGGGCCGTGCAGACGCCGCAGGGCTTCGACCGCGCGCTGCTCGAACGGGCGCACACGACGGGCGCAGCGCGCGCCTTCGCCGAGCACCTCGCGGCGACCGACGACGCCGGTCTCGTGGAGGCGCTCGGCGAGCCGGTGTCCATGGTGCGTGGAGACGAGGCGGCCTTCAAGATCACGACCGAGCGCGACCTGCGGCTCGCGGAGCTCGTCCTCCAGGACCGCACGCAGGAGCTCGCATGACCGAGGCCACCTTCCCCCTCCCGCGGGTGGGGACGGGCGTGGACGTGCATGCCTTCGCCCCCGAGGGATCCGACCGCGAGCTGTGGCTCGGCGGCCTGCGCTGGCCCGGTGAGCGCGGTCTCGCGGGCCACTCCGACGCCGACGTGGCGGCTCACGCCGCTGCCGACGCGCTGTTCTCGGCCGCGGGGATCGGCGACCTGGGCTCGCACTTCGGCACGAGCCGGCCCGAGTGGTCCGGCGCCTCCGGGACCGCGCTCCTCGCGGAGGCCGCCAGGCGGGTTCGCGCGGCGGGGTACATCATCGGGAATGTGTCAGTCCAGGTGATCGGCAACCGCCCGCGCATCGGAGCCCGGCGGACCGAGGCCGAGGCCGCCCTGTCGGCCGCGGCCGGAGCCCCTGTGTCCCTGTCGGCCACCACGACGGACGGCCTGGGGCTCACCGGCCGGGGCGAGGGCGTTGCCGCGCTCGCCACCGCCTTGGTGGTCGTGGCACCCGGGGCGCCGGTCCCCGGCGCCGCGCGGGGGGAGGGCGAGGCGTGAGCCCGCACACGCGCAAGCCGCTCGAGCAGCGGCGGGCGGAGATCGTCGACGCCGGCCTGCGCGTCGCCATGCGCGACGGCGTGGAGGCGGTCACCGTGCGCCAGGTCGCGCGGGAGGCCGGCGTGTCGCTCGGCACCGTGCACTACTGCTTCGACGACAAGGAAGCCCTGCTGCGGGCGATGGGCCGCGCCATCGCCCTGGCCGCCTCGCAGCCCGTCCTGGACGCCCTGGAGGCCAGCGACGACGCGCCCGGCATGGCCGCCGCCGCCGCCAAGTCGCTGCTCGTCGGGCTCAAGGACAACCGGCACATGCGGCTGCTCACCTTCGAGTTCGCCACAGCCGGTGCCCGGCAGCCCGTCCTGCGCGAGGTGGCGCTGGCGCACCTCGAGCAGAGCTACGCGATGACGCGCGAGTACCTGGACGTGTTCGCCCAGCGAGGCGGGGTCCGGTACCGGGTCGACATCGATTTCCTCGCGAAGATCGTCGCCGCGCTGATCGACGGCATCGAGATCGCGTGGCTCGTCACCGAGGACGACGCGGCGGCCCAGGAGGCGTTCGACGAGCTCGCGCGGATGGTCCTGTCCTACGTGGTGCGGGAGCCGAGCACGCGGTCCGTGTAGGCGTTGCGGAAGACGCCCTCGGGGTCTGCCGCTGCCCGGACACGCCCGAAGTCCTCGAACCGGGGGTAGAGGGGGGCCAGGTCGGCGGCGGTGCGCGTATGGAGCTTGCCCCAGTGCGGCCGCCCGCCGGCCTCGGTGAGGATGCGCTCGGCCGCGGTGAAGTACCGCCCGAACGGCAGGCGCCAGAACTGGTGTACCGCGACGTACGCGGTCTCGCGGCCGTGCGCGGTGGACAGCCAGACGTCGTCGGCCGCGGCGAACCTGACCTCCACCGGGAACGGGACGTTCTCCCCGGCGTCGCGGAGCCAGGCGTCGAGCTCCGCGAGCACGTCGAGCAGCGCCGCCCGGGGCAGGGCGTACTCCATCTCCCGGAAACGCACCCGTCGCCGTGAGCAGAAGACCTCGTAGGACGGCGCCGTGTACGTGCGCGCGGACAGCACGCGCGCCGACAGGTCGTTGAGGCGGGGCGTGTACCGCGGGAAGGCGGTCGCAGCCTCGTTCACCAGGGCGAACGCCCCGTTGGAGAGCACCTCCTCGTCCACGAAGGTGCGGACCCGGGTGGCGGCCCGGGCGACGTCGCGCAGGCTCCGCCGCCGCGGTTCGTCGCCCGGCGTGCCGGGCAGGTCCGCGGGGTCGCGGGGCAGGCGTGTGTTGCGCAGGGTCAGGGCGCGCCGGGTCAGCGGGAACCAGTAGAGCTCGAAGTGGTCGTGCCCGGCGACGAGGTCGTCCAGCTCGTCCAGGACGCGGTCGAGCGGCCAGGGCTCCTCCTGGGCGCGCAGGTCGTACGCCGGCGCAACCTCCAGGGTGACGGCCGAGAGGATCCCGGTGGCGCCGAGCCCCAGCCGGGACGCCTCGAAGAGGTCCCGGTCCGCGGGGTCCTCGGAGCGGGCGGAGACGCTCCGGACGGTCCCGTCGGCGCCCACGACGCGCACCCCTCGTACCTGGGTCGCCAGGCCGCCGAACCGTGCGCCGGTCCCGTGCGTGCCGGTCGAGATCGCCCCGGCCACGGACTGCCGGTCGATGTCACCCAGGTTCCACAGGGCCAGCCCGCGGGCGTCGAGCAGCCGGTTGAGGGCGTGCAGGCGGGTCCCGGCGCCGACGGTCACCAGCGTGCTGCCCGTCGCCGGGTCGCGCTCGATCCGCTCGATGCCGCTCAGGTGGTCCAGCGAGAGCAGCAGGCCGTCCGTGGCCGCCGCGGGCGTGAACGAGTGCCCGGCGCCCGCGGCGCGCACCCTCAGGCCCGCGGAGGCCGCGTCGGCCACGACGGCGGCGAGCTCTCCCTCGTCCCGGGGCGCGGCGGTGCGTGCGGGGGTGAACGTCACGGTGCGGGCCCAGTTGGTCCAGGTCCGCGCTGAGGAGCCGGCTGCCACGGGAGCACTATCCCACGCGCGGTGGGACGCGAACAGGGACCCGTTCAGCCGAACGTGCGGCCCTCGCCGCGGTACGTCGGCGCCGCGCCCACGACCTCGTCCCCCTGCACGAGGTGGACCAGGTCGAACCTCTCCATGAGCTCGCCCGCCTTCGCGTGCCGGAACCAGACGCGGTCGCCCACGGCCAGGCCGGGCACGTCGTCGGACCGCGCGGCCCGTCCTGTCCGGCGGAGCGGCGTCTGCACCTCTCCCGCGCCCTCCGTGCCGCTCAGCGCCCAGCCGGGCGTGACCACGCGGGGGAGGCGCGACGTCGCCGCCGGTCCCGACGCCACGTACCCGCCACCGAACACCGTGGCCCAGCCCGGCGCGGGCACCCGGCCCACGTCGAGCCCGAAGTACGCGGCCGGCCGGGCGCTGAACGCGCGGTACCCGTCGAACAGGCCGGGTGCGAAGAGCCCCGACCCCGCGGTCACCTCCGTCACGGAGGGCGCCGCGGAGCTCGCCTCGAGCGAGCCGGTCCCGCCCGCGTTGACGAGCTCGAGCGGGTGCCCGACGGCGGCGCCCGCCGCCGCGACGACGTTCGCCCGCCGCTCCCGCAGCTCGCGCAACGAGAGGCGCTTCACGGCCCGGACCGCGGGGCTGCTGTCGGGCAGCCCGGCCACCTGCGCCTCGTAGAACATGACCCCGCGCAGGCGCAGGCCGGGCGTCTCCGCGACCCGTGCGGCCAGGGCCGCGACCTCGGCAGGCTCGCGGAGAGGCGACCGGCGGACGCCGAGATGCGCGGTCAGGCGGCCGACGCCGAGCCGGAGCGACGCGTCGACATCGAGGCAGACCTGGACCGGCGGGAGGTCCGGGCTGTCTGCCCCGACCCCCTGCGCGGCCGCGGCTACCAGCGCGAGGTGCGCTCCGTCGTCGGCCATCAGGGTGATCTGCTCGCGGGCGAGCGGGTCGGCCGCGAGGCGGGCCAGCGCGGCGCGGTCCGTGCTCGGGTAGCCGACCAGGACGTCGCGGACACCCTCGCCCACCAGCCACAGGGCTTCCCGCACGGAGAACGCCATCACCCCCGTGAAGCCGGCCTCGAGGCCGCGGCGGACCAGCGGGAGCACGCGGACGGACTTGGTGGCGAGCCGTACCGGGAGGCCGCCCGCCCGGCGGAGCAGGTCCGCGGCGTTGGCGTCGAAGGCGTCGAGGTCGACGACAGCGAGCGGCGCCGGCAGGTGGGCCGTCGCTGCGGAGAGCCGAGCAGTGCGGAGGCGGGGCGAATCGGGCGCCGACATGACCCGACGCTACCGCGCCGCGGCACCCGGGGAGGGCACCATATGGGCATGACGCACCTCGGCCCTGCCCGGACCCGTCGGATGACGGGCCGGGACCCGCACGAGCCCGCCCGGTCGGCGACCCCGCTGGAGCTCCTGTTCGACCTGGCGTTCGTCGTCGCGTTCGGCGTGGCCGGTGAGCAGGCCGCGCACGCCGTGGTCGAGGACCACGTGGGCGTGGGGCTGCTCGGGTTCGCGTTCTCGATGTTCGCCATCGTCTGGGCGTGGATCAACTTCTCCTGGTTCGCGTCGCCTTCGACACCGACGACTGGTTCTACCGCGTCACCACCATGGTCCAGATGATCGGGGTCGTCGTGCTGGCCCTGGGCCTGCCCGACATGTTCCACTCCCTGGAGGAGGGCGACCGGGTCCACAACGAGGTCATGGTCGCCGGGTACGTGGTGATGCGCCTCGCGCTCCTCGTGCAGTGGCTCCGCGCCGCCCGGCAGGCGCCCGAGTTCCGCGCCACCTGCTACACGTACGCCCGGGTCCTGGTCCTGACCCAGGCCGGCTGGATCGCGCTCGCGATCGCCCCGGTGAACGTGCCGACCTTCTTCGTCGCCGGGGCGATCCTCGGCGCCGTCGAGATGGCCGGGCCGCGCCTCGCGGAGCGGATCCCGGGCGGTCTCGGCGACGGAGGCGGCCTACGCGGCACGCCCTGGCACGCGCACCACATCGTCGAGCGCTACGGCCTGGCTCGCCATCATCACGCTCGGCGAGGGCGTCATCGGCACCGTCGCCTCGCTGAGCGCCGTCGTGGAGGGCGGCGGCTGGACCGTCGACGCGGCGCTCGTGGCCGTCGCCGGGATCGGGCTGACGTTCGGGCTGTGGTGGACGTACTACCTCACCCCGGCGGCGACGATGCTGCACCGGCATCGCGAACGGTCCTTCGCCTGGGGGTACGGGCAGATGGTCGTGCTCGCCTCGTTCGCGGCCGTCGGGGCGGGGCTGCACGTGGCGGCGTCGTACCTGGGCGGGGAGTCGCACCTCGGTGCGGTGGGCACGGTCGTGGCGGTCGCGGCGCCGGTCCTCGTGTTCGTCCTCGCGGACTACACGCTCCACTGGGTGGTGATGCGCACCTTCGACGCGTTCCACGTGTGGCTGGTGCTCGGCGCCGTGGCGCTGCTCGTCGCGGCGGTCGCGGCGGCCGGCCTGGGCGTGGACATGGCCTGGGCGCTGCTGCTCGTCATGCTGGCCCCGGCGGTCTCCGTCGTCGGGTACGAGACGGTGGGCCACCAGCACCAGGAGCGCGCGCTGGAGGCCGACGGGGCGTGACCCCGCCCGGTACCCTTGGCTGGTGAGCCTCCGACTGTACGACACCGCTGCGCGGGATGTGCGCGACTTCGAGCCCTTGACTCCGGGTGAGGTCGGCATCTACCTGTGTGGCGCCACCGTGCAGTCCGCCCCCCACGTGGGGCACCTGCGCCCCGTGATCGCCTTCGACGTGCTGCGGCGCTGGCTCGAGCGCAAGGGACTCCGGGTCACGATGATCCGGAACGTCACGGACATCGACGACAAGGTCCTCGCCAAGTCCGCCGCGGCGGGCGTCCCCTGGTGGGCGCACGCCGCGCACTACGAGCGGGTCTTCACCGCGGCGTACGACGCGATGGGCGTGCTGCCCGCCACCTACGAGCCCCGGGCGACCGGGCACGTGCCCGAGATGGTGGCGCTCATGCAGCGCCTCGTCGAGCGCGGGCACGCGTACGCCACGGGCGAGGGCGACGTCTGGTTCGACGTGCGGTCCTGGCCGCACTACGGCGAGCTGACCCGTCAGCGGCTCGAGGACCTCAACCCCGAGGACGGCACCGAGGCGGAGGCCTCGCCCAAGCGCGACCCGCACGACTTCGCGCTGTGGAAGGCCCCCAAGCCGGGCGAGCCCGCCACGGCGGCCTGGGACACGCCCTACGGCCGCGGCCGGCCCGGCTGGCACCTCGAGTGCTCCGCCATGGCGTACCGCTACCTGGGCGAACGCTTCGACATCCACGGCGGTGGCCTCGACCTGCGCTTCCCGCACCACGAGAACGAGCAGGCGCAGTCGCGGGCGGCCGGCTACGGCTTCGCCGAGCGCTGGATGCACTGCGCCTGGGTCACGCAGTCCGGCGTCAAGATGAGCAAGTCGCTCGGCAACGGCCTGGTCGTCAGCGAGCTGCTCGCGCAGGCGCCCGCCCCGGTCGTCCGCTACGCCCTCGCGTCCGTGCAGTACCGGTCCATGCTCGAGTGGTCCCCGGACACCCTCGACGAGGCCAGGACCACCTGGGAGCGGCTGTCCGGGTTCGTCGCCCGCGCCACCGAGCGGGTGGGTGCCGTCCCGGCCGACGAGATCGCCAAGGCCGAGCTGCCGGAGGCGTTCACGGCCGCGATGGACGACGACCTGAACGTCCCCGCGGCGCTCGCGTCGGTGCACGAGCACCTGCGGGCCGGGAACTCGGCCCTCGCCGCCGGAGACGACGAGGGCACCCGGGCGGGCCTCGTGGCGGTCCGTGCGATGCTGGACGTGCTCGGCCTCGATCCCGAGGCCTGGTCCGGTCCCGCCGACACCCGGTACGCCGACGCGCTCGACGCGCTGGTCCGTGCCGAGCTCGACGCCCGCGCGGCGGCCCGCGCCGCCCGCGACTGGGCTGCGGCGGACGCGATCCGCGACCGGCTCCTCGCGGCCGGCATCGAGGTCCAGGACTCCGCGGACGGCGCCCGCTGGGCGCTCGCCGCCACCAACTGATATCTGACAGAACGAGGCACCATGGCAGCCACACCCAAGCGCCCCGGCGCGGTCCGCAAGGCGGGCAGCAAGAAGGGCGCCACCGTCGGCACCGGCGGTCACGGCCGCAAGGCCCTCGAGGGCCGCGGCCCGACGCCCAAGGCCGAGGACCGGGAGTACCACCCGGCCCACAAGCGCAAGATCGAGGCCGAGAGGCGCGCGGCGACCCAGGGCCGTCGTCGGCCCGGCGACCGGAGCGTCGCCGGGTCGTCCCGTGCGGGCAAGGCGGGCGCCAAGGAGACCGAGCTCGTCACGGGCCGCAACTCCGTGCTGGAGGCGCTGCGGAACGAGGTGCCGGTGTCGGCGCTCTACCTGGCGACGCGCCTCGAGGCCGACGACCGCACGCGCGAGATCCTGCAGATCGCGTCCGGCCGCGGGTACAACCTGCTCGAGGTCACCAAGCCCGAGCTCGACCGGATGACCGACGGTGCGGTGCACCAGGGCGTCGTGCTGCAGGTGCCGCCGTACCAGTACGCGGAGGCCGAGGACCTGCTCGACGCCGCGGCCGCCGCGGGCGAGCCGGCCCTCATCGTGGCGCTCGACGGAGTCACGGACCCGCGCAACCTCGGGGCGGTCCTGCGGTCCGCGGGGGCGTTCGGCGCCCACGGCGTGCTGGTGCCCGAGCGGCGCGCGGCGGGCGTGACGGCGTCGGCCTGGAAGGTGTCGGCGGGCGCGGCGGCGCGTGTGCCGGTGGCGCGGGCGACCAACCTTGCGCGCGAGCTCGAGACGCTGAAGAAGGCCGGCTGCTTCGTGGTCGGTCTCGACGCGGACGGCGACACCGAGGTGGGCGAGCTCGCGTTCGCCACCGACCCGCTCGTCATCGTCGTCGGCTCGGAGGGCAAGGGCCTGTCCCGCCTGGTGCGCGAGACGTGCGACGCCGTGGCGTCCATCCCGATCTCGTCGGACACCGAGTCGCTCAACGCGGCGGTCGCCGGCGGCATCACGCTGTACGAGGTGGCGCGGCTGCGCAAGGCAGCCGCAGCGCCCGCGTGACGGCTCAGCCGTAGAGCTCGTCGCCCGCCCCGCGGGGGCCCAGCTCGCTCTCGTCCTGGGCCTCGCCAGGGGCGAGGCCGAGCAGGGCCTTCTCGTCCGGGCGGTGGCGGAGAACGTTCTCCACGTACGAGGCGGTCGCCTCGCGGAGGGGGACGTCGCGCTTGGCACGCTCCGAGATGAACCACCGGTGGTCGAGGATCTCGTGGAAGAGCTGTGCCGGCTCCAGCTTGCGGCGCAGGTCGCGGGGCACGGCCGTGATCGTGGGTTCGAAGACGGTGCGGAGCCAGTCGTGGGCGACGAACTCCTCCTCGTCGTTCTGCCGGTCCATGGCGGCGCGGTAGGAGTCCAGGTCGTTCAGCAGGCGCCGGGCCTGGTTCTCCTGCACGTCGAGGCCCGTGAGCCGCAGCAGGCGGCGCGAGTGGTGACCGGCGTCGACCACCTTGGGCTGGATGCGCACGGTGGTGCCGTCGATGTCGGTGGTGATCTCCAGCTCGTCCACGTCGAAGCCCAGGTTGTTGAGCTGGTCGATGCGGGCGGCCACGCGCCACCGCTCGTCGCCGGCGAACGCCTCGGCAACCGTCAGGGCGTTCCACAGCTCGTTGTACCGGGACACGAGCGCGTCACCGATGGCGATCTCGTCGGCGTCCTCGTCGAGCAGCTCGCCCGCGGCCAGGTCCATCAGCTCGCCGATGATGTTGGTCCGGGCCAGGTCGACGTCGTAGGCGCGCTGCTTGGGGCTGAGCTGGCGGTGCAGGTCGCCGGTCTCGGCGTCCACCAGGTACGCGGAGAACCGGTCGGCGTCGCGGCGGAAGAGGGTGTTGGAGAGCGAGACGTCGCCCCAGTAGAAGCCCACGAGGTGCAGCCGTACGAGGAGCACGGCGAGCGCGTCGATGAGGCGCGTCGCCGTGTCGGGCCGCAGCGCCTGGCTGAACAGGGCGCGGTACGGGAGCGAGAACTGCAGGTGCTCGGTGACCAGCACGGCCTCCAGCGGCTCGCCCGTGGGCGAGCGCCGGCCGGTGATCACACCGAGGGGGACCACCGACGGGACGTCGATGCGGCGCAGCTGGCGCAGCAGCTCGTACTCGCGGTACGCCACGGACTCGCCGATCTCCTTGATGGCGATCACGCGGCCGGACAGGCGCACGAACCTGACGACGTGGCGCGAGATGCCGCGGGGGAGCGCGGCGAGGACCTCCGACGGCCAGTCCTCGAGCGGCACGTCCCAGGGGAGGTCCAGCAGCGCCGGGTCGGGCGCTGCCGCGGTGATCTGCAGGTTCTGCTGGGTCCTCATGAAGTACCTCCGTCACGACGCCGGAAGGGCTCGGCACACCGTAGACGGTGTGCCGAGCCCTTCCGGCGTGTCAGTGAGATCAGCCCAGGCGCTCGCCGGACGTGGCGGAGAACACGTGCTGCTGGCCCGGCTTGATGGCGACGGTGATGATCTCGCCCTTCTCCGGGACGTGGCGCGGGTTGATGCGGACGATCAGCTGGTCCGTCGAGCCCGCGTGCAGGTCCGTGGCCACGTCGTCCTTCAGCGAGCCGTAGACGTACGCGTCCGAGCCGAGCTCCTCGACGAGGTTGACCTCGACGTGGAAGGCACCGGCGGTCGAGGCGTCCACGACGTCGAGGGACTCGGGGCGGAAGCCCAGGGTCACCCGGTTGCTGTCGAGGTTGCTCGCGATGCTGCGGTCGATCGGGATGGTGGCGGCGCCGACCTGGACGTTGCCGTTGTTCACGGTGAACGTGCCGATGTTCATGGCCGGGGAGCCGATGAAGCCCGCGACGAACACGTTCGCCGGCTTGTCGTACATCTCGCGCGGCGTGCCGACCTGCTGCAGGATGCCCGCGTTGAGGACCGCGATGCGGTCACCCATCGTGAGCGCCTCGGTCTGGTCGTGGGTCACGTAGACCGTCGTGACGCCGAGGCGGCGCTGGAGCGACGCGATCTGCGTACGGGTCTGGACACGGAGCTTGGCGTCGAGGTTCGACAGCGGCTCGTCCATGAGGAACACCTGCGGCTGGCGCACGATGGCGCGGCCCATGGCGACACGCTGACGCTGACCACCGGAGAGCGCCTTCGGCTTGCGGTCGAGGTACTCGGTGAGGTCGAGGATCTTCGCGGCCTCCTCGACGCGCTGGCGGATCTCCGCCTTCGGCGTGCCGGCGATCTTCAGCGCGAAGCCCATGTTGTCGGCGACCGACATGTGCGGGTACAGCGCGTAGTTCTGGAAGACCATGGCGATGTCGCGGTCCTTCGGCTGGACGTCCGTGACGTCGCGCTCGCCGATGAAGATGTGGCCGCCGTTGACGTCCTCCAGGCCTGCGAGCATGCGCAGGGAGGTGGACTTGCCACAGCCGGACGGGCCGACGAGGACGAGGAACTCGCCGTCCTCGATGTGCAGGTTCAGCGCGTCGACCGCGGGGCGCTCGGTCCCCGGGTAGATCCGCGTCGCGTGGTCGAAAGTGACCGTAGCCATGATGAAACATCCCTCCACCGGCAGGTACGTGCCGGACGATCCGTCGTGTCGGGTGTCGTTGCTTCCACTCACGTGTCTGCTGTGACACTGTTGCAGCGCGATCGTACCCTGACCTACGGGGTGCTCCGCCATGACCAGCGTCTCACCTCCGGGTCATGAGCACTTCACGCGGTCTTCTCGTGGCCCTCCAGGTAGTCGGCGAGCTGGTCGAGAAGTGCGGCGAGGGCGTCGGGGTCGTCGACGCGGTGGACGGCCAGGGTGTCGCCCGTCCCCACCTTCACGGCCAGGTCACCCTGCTCGAGCGCCGCGAAGGCGTGCTCGTCGGTGGTGTCGTCGCCGGCGTACATGACCCGGACCACGGCGGCGTCGCACTCGGCGCCCACGGCGGCCCGCAGCCGGCGCAGGGCCTCGCCCTTCGACGTGGTGACCACGGAGACCTCGACCACGTCCTTGCCGTGCATCGCGCTGAGCCCCAGGTTGGCGGCGACCTCGTCGGCGGCGACGGTCACGGCGGCCGCGTCGTCGGCTCCGGCGAGCCGCGTGTGGACCACCGCCGCGGACGGCTTGACCTGGACCCAGGCGCCCTCCCGCCCGGCGACCGCGGCCTCGAAGCCGGCGATGAGCGCGTCCAGCTGCTGCGCCTGCACCGGCGACAGCTCGAGCGGCGCGCCCTCGACCCCGGTCGCGGTGGCCCGGCCCGCCTCGGCCCCGTGGCCGCCCACCAGGAACGTCCCCGCCGGTGCCTGCGTGCGCTCCACGAGGTCCTGCAGGTCCCGGCCGGACACGAGCGCGAGGCGCACCGGCCGGTCACGCCCCAGCTCGGCGAGGTGCTCGACGGCCTCGCGGGCCGCCTTGGTCATCGCAGAGGCCTTCGGGTCGTCGACCAGCGGGGCCAGGGTCCCGTCGAAATCGAGAGCGATCAGCCAGGCGGTGGACCCTGCCCGGTGGGCCGGGGTGGGGGACGCGCCGTGCGCGTCGTCGTCGGGCACCCGGGCGGCCGGGGCGCGCGTGAAGGCGCGCAGGGCGTCCGGGAAGCCGGAGTGGCGCGGGTCCACCGCGCGGGGCTCGACGGCGATGGGACGGGCGGGGAGGGCGTTCAGGACGCCGAGGAACGCCTCTGACCACTTGGCGACGTCGTCGGAGAGCACCTTGCGGCGCAGCCGGCGCATGCGGCGGCGCTGCTCGCGGGGGTCCATCGACGCGGCGGCCACGATGATGTCCTTCATCCCGTCGATGTCGTGAGGGTTGATGAGGAGCGGGCCGGGCGCGAGCTCGTCCGCAGCCCCCGTGAACTCCGAGAGCACGAGGACGCCGCGCTCGTCGGAGCGGGCGGCGATGTACTCCTTGGCGACCAGGTTCATGCCGTCGCGCAGGGAGGTCACGAGCATGACGTCGGCGGCGAGGTAGAGCGCCGCCATCTCGTCCTGCGGGTACGAGTGGTGCAGGTAGTGGATGGCCGAGTGGCCCAGCTCGCCGAACTCGCCGTTGATGCGGCCCACGAGGATCTCGACGCTCTCGCGGAGCTCCTGGTAGGCGCCCACGTTCTCGCGGCTCGGGCTCGCGACCTGGACCAGGGTGGCGTGCTCGACGTCGAGGCGTCCGTCCTCGAGGAGCTCGCCGTACGCCTTGATCCGGTGGCGGATGCCCTTGGTGTAGTCGAGGCGGTCCACGCCGAGCATGAGGATGTCGGGCTCGCCCAGGTCGGCCCGGATCTCCTTGGCCCGCGCCTGGATCTCGGGGCGGCGGGCGAGCTCGTCGAAGCTCTTGGAGTCGATCGAGATCGGGAAGGCCCCGGCGCGCACGTGGCGGCTCAGCCGGCCCTCGGAGTCCTGCAGCGTGATGATCGGGCCGCGCGTCGTGTAGTCGGTGAGGCGGCGCACCGCGCGGACGAAGTTCGCCGCGTCGCCGTTGCGCTGGAAGCCGACGACGTCCGCACCCAGCAGGCCGTCGATGATCTGGCGGCGCCACGGCAGCTGGCCGAACAGCTCGACCGGCGGGAAGGGGATGTGGTCGAAGAAGCCGATCCGCAGGTCCGGCCGCTGGTCGCGCAGCATGCGGGGCACCAGCTGCAGCTGGTAGTCGTGGACCCAGACGACCGCGCCGTCCGCCGCCTGCTCCGCCGCGGCGTCGGCGAACCGCTGGTTCACCTTGCGGTACGCGTCCCACCACTGGCGGTGGTACGTGGGCGGGGCGATCACGTCGTGGTACAGCGGCCAGAGGGTGTCGTTCGAGAAGCCCTCGTAGTAGCGCTCGATCTCGGACGCGCTGAGGGTGACCGGGACGAGGCGCATGCCGTCGGCGTCGAACGGTTCGTGGGCCAGGTCGGGTGCTCCGGACCAGCCCACCCACGCGCCGTCGGCCTGCTGCATGACCGGTTCCAGGGCGGTGACCAGGCCGCCTGGGGAGCGTTGCCAGGTCAGCTCGCCGTCCGGGGCTACCGAGAAGTCCACCGGCAGCCTGTTGGCCACCACCACGAGGTCGTATCCGTCTTTACCTGGCAATGATCTACCCCTTGCCTTCCGTTACGAAACTTCCTACCGTTCCTAGGGTAACGGGGTCGTCCGCGTCTCCACACTAACCAGGGACCGGGTCACCCGGGGCGATGAGACCACCCAACGCACAGGTCAGCCGCCCGATCAGCAGGCGTCGGTAGCGCGACGACAGGGCGGCCGACCGTTACGGTGTCCACCATGAGGGAGGTGGCCCATGGGTGACGTGGACATGGGCGAGGCCAGGCCCGCCGCGGGGACCGTCGTCGGTGGCTACACGATCGTGGAGCCGCTCGGCAGCGGAGCCATGGGCGCCGTCTACCGCGCCGAGGACGACGGGGGCAGTCCCGTCGCCCTCAAGCTGCTGCACCGCCACCTCGACGAGCCCGGCGCCCGGGAGCGGCTCCGTCGCGAGGCCGAAGCCCTCCAGCGGCTGCGCCACCCCTCCGTCGCCCGGGTGCTCGACGCCGAGCTCGACGGCCCCGAGGCCTTCATCGTCACGGAGCTCGTGGACGGCCCCACCCTCGAGGACGAGATCGACCAAGGCGGAGCGCTCGACGCCCACGACCTCTTCGAGCTGGCCGACCAGCTCGCCGACGCCCTCGAGGCCGTGCACGGCACCGGCGTGGTCCACCGCGACCTCACCCCGTCCAACGTGCTCATCGCCCGCCACGGCCCCGTCCTCATCGACTTCGGGCTGGCGCACGCCCTCGGCGACGCGCGGTCCACCGCGTCCGGCTTCGTCATGGGCACCCCCGGCTACCTGGCACCCGAGCTGCTCGACGGCGCAGAGCCCGGCCCCGACACCGACTGGTGGAGCTGGGCCGCCGTGCTCGTCTTCGCCGGTACCGGCCGTCCGCCCTTCGGCGTGCGTCCTACCGAAGCCGTGCTGCGGCGCTCGCGGGAGGGGCGTGTGGACCTCATCGGGCTGCCGTCCCGCACGGCCCGCGCGCTCGGCGCCGCCCTGCGGGCCGTCCCCACCGAACGGTGGGGGCCCACGGAGGTGGCCCGGGCGCTCCGCCGGTCTGCCGAGGACCTCGACGCCGGCGTGGCCGTGCCCGTGCTGATGCCGGGGGCCGACGACACCGAGGTGCTCGGGGCTCTGGGGGGCGACGACACGCTCTCGCTCGACGGGCGGGAGCTCGCCGTCGCCGGGTCGGTCGGTGCGTCCGCCGCGGCGGGGACCGCGGTGCTGGAGGCCGGGCCGGGAGCCGCCGACACGGCGGTGCTGCCCGGTGACACGGCGGTTCTGCCTGACGGGCCGGTGCGCAAGGGGCGGTCCGTGACCGGACGGGCGGTCGGGCTCCCTGTGCGCCCGCTCGGCGAGGACCGGTACCGGGCGGTGGGCGACGTGCCGCCCGAGCCGGAGGACGAGGTCCCCGCGCCGGTCCGGGGGAAGGGCCGGGGGGCGGCCCTCGCGCCGTCGGCCCCGGCCGTGGTCGTCGTGCCGCCGTACCAGGCGCCCGCCTTCGCTCGCCGCCGGGGAACCGTCGCGGCCGTCGCGCTGCCCATCGTCGTGCTCGGCGCCACGCGCCCCGGGCTCGCCTTCGCGATCCTGGTGGTCCTCGTGGTGACGTCCCGCATGTCAGGCGTGGTCGTGGACGAGTTCCACGCTCGCCGGGCACGACGGGGCGCAAGCCGCTTCGAGGGCACCGTCGCCGCGCTGAAGTCGCCGTGGCACCTCGTCCGGGCCGTCTTCGGTGCCCTGCCGGCCCTGCTCGTGGCAGCGTGCGCGGCAGTGCTCACCGTCATGATCGGTCTGTGGGTCTTCGGGCCCGGGCGGGTGATCGTGGTGCCGCAGACCAGCGTCGAAGCGCGGTCCGTGGGCGGCATGAACGAGCCGATCGTGGATACCTGGGTGCTGATCACGGCGCTGCTCGTCGCGGCCCTCGTCGCCTGGTTCGGGCCGGCTGGCTCCGGGACCAGGTCGGGCGCGCGGCCGCTGCTGGCGCTCGTCGCGCCGGGCTGGGTGGGCGCGGCGGTCATCGTGGGGATCGCTCTCGTGCTGACCTGGGTGGCGCTCTCGGCCTGGCTCGCCGACCCTTTGGTCGTCCATTGGTGGCCGCTGCCGGGGCGTCCCGAGATCGAATGACGCCCGGGGTGCCCGAGGCCTGATCGGACGCTTGCTGGCACGCCCGTTGCGCACGGATTTGTCTCAGCCCATGCCCAGGTAATGCGGGTACCCTGACGGGGTAGGCGGCCCTACGCCCTCGCCGAAACGTCGCACACCAGTGCGCCGACACGAAGGACCCCCATGTCGACCAGCCAGAACATGTCCAAGGCCGAGCGCCGCGACGCTGCGCGCGCCGAGGCGCTCGCCCTGCAGAAGAAGCAGCAGGCCCGCGAGAAGACCACCCGCCTCGTCACGCTCATCGTGCTGGGCGGCCTGGTGATCTTCCTCGGGATCGTCATCTGGTTCATCGTGCAGGAGGGCCAGAAGTCCACGATGGAGAAGGTGGACCGCTTCCCGGCCGGCGTGGTCGAGGAGACGGGCATCGCCGTCGGGGCTTCGGGTGCCGCGGGAGAGCGCAACGAGGACGCTCCCCGTCTCGACGTGTACGTCGACTACATGTGCCCCATCTGCGGTCAGTTCGAGCAGACCAACGGCGCCAGCATCGACGAGATGCGTGAGGCGGGCGAGGTCGACCTCGTGATCCACCCTGTCGCGATCCTCGACCGTGCGTCGCAGGGCACCGAGTACTCGACACGTGCGGCGTCCGCTGCCGCCTGGGTCGCCGACCAGGCGCCGGAGGCCTTCGAGGCCTACAACGACCTGCTGTTCGCGAACCAGCCGCAGGAGAACACCGGCGGCCTGACGAACGCGCAGCTCGGTGACCTGGCCGAGCAGGCGGGCGCCTCCGCCGACGTGGCAGACGGCATCTCCAGCGGCGAGGCCGAGCGCGAGTTCAGCGAGTGGGTCACCGCCGCTACAGAGGACGTCCAGACCCAGGACTTCTTCAGCGGCACGCCCACCGTACTGATCGACGGTGAGAAGTTCCAGGAGTGGCAGGTCGTGGGCAACCTGACCGAGGCGATCACCGGCCAGGCCGGCTGACCTGCTGCCGCACGAACGAGCCCTGGCTCCTGACACCCCTGCCGGTGTCGGGAGCCAGGGCTCCTTTCGTGGCGGCGACTGACAACCGACCGACGTGGTGAACGGGCTCGGGCTGGCGCGCCGGGAGGCGCTAGGCTTGTCCCCGGCTCGCGGAGGACCGATCCCGCGGCTGTGCCGCCTTAGCTCAGCTGGTAGAGCTCCCGTCTTGTAAACGGAAGGTCGTCGGTTCGAACCCGACAGGCGGCTCCAGTATGTGCAGGTAGGCGACCGATTCTCGCTCTGGCCAGGCCTCGGTTGCCTACCGCCGTCCACGCTTCGTCCACGCTTTCGCGCGTGGGACGTGGCCAGTTCGACAGGTTCTGACCGCAGGAGCCGCGCACCTGGCTGGCATGAGCGTCAACACGGGCCTGTGCACGTTCGACGCCTCGCGCACCATCTCGTCGGTCACCGTGCGGACCGGTGACTGCGACCGGGTCCAGGTGCGGATCGTGAGCGGCTCCGGCACGTCCCTGCACACGGTGTCCGGTGAGCGCCGGACCGCCGTCCTGTCCGTCCAGCCCGGCACGACCTCGGTGTCGGCGAGGGCCGTCGAGGGCGGGGTCGCCAGCCCGTGGTACCCGGTCGGCGGGTTCGCCATCGCCTAACGATTGCGTCGAGGTGACCTGCGCGCGGGCGAGATCGCACGCAGGTCACCTCGACTGCGTCTGAGCCAGGGGCGTGCGCCTACGCTCGAGGCCACACGTCCGGCGTCGGCCACTTGGGGGTACGTCCGTCACCGGACGACTTGCCGGTGAGCCGGCGCCTGATCCACGGCGCCACGTGGGTGCGGGCCCAGGCGGCGTTGGCCCGGGCCTGTGCGGCGAGCGTGAGGCGCTGGGCGGTGCCGAGCGGCTCGTCCCACGCGGTGTCGTCGGGCTCGAGCCCGAGCGCGGTGAGGGCGGCCTGCGCCACGCGGTGATGCCCGTCCGGTGTGAGGTGGATGCGGTCCTCCGACCAGACGCGCAGGTCCTGCAGCGCCCGCATGCCCCAGAGGTCGACGACGTGGGCGCCGTGCCGTCGCGCGATCGTCCAGACGTTGGCGTTGTAGATGCCCACGCGGCCGTTGGTCCAGCTCAGCGCGCCGCCCGCCTTGAAGCCCGTGCCGAGCAGCACGTCGGCTCCGGTGGCGCGGATCTTGACCACCGCGTCCTCCAGGTGGCTCGACAGCAGGTCGATGTCGGCCGCAGGCCGGAGGATGTCGTTCCCGCCGCCCACGACGGACACCAGGTCGGGCTGGGCCTCGAGCGCGACCGGGAGCTGCTCGGCGAGGATCGGCCGGAGCAGGCGCCCACGGATCGCGAGGTTGGCGTACTGGAGGGGTGCCTGGCCGTCGGCGACGCGGCGGGCGGACAGCGCCTCGGCAAGGCGGTCCGCCCAGCCGCGCTGCGTGTCGGGCAGGTCGGGGTGCGGGTCCCACAGCCCTTCGGAGAAGGAGTCGCCGATGGCGACGTACCTGGTCCAGAGGGCCGACGGCGTGGTGGGCCGGGTCGAGACCGTCGAGGTTGAGTCAGGATCGGGGGTCGTCATGCTCACCGACCCATCGTGCCCCAGCCAGGTTTCGGTGAGGGGTCAGACCTGCGCGATCTGGATGAGGTTCCCGCATGTGTCGTCGAACACAGCGGTGGTCACGGGGCCCATCGGCGTGGGCGGCTGCGTGAACGTGACGCCGAGGGCGGTGAGCCGCTCGTACTCCGCCTGCACGTCGTCCACACCGAAGGACGTCATCGGGATGCCGTCGTCGACCAGCGCCTCCTTGAACGGCTTCACGGCCGGGTGCTCCGACGGCTCCAGCAGGAGCTCGACGCCGTCCGGCTCGCCCGGGCCCACGACGGTGAGCCAGCGGTACTCGCCCACGGGGACGTCGTTCTTCTTCACGAAGCCGAGCACGTCCGTGTAGAAGCGCAGGGCCTTCTCCTGGTCGTCGACGAACACGCTCGTCACGGTGATGCGCATGGTCACTCCTCCGGTGGGACTGGCCACCGCTCGGCGATCTGCCGCAGCGGCGTGGTGTCGAGGTCGTGGAACTTGTACCGGCCCTCGCGCCGGGTGTGGACGAGGCCCGCGGCCTCCAGCACGTCGAGGTGCTGGGAGACGGCCTGGCGCGACGAGCTCAGCCCGTGCTTGTTCAGCAGCCGGCCGCAGAGCTCGAACAGCGTCTGGCCGTCCCGGTCGGCGAGCTCGTCGAGGAGAGCTCGCCGGGTCGGGTCGGCCAGGGCCTTGAAGACGTCGTCCACACCCCCAGCATAGGCAAGTATCTACTTGCCTGTCATCCGGAGGGCTGAGATCAGGGCAGCGTCCAGTCGATCGGCTCGCCGCCCTGAGCCGTGAGCAGCTCGTTCACCCGGGTGAAGGGCCGCGACCCGAAGAATCCGCGGTGCGCCGACAGGGGCGAAGGGTGGGCGCTCTCGATGTATGGCACGTCGCCGAGCCAGGGCTTCAGCGACTGGGCGTCCCGTCCCCACAGGATCGCGACAAGGGGCCCACCGCGGGCGACGAGGACGCGGATCGCCGCCTCCGTGACGGCCTCCCACCCCTTGCCGCGGTGCGAGCCGGCCTCGCCCGGCCTGACCGTCAGGACCCTGTTCAGCAGCATCACGCCCTGGTCGGCCCAGGGGCGCAGGTCGCCGTTCGAGGGCATCGGCGCCCCGACGTCCTCGCCGAGCTCCTTGTAGATGTTGGCGAGCGACTTCGGCACCGGCCGCACGGTGGGCTGCACCGAGAACGAGAGGCCCATCGGGTGCCCCGGGGTGGGGTAGGGGTCCTGGCCCACGACCAGCACCCGCACGTCGGCGAGCGGACGCTGGAACGCGGCGAGGATGTCGCCGGGCGCGGGCAGGTAGGCGCGCCCGGCGGCGGTCTCGGCGCGCAGGAAGTCGCCCATGGCGTGCACCTGGTCCTCGACGTCTGCCAGTGCTGCCGCCCAGTCAGGTGCGATGACCTGCGACAACGGAGGTCGAGGTGCGGGCGCGGCGCCGGCGGGCGCGGTCTGTTCGGTCGTCATCTCCACGCGGGCGACGCTACCGGTCCCCACCGACACGCGGGCAGGGGCGTCGAACCCAGATGACGGGGAGGTTCCGAGGAGGTCGCCCAGGTGGCCAGGAGGTGAATGACGGGCTTGTCAGTACCCGGGCCTAGTGTGGCGGTATGAGGAGCAGCCGATGAGAGAGATGGTCGTGACCGTGCTGGCCGCCGAGGCCGCCGTCGTCCCGGTGGAACCCCAGGTCGAGGCGACGTCGGAGGGCGCCGCCGAAGGCCTGGACGACCGCGGCCGGGAGATCCTCGCCTTCGAGCGCCAGTGGTGGAAGTACGCCGGCGCGAAGGAGGAAGCGGTGCGCGAGCTGTTCGGCATGTCGGCCACTCGTTACTACCAGGTTCTCAACGCGCTGATCGACTCCCCGGCCGCCCTCGCGCAGGACCCGTTGCTGGTCAAGCGCCTGCGTCGCCTCCGTTCCACCCGCCAGCGGGCCCGTTCGGGGCGCCGTCTCGCGGACGAGAAGGGCTGAGGCCGGTCACCCGGCCCCAGGCTGACCCGCTACCCTTTCCGCCGTGACCAAGAGCGCGTACCCCTACCCGCCCGACGAGTTCGACGTCGCTGTGCCCGGCGGCGCCCCGGTCGGGGTGCACCGTGCTCCACGCAGCGGCTGGAGCTCGGCCTGGCCGTTCCTCCTCGTCGCGGTGGTCTGTGCCGTGGTGGCGTGGGGCGCCATCTCGTTCATCACCGGACAGGACGGTCCGGCCGACGCCGACACGCCGACGGACCAGTCGACCGTCGCTGCCACCGACGCGCCGTCGACCGACCCCTCCGCCCCGGCCGATCAGGCGTCGCCGTCGCCCGAGGCTCCGCCGGCGCCGGACATCCCCGCTCTGATCGCGGCGGGCGACCCGGCTGCGACGATCTGGGTCTACAACTACAGCGGCAACGCGGCCACCGTGGACAAGCTCGCCGCCAAGACGGTCGGCTACCTGGAGCCGTGGGGCTTCACGAACGCCGAGCCCATCGCCGACGAGGCCGAGGAAGGCGCCGACGCGACGGTGAACACGATCTTCTACGGCGAGAACCGGGTGAACGAGGCGAAGGCTGTCGCGGCCATCCTAGGGATCCCCGAGACGCAGCTGGTCGTGTCCGAGGCAGTCGCCGCCTCCCCGCAGGCGCTCTGGGTGATCATGGTCACCGACGTCACCCCGCAGGTCCCGGCAGGCTGACCTGCACTTCACCCGGCTCCGGCGCCGAGCCGCTCCGTCACGCACCCGAGGGTCGTCGTCCGCCAGGACGGCGGCCCTCGGGCGCATTTTCACACCCTGTCCGAGTCGCCCCGTATTACGCCCGCGATGATGGCGGTGTTTCGAGGCTCGTGTGACAGGCAGAAGCCTTCTGACCTGCGCGTTCGCTGATCGCGGAATCCGACATCCGCGACAATGATGCTTCCCTGGTGTGAGACGGACCACTACCCTCGAATCACCACGGGTCGACCGAGTGTCCCGTGCGAGAGGTACAAGGAGAAAGACATGGCCCAGGGCACCGTCAAGTGGTTCAACGCGGAGAAGGGGTATGGCTTCATCACTCCGACCTCCGGTGGACAGGACCTCTTCGTCCACTACAGCGCCATCGAGACCGACGGCTACCGCACCCTCGACGAGGGCCAGTCGGTCGAGTTCGAGGTGGGGCAGGGGCAGAAGGGCCCGCAGGCGGAGCAGGTCCGTCCGCTCTGACGCGCGACGTGACCTGACCGAGGGGCAGACGGGCGGGGTCGCCCGCCCGTCGCCCGCCCCTCGCGCCGGAGGGTGCATCCGGCACAACCCCGTCGGCGCTCGACGCCGAGGTCTGCTGTGATGGGGGCATGACTCTGCTCGACGCCGTCGTGGTCGGCTCGGGGCCCAACGGCCTGGCCGCCGCGGTGACGCTGGCGCGCGCGGGTCTGTCCGTGCGTGTCCTCGAGGCGCAGCCCACGATCGGTGGCGGCTCGCGGACCCTCCCCGGCCTGGCGGGCCGTCCGGAGCTCCTGCACGACGTCTGCTCCGCCGTGCACCCGATGGCCTGGTCCTCGCCCTTCCTGCGGGCCTTCGACTTCGCCGCGCGCGGGGTCGAGCTCCGCACACCGGACATCTCCTATGCGCAGCCGCTCGACGGCGGCCGGGCGGGCCTCGCGTATCACGACCTCGGGCGCACCGCCGAGGCGCTGGGCCCGGACGGCCCGGCCTGGCGCAGTCTCCTCGGGCCTCTCGTGGAGGGCTGGGAACACGTCGCGGCCCTCGCGCTCGGCGACCGCCGCACCCTCACAGGCATGACCGGCACGACGGGCGTGCCGCAGGGCCGCTCCCGCGGGCAGGCGCCGTCGGGCCTCCTGGGCGGCTTCGGTGCCGCCCTCGGCGCCGCCGGGCCCGGGCTGCGGTTCGCGGGCGGACTGGTCGAGCAGGGCACCCCCCTGTGGGACCGGCGCTTCTCCGGCGACGTGGCGCCCGCGCTGCTGAGCGGGGTCGCCGCTCACTCCATCGCGCCGCTCCCGTCGCTCGCGGCGGCGGGCACGTCCCTGCTGCTGGCGGCGCTCGCGCACGGGCCGGGCGGCTGGCCCCTGCCGGCCGGCGGCTCGGGGGCCATCGTCGCGGCTCTGGTCGAGGATCTGCTGGCGCACGGCGGGGAGATCGAGACGGACCGCGAGGTCCGGACCGCGCGGGACCTCCCGCCCGCGCGGACGTACTTCTTCGACACGGCACCCGGTGCCGTCGCGCGGATCATGGGCACGCGGCTCTCGCCGCGGGCGCGAGCGGCCTTCGGCCGCTTCCGGCACGGCAACGGGGCAGCCAAGGTGGACTTCGCGCTGTCGGGCCCGGTCCCGTGGGCGGTGCCCGACGTCGGGCGCGCGGGAACCGTCCACCTCGGCGGCAGCCGTGCGCAGCTGGCCGCCGCGGAGAACCAGGTGGCGCGCGGACGGCACGCGGAGCAGCCTGTGGTGCTGGTGAGCGACCCTGTCGTCACGGACCCCGGCCGCGTGGCGGGCGGGCTGCGCCCCCTGTGGACGTACGCGCACGTTCCCGCCGGCTCGGACGTCGACGTCACGGAGACGGTGACGGCGCAGCTCGAACGGTTCGCGCCGGGCTTCCGGGACGTGGTGGTGTCGGCGCGGTGCGTGCCGGCGTCGCGCATGGCGCTGCACGACGCGAACTACGTGGGCGGCGACATCGCGGCAGGCGCGGTGACGATGGCGAGGATGTTCCTCTCCCCGGCGGGCGGCTGGGAGCCGTTCCACGGGGGCGCTGAAGGTGTGTACCTCTGCTCCTCGTCCGCGCCGCCCGGCCCCGGTGTGCACGGCATGGGGGGCTGGCACGCGGCCCGTCGCGCGCTCCGCCGGGAGTTCGACGTGCTCCGGCTGCCCTCCCTCGCCCCCTGAGGCGTCTTGCACTCTCCGGTCGAGAGTGCCAATAATGGGTTAGCACTCTCGGACTGAGAGTGACAAGCAAGGTCGAACGGTGAGGCCTGCTGCCTCGGCGAGACATGGACGCCGGGGCGGAGGGTCGTCCGTCGCGGGCGCCGGCCGACCGACACACGCCACCAGCGGAGGATTTTTCCCCATGGCCAAGATCATCGCGTTCGACGAGGAAGCTCGTCGGGGCATGGAGCGAGGGCTCAACGTCCTCGCAGACACCGTCAAGGTCACCCTCGGCCCCAAGGGCCGCAACGTCGTGCTCGACAAGAAGTGGGGCGCGCCGACGATCACGAACGACGGTGTCTCCATCGCCAAGGAGATCGAGCTCGAGGACCCGTTCGAGAAGATCGGCGCCGAGCTCGTCAAGGAGGTCGCCAAGAAGACCGACGACGTCGCGGGTGACGGCACCACCACCGCGACCGTCCTCGCTCAGGCGCTCGTCAAGGAGGGCCTGCGCGTCGTCGCCGCCGGCGCCAACCCGATCGCCGTCAAGCGCGGCATCGAGAAGGCCGTCGAGGCTGTGACCGAGCAGCTGCTCAACGCCGCCAAGGAGATCGAGACCAAGGAGGAGATCGCTGCTACGGCCGCCATCTCCGCCGGTGACCCCGCGATCGGCGAGCTCATCGCCGAGGCCCTCGACAAGGTGGGCAAGGAGGGCGTCATCACGGTCGAGGAGTCGAACACCTTCGGCCTGGAGCTCGAGCTCACCGAGGGCATGCGCTTCGACAAGGGCTTCCTCGCGCGCTACTTCGAGACGGACCCCGAGCGCCAGGAGGCCGTGCTCGAGGACCCGTACGTCCTGATCGTCGAGTCCAAGATCTCGAACGTCAAGGACATGCTCCCGGTCCTGGACCAGGTCATGAAGTCGGGCCGCTCGCTGCTCATCATCGCCGAGGACGTCGAGGGCGAGGCTCTCGCGACCCTGGTGCTGAACAAGATCCGCGGCACCTTCAAGTCCGTCGCCGTCAAGGCTCCGGGCTTCGGTGACCGCCGCAAGGCCATGCTCCAGGACATCGCGATCCTCACCGGCGGCCAGGTCATCACCGAGACGGTGGGCCTCAAGCTCGAGAATGCGACGCTGGACCTGCTCGGCCAGGCGCGCAAGGTCGTCGTCACCAAGGACGAGACCACGATCGTCGAGGGTGCCGGCGACGCCGACCTCATCGCCGGTCGCGTGAACCAGATCCGCAGCGAGATCGAGAAGTCGGACTCCGACTACGACCGCGAGAAGCTGCAGGAGCGCCTCGCCAAGCTGGCCGGTGGCGTCGCCGTCATCAAGGCCGGCGCGGCCACCGAGGTGGAGCTCAAGGAGCGCAAGCACCGCATCGAGGACGCCGTGCGCAACGCCAAGGCTGCCGTCGAGGAGGGCATCGTCGCCGGTGGTGGCGTGGCCCTCATCCAGGCCGGCGCCATCGCGTTCGCCAAGCTCGAGCTCGAGGGTGACGAGGCCACCGGTGCGCAGATCGTTGCCGCCGCCATCTCGGCCCCGCTCAAGCAGATCGCCATCAACGCCGGCCTCGAGGGCGGCGTCGTGGCGGAGAAGGTCCGCAACCTCCCGTCGGGTCACGGCCTCAACGCCGCGACCGGCGTGTACGAGGACCTGCTCGCCGCGGGCGTGAACGACCCGGTGAAGGTGACGCGTTCCGCGCTGCAGAACGCCGCGTCGATCGCCGCGCTGTTCCTCACCACGGAGGCCGTCGTGGCCGACAAGCCGGAGCGCAACGCCCCGGCCCCGGGTGGCGACGGCGGCATGGGCGGCATGGACTTCTGAGTCCGGCCCCTCGCTGACGACGGAGGCCGTCTCCCCCTCGGGGAGGCGGCCTCCGTCGTGTGCGGGGCACGGTCAGCTGAACAGCCGCGTCGCCTGCGCCTCCGCGTCCGCGTAGGTCTGCGCGGCCGCCGCGAGGGCCGCCTGGATGGCGTCGAGCGCCGTCTCCACCTGGGCCTGCGCGGCCCGCCACTGGCCCACCGTGCCGGAGAACGCCGTCGCCGCACCGCCGTGCCAGCTGCCCTGCAGGCCCTCCAGGTTGCGCATCAGCCCGCCGACCTCCGCCCGCACGGCGGCGACGGAGCCTGCCACCGCCGCGCTCGCCAGGCCCACCTGCTCGCTGTCGACCTCGAACCTCATCACGCCCCCTCCCCGGGCCGGCGACCCGGCCCCGCCCGGACCGTCCGGACTCCGCCGACGCTAGCCAGCCCAGGACGACGTCGGGCGGCGCTGTGGCGGCCCCTGTGCACAGAGCGGGCCCGGACGCCGCTGTGGTCGGCGCCCGGGCCAGGAGGTCCCGTGGGGGCGGTCAGCCCGCCTGCTGGAGCTTGCGCTGCTCCTTCGTCAGGCGGTGCAGCTCGGCGTCGAGGTTCTGCCGCGCGGGCTCCTCCCACGCGGCGCCCATCGGGCTGAAGAACAGCGACTCGCGGGCGAGCAGCTTGCCGATGATCTTGATGCGCGCGTTGAGGTAGTCCTCGAGCGGGACGTGGGCGTACTCGGCCCGCACGTCCGCGGTGTACTCCTTGTAGCGCTGCGGCTCCGCGGCCAGCATCGCCAGGTCGGCGTCGTTGAGCACTGCGGCGTCGAAGTCGGCGGGGTCCGGGGCGTGCCGCAGGAGGCCGTTCACGAGGTGCGCCACGCGGTCCGCCGACGCCTGGGGAACGCCCAGGCTCACGAGGTCGGTACGGGCCAGCTCGGCGCTCTCGTGCGTCTGCTCGCCACCGCTCGCCGCGTAGGCGGCCTTGCGCTCGGCGTCGAAGACCGCCCCGTGGTACCAGGCGGCGAGCCGCACCAGCTCGGGCTTGTGCGTCTCCTGGGCGAGCTCGTCCACGCGGTGCAGCACGGCCGCGAGGTGACGGAGGTTGTGGAAGTGGCGGTTCTCGGCCGACCAGCGGTCGATCAGGGCCTGCCCCACCCGGCGGATCTCCTCCTCCGGTGCGGTGGCGCCCGCCCCGACGGCGCTACGGACGAACGACGAGAGGAACCACTGTGGTGCGTCGTGCAAGACGCCCATGAGTATCAGGCCTTCGGCTCGGGTGCAGTCGTCTCTCTCCAGCGTACGACCGATGGCCAGGCTGGGGACGGCGCATCATCCTAGCCGGACGGTCGTGTCCGCCGTCGGCCCTCGTCCGGCTCCCCCCGGGAGCCGCACCCGGACCGTCAGCCCGCCGCCGGGGGTAGGCATGACGCCGACGTGGCCGTCGTGCGCGCCCACGATCGCCGCGACGATCGCCAGACCCAGGCCGGAGCCGCCCGACTCGCGGGTCCGGGACGAGTCGGCCCGGTAGAACCGCTCGAAGATGCGCTGGGCCTGCTCCTCGGTGACGCCTGGGCCGTGGTCGCGGACCTCGAGCACGGCGTCGCCGTCGACGGTCCCCAGGGCGATCTCGACGGAGGACCCGGCGGGGGTGTGGCGCGCCACGTTGCCGATGAGGTTCGTGAGGACCTGGCGGAGCCGGTCGGCGTCGCCCGTCACCACGACCGACTCCGGGACCTCGCCGGACGACAGGGGGGCGAGACGCACGTCGCGCGTGGGATCGAGGGCGTGCAGGTCCTGGGCGGACTCGCGGGCCAGCGCGGCGAGGTCCACGGGCTCGTGCGCCACGGGCCTGCCCTCGTCGAGCCGGGCCAGCACCAGCAGGTCGTTCACGAGGGTGCCCATGCGGCGGGCGGCGTCCTCGATGCGGCCCATCGTGTCGTCGACCTTCTCGGGGCTGTCGAGCGCGCCCATCCGGTAGAGCTCGCCGTAGCCACGGATGGTCGCGAGCGGGGTCCGCAGCTCGTGCGACGCGTCCGACACGAACCGGCGCATCCGCCCCTCGGACGCCTCCTGGGCGGAGAAGGCCTGCTCGATCCGGGCGAGCATCGTGTTGAGCGACGCGGAGAGCGAGCCCACCTCGGTGGACGACGGCACCGCCGGGACACGGCGCGAGAGGTCGCCCGCGGCGATGTCGGCGGCGGTCTCCTCGATCTCACGCAGGGGCCGCAGGGACCGCTTGACGAGCAGCCACGCGGCCAGCCCGCCCGCCACCACGATCCCCAGGCCCGTGAAGGCCAGAGCCCGGGCGAGGAACGACACCGTCTTGCTGATGCCCGAGAGGGGGAGTGCCACGAACGCCGTGCCGCCGATCTCGCAGACCCCGCAGTCCCGGTAGGGGAACATCACCACGCGCCACTCGCCGGCCTTGTGGCTGCCCTGAGAGGTGACGGTGAACGGCTCGCCCTGACGCTCGACGGCCTCTTCCGTGGTGACGGCGGGCATCGTGGGCTCGCCGTAGAGCTGGGCCGCGGGACCCCAGCTCAGCGTGTAGTCCGAGCCGTTGGTGGTCCGGGCGAGCACGTAGTAGTCGCTGGGGAGCGTGCTCTCCGCCGGGTTGCTGAGGGAGGCCTGCGCCACCTCGAGCGCGGAGTACTTGAGCTGGGTGTCGACCTGCCCCACCAGGTAGTTGAACACCACCGTCCGGGTGATGACCGACGCCACGACGAGCCCGGTCGCCAGCAGGAGCACGATGATCGCGACCAGGCGGGCCCGCAGGGGCATGGCGCCGAGCCACCTGGGCACGCGCCCGGGCCGGCGCGTCCCCGGGAGGCTGCGCTCAGGCACGGGTGGTCTGCGGGGGGCGCAGGAGGTATCCCACGCCCCGCTTGGTGTGGATCAGCGGCGGCAAGGTGGCCTGGCCGTCGGCCGACGGGACCGCCAGGTTGTCCACCTTGCGCCGCAGATACGAGATGTAGGACTCGACGATGTTCGCGTCCCCGCCCCAGTCGTACTGCCACACGTGGTCGAGGATCTGCGACTTCGACAGGACGCGGCCGGCGTTGAGCATCAGGTAGCGCAGGAGCTTGAACTCGGTGGGGGAGAGGTCGATCTCGACCCCGGCGCGCCGCACCTCGTGAGAGTCCTCGTCGAGCTCGAGGTCGCCGACGCGGAGCACCGCGGTGTCGTCCGGGGCCGGTACCCCGGTGCGGCGCAGCACGGCCCGGATGCGGGCCACGACCTCCTCGAGGCTGAACGGCTTGGTGACGTAGTCGTCGCCACCCACGGTGAGCCCCTGGACCTTGTCCTGCGTGTCGTCGCGGGCGGTGAGGAAGACGACGGGCGTGTGCCGGCCGGTCTCCCGCATCCGGCGGGTCACGGTGAAACCGTCCATGTCGGGAAGCATCACGTCGAGCACCACGAGGTCGGGCTCGAGGTCGCGCACGAGCTGGAGCGCTCCGTTGCCGTCGGCGGCGGCGTGCACCTCGAAGCCCGCGAACCGCAGGGACGTGGAGAGCAGCTCGCGGATGTTGGGCTCGTCGTCCACGACGACCAGTCGTGCCTCGGGAGTCGACATGTCTCCAGTGTGCGCCCGCAGTCTGGAGGTTGCCTGGGGTTGGCTGGGGGTTACCTGAATGCCGATCTCCGATTGCGTCGGCGGGGCGTGGGCGCGACGATCGGGGCGTGTCAGCCTCCAGCGCTCCTTCCGTCCCCGCCGACCATACGGACCGTCCCGCGCGCCGCACCGCGGCCACCTGGGCAGCCACGGCCGTCGTCGTCCTGTCCGGCGCGGCAGCGTCGCTCGCCGGGACCCAGGGCGCGGTCGCGGCGCCGTCGGACGAGGCGACGCCGTCGCCTGTGCCGGCGCTGCTCTCCTCGGCCAACGCCGCGACGATGCCGGACGTGCTGCCGGCGTCCCCGCCGCTCGTGCTCGGCTCGGAGATCACGGACGACGTGGACGCGCTGTCCGACGAGGACACCGCCGACGTCCAGGCCGCGCTCGACCGGCTCGCCGAGGGGTCCAGCCTCCAGCTCTTCGTGGTCTACGTGGCGAGCTTCGACGGTGCCGACCCCGTCGACTGGGCCAACGCGACGGCCAACAACTCAGGGCTGGGCGTGGACGACATGCTGCTCGCCGTCGCCACGGAGGACCGCGTCTACGGCTTCTCCGTCGACGTCAACGTCGACCTCACGGACAGCGAGATCGACGAGATCGAGGCAGCGGCCGAGGACCGGCTCCGCGCGGACGACTGGGCCGGTGCGGCGGTGGTGGCCGCGGACACCGCCCTCGAGGCGTCCACCGGTGGCGGCGGGGGTGTGAGCACCGGCGCGATCGTGGGCGGGGCCGCGGGCGTCGCCGCCCTGGGCGCCGTCGGCTACGGGGTGTACCGGGCGCGCAAGCGCTCCGCCGCGCCCGCCGCGCCGTCAGGCCCGTCGCCCGACGAGCTGGCTGCCCTGCCCACCGAGGAGCTGGACCGGCGCGCATCCTCCGCGCTCGTCGGCATCGACGACGCGGTGAAGACGTCCGAGCAGGAGCTCGGCTTCGCCCAGGCCGAGTTCGGGCTGGAGGCCACCCGCGAGTTCGGCGAGGTGCTGGCCACCGCCAAGGCCGACGTGCAGCAGGCGTTCGCGCTGCGGCAGCAGCTGGACGACGAGGTCCCCGAGACCGAGCCCGAGCGGCGGCAGCTCCTCACCCGGGTGATCGGCCTGTGCGACGGCGCCGCCGACGCGCTCGACGCGCAGACCGCGGCGTTCGACGACCTGCGCAAGCTCCAGGAGCGTGCTCCCGAGGTGCTGGACGAGGTGGAGAAGCGGTCCGCGGAGATCTCGGCCCGCGTTGCCGTGGCCCGGCAGACGCTCGAGACCCTCGGCGCCACCTACCCCGCGACGGCGCTCGCGTCCGTCTCGGCCAACCCCGACCAGGCGGAAGCCCTGATCCGGAACGCGCTCGACGCCGTCACGCAGGGCCGGGCGGCACTCACCGCGCGCAACCGGTCCGTGGCCGTGGCCCACGCGCGGGGCGCCCAGAACGCGCTCGGACAGGCCGTGACGCTGCTCGACGCGGTGGGCTCCGCCGGTGAGGACCTCGCCTCGGCAGGGCCGCGGCTCGACAAGGCGATCGCCTCCATCTCGCAGGACATCGCCGACGCCGGACGCCTGGCGCCCTCCGACCCCGCGGTCGCGGCGGCCGCCGCCGAGGCGCAGGCCGCCGCCGACCAGGCCCGCGAGGCGCGCGCGGGAGGCGACCCCCTCGCCGCGCTCAGCCGGGTCGCCGCCGCGGAGGCCGCGCTGGACAACGCGCTCGCCCCGTCCCGGGAGAACGCCGAGGCCCGGGCGCGGGCGTCTGCCCTGCTGCGCGACACCCTCGGCCGGGTCGAGTCACAGATCCGCGCCACGAACGACTTCATCGCGACCCGGCGCAACGCCGTCGGCCCCGAGGCGCGCACGCGGCTCGCCGAGGCGATCCGCCTGGTCGGGGAGGCGCGTGCGATCCAGGCGGAAGACCCTGCTGCGGCGCTGCAGCGCGCCCAGCAGGCCGACTCCCTGGCCCAGCAGGCCGCCCAGCTCGCCCAGCGCGACACGGAGACGTGGTCGCAGCCCGGCCCCCAGACCGCAGGCGGCGGTTCGAACATGGGCGGCATGGTGCTCGGCGGCATCCTCCTCGACTCCCTGCTCCGCGGCGGAGGCGGCGGCGGTGGCTGGTCGGGCGGGTTCGGCGGGGGCGGGTTCGGCGGCAGCCTCGGCGGCGGGCGCTCCCGGTCCCGCTCGGGCGGCATCGGCGGCGGGTTCGGCGGCGGTGGCTTCGGCGGCGGGCGCTCGTCGGGCCGGTCGGCCGGCGGCCGCGGTGGCCGGTCGCGCGGCGGGCGGTTCTGACACAACGCAGGGCAACGGCAAGACACCGCAAGGCAACCTAGGAAGGCGTCAAAATGGCCCAGAAGCAGAGCATCCTCGGCCGCGTGGCACAGCTCGCCAAGGCGAACATCAACGCGATCCTCGACCGGGCCGAGGACCCCCAGAAGATGCTGGACCAGCTCGTGCGCGACTACACCAACAGCATCGCGGAGGCCGAGCAGGCCGTCGCCGTGACGATCGGCAACCTGCGCCTCGCGGAGCAGGACTACAACGAGGACGTGTCGGCGGTGCGGGAGTGGGGCAACAAGGCCGTCGCCGCGTCCCGCAAGGCAGACGAGCTGCGGAACGCCGGCAACACGGCCGACGCCGACAAGTTCGACGCCCTGGCGAAGGTGGCGCTGCGCAAGCAGCTCGATGCCGAGGGCGAGGTCCGGCAGGCCGAGCCGATGATCGCCTCGCAGCGCGAGACCGTAGAGAAGCTCAAGTCGGGCCTCACGTCCATGAAGGACAAGCTCGGCCAGCTGCGCTCCAAGCGCGATTCGCTCGTGGCACGGCAGAAGTCGGCCGAGGCACAGCAGACCGTGCAGGGCGCCATCTCGTCGATCAACGTGCTGGACCCCACCAGCGAGCTGTCCCGCTTCGAGGACGCCGTGCGGCGCGAGGAGGCGCTCGCGATGGGCCAGGCGGAGATCGCCGGGGCGTCCCTGGAGGCACAGTTCGCGGAGCTCGAGGCGAGCGACGACGAGGTGGAGCTGGAGGCACGCCTCGCCGCGCTCAAGGCAGGGTCCACGTCGGGTCCGGCCCTCAGCCCCACGCCGGTCACGCCCGAGGTCACCGCCGGCTCCCGGAGCGGGGCCGTCCAGGACGCCCCGGTCGACGCGTACGAGGAGTAGCCCCTCCGCCGAGACTGCTACCTCGGCCGGGCGGCGTGGGCTTGCACCTGGGCCAGGAACGCGTCGGCCAGCACCTCGCCGGTCGCCGCGAGCTCGGCGGCCTGCGGGGTGAGGTCGTCGGCGAGGGCGACGGGGTCGACGTCGTCGTGCCCCGCGGCCCAGCGCAGCGCGAGCTCGACCGACGCCTCCGGGTGGAACTGCACGCCGAGCGCCGAGCCGAGGCGGAACGCCTGGAACGGATACATGGCGGAGGCGCCCAGCCAGACGGCGTCCGCGGGGAGCTCCACCACCGCATCGGCGTGCATGCTCACGAACCGGCTGATGGTCGCCCGGGGGCCGTCCGCCGCGGCGACGACGGGGCCGAGCACGGGGTCGGCGGCAGCGGCGTCGCGCCAGCGCACGGCGACGACGCCTGCCTCGCGGCCGGGCGGGGCAGCGACCTGGACGGCGCCGCCTCCGGCCACGGCGAGGAGCTGGGCGCCGAGGCAGATGGCGAGCGTCGGCACGCCCGACCGGGCGGCGTCGGCGAGGAGCGCACGGGTGGCCGGGAGCCAGGGCGCGAGGGCGTCGTCGTAGGCCGACATCTGGCCGCCCAGCACCACGAGGCCGTCCCCCACCTGATCCACCGTGGGAACGTTCTCACCGGCGAAGGCAAGGATCAACCGGACATTCGCGCCCCAGCGGGCGGCGAAGAGGTCCATCGGCACGTCGGGTGAGCTCTGGATCACCGTGATGCGCGGGTTCTGTTCCGTAGACACGGTCGCCCAAAGTACAACCACAGATACGCTGGGGTCCATGTCGGCACCGTCATCCCAGGCCATCGCGACCCCGCGTCGCACGTACCTCATCGTCGACGGCGAGAACATCGACGCCACGCTCGGGATGAACGTGCTGGGCCGCCGGCCGGCGCCGGAGGAGCGTCCACGATGGGACCGCATCTCGGCGTTCGCCGAGAAGGTGTGGGCCCAGGACGTCGTCCCGCTGTTCTTCCTCAACGCCACGTCGGGCCAGATGCCCATGCCGTTCGTCCAGGCGCTGCTGGCGATGGGCTACCGGCCCATCCCGCTGGCCGCGAACGGTGCCGAGAAGGTTGTCGACGTCGGTATCCAGCGCACGCTGGACGCGCTGGCCGGGCGCCCCGGCGACGTGCTGCTCGCCAGCCACGACGGCGACTTCCTGCCGCAGATCGAGACCCTTCTCGACGACGACGGCCGACGGGTCGGCCTCCTCGGCTTCCGTGAGTTCGTCAACGCGCGCTTCGCGGACCTGACCGAGCAGGGCCTCGAGATGTTCGACCTCGAGGGCGACGCCGACGCGTTCACCACCATGCTGCCCCGCGTCCGGATCATCCCGATCGACGAGTTCGACCCGCTGCGCTACATCCTCTGAGGCGCGGCGCGCGCACATCACTTCGGCACTTTGTCGTCGGTTCGGCACTTCGAAGTGCCGAACCGACGACAAAGTGCCGAAGTGATGTGCGCGGTCGAGCCGGTCAGGCCGCCGGCTCCTCCTGCTCGCTGCCGAGGTCCTCCGCGTCGACGATGCGGTACGCGTACCCCTGCTCGGCGAGGAACCGCTGCCGGTGGGCGGCGAAGTCCTGGTCGACGGTGTCGCGCGCCACCACCGCGTAGAAGTGCGCGGTGCGCCCGTCGGCCTTGGGACGCATGACGCGGCCCAGCCGCTGCGCCTCCTCCTGCCGGGACCCGAACGACCCGGAGACCTGGATCGCGACGGACGCCTCGGGCAGGTCGATGGAGAAGTTCGCCACCTTGGACACCACGAGCCGGGAGATCTCGCCCGAGCGGAACGCCTCGAACAGGCGCTGGCGCTCGCGGACGGTCGTGGCCCCGGTGATCAGCGGCGCGTCGAGGTGCTGCGCGAGCTCCTCCAGCTGGTCGAGGTACTGCCCGATGACGAGCACCTGGTCGTCCGGGTGCTTTGCCACGATCTGCTCCACGACGCGCTTCTTGCCCGTGGCGGAGGCGGCGAGCCGGTACTTGTCCTCCGGCTCGGCGGTCGCGTAGATCATCCGCTCGCTCTCGGGCAGCGTGAGCCGCACCTCGATGCAGTCGGCGGGCGCGATGTAGCCCTGGGCCTCGATGTCCTTCCACGGCGCGTCGTACCGCTTGGGGCCGATCAGCGAGAACACCTCGTCCTCCCGGCCGTCCTCGCGCACGAGCGTGGCGGTGAGGCCCAGCCGGCGGCGGGCCTGCAGGTCGGCGGTCATGCGGAAGATCGGCGCCGGCAGCAGGTGCACCTCGTCGTAGACCACGAGGCCCCAGTCACGGGCGTCGAGCAGCTCGAGGTGCGTGTAGACGCCCTTCCGCTTGGTGGTGAGCACCTGGTAGGTCGCGATCGTGACGGGCTTGATCTCCTTGCGGGCGCCCGAGTACTCGCCGATCTCGTCCTCGGTGAGCGAGGTGCGCCGCACCAGCTCGTCGCGCCACTGGCGGGCCGACACGGTGTTGGTGACGAGGATCAGCGTGGTGGTGCCCGACTTGGCCATGGCCCCCGCGCCGACGATCGTCTTGCCGGCGCCGCAGGGCAGCACCACGACGCCCGACCCGCCGTGCCAGAACCCGTCGACCGCGTGCTCCTGGTACGGGCGCATCGACCACTCGCGGGGCGCCTCGCCCGCTGTGCGGCCGGGCACGGTCGGGGAGAGCTGGATGGGGTGCTTCTCGCCGTCGACGTACCCGGCGAGGTCCTCGGCGGGCCAGCCGAGCTTCACGAGGACCTGCTTGAGGTGACCACGCTCAGACGGGTGCACCACGACCGTGAGGTCGTCGATGCGCTCGCCCACCAGGCCGGCGGTCCGCTTGGACTTGAGCACCTCGGCCAGCACCGCGCGGTCCGTAGCGGTGAGCACGAGGCCGTGCACCGGGTGCGTGGCGAGCTGCAGCCGCCCGTACCGAGCCATGGTCTCGGCGACGTCCACGAGAAGAGCGTGCGGCACCGGGTAGCGCGAGAACTCGAGGAGGGTGTTGACCACCTGCTCCGCGTCGTGCCCCGCGGCACGTGCGTTCCACAGCCCGAGCGGCGTGAGCCGGTACGTGTGGACGTGCTCCGGCGCGCGCTCCAGCTCGGCGAAGGGCGCGATGCCCCGGCGCGCCTCGCCGGCGCGCGGGTGGTCGACCTCCAGCAGGAGCGTCTTGTCGCTCTGCACGATGAGCGGCCCGTCGGTCATGCAGCCTCCTAGGCTTCCACTGCCGCGATGCGGTGCACGGCGATCGTCAGCTCGGCCTCGCGCAGCGGGTCCACCGCGCGCAGGCGCCCCCCGTCGAGGCGCAGCGGCCTGAGCTCGCGACGCTCCAGGGTTCCCGCCCGGCCCACCAGGTCCACCTGGACCGTGCGGCCGTCCCGGATGGCGTCACGCAGAAGCGCCAACGCGTCCGCGGGGTGCTGTGTTCCCCCGGCGGGTGCGGCGGTGGTCACGTCGGGTGCGGACGCGTCGTCCGCCCCGGGCTGCCCGACGCCGGTCGCGCCCCCGGGTGCACCGCCCGCCCCGGGTGCGGGGGCGGTCGGGTAGTAGCGACCGAAGCCGCGCTCGGCGACCGGCTCGGCGGAGGGGACCGGATCCTCGAGGACGGGGGCGGCAGCCGGTGGAGCCGCCTGCGCCGCCGGCACTGCCGGGGCGGGGGCAACCGGCGCCGCTGAAGGGGCGGGCCGCACTGCGGGCTCCGCCGACCGCAGCACCGTCGCCGTGGCGTTGCGGGCCGCTTCGCGGGCGGCGGCCCGGGACTGGGCCGCGTCCCCTGCCGACGCGTCGACGGCGCGCAGGCCTGCTACGAGGGCGGCGTAGTCCGGCTCGGTCGTCACGGTCTCCGCGGGCGCCCGCCCGGAGGCCAGCGCCAGCGCGGAACGCCGGGCCGGGACTGCCCGGCGGGGCCGCGTCATGCGTCGTACGTCGACGACCTGCCCGTTCGGGCCCTCCACGGCGGACACCATCCCGCGCGCCCGGAGGGCCTCGTGCAGCTCGCCCGCGTCGGCGGCCGCCGCCAGGACGGTGGGCGCGAGACGGACCAGGCCCAGCGACGACAGGGACGGGTCGTTCTCGAGGCCCGCGAGCACCACCGGGTCGGCGGCCCGCAGGTAGCTGCCCGCTGAGCCCACCCGGACGGCGCCGTGCCGGCGGGCGGTGTCGCGCACGAGGTAGTCCAGCGGCTGGGGGAGCGGCACGGGCGAACGCCGGGCCAGCTCCGTGAGCAGGCCGTCGGCGTCGGCCCCGTGGTCCAGCGCGCGGGTGATCGAGGCCGCCGTGAACCGGACGGTGGTGGCCGCCCCGCGCGACTCTGTCTCCGACGTCTGCTCCAGCAGGCGGGCCAGCTCGCGCGACGGCCGCCCGGGCACGATCCCCGTCAGGTCACCCTGCAGCAGGATCTCGTCCACCTCGTGGGGCAGGATCTCCCGCACCGCGGCGGCAACCCGGTCCACGGCCGCGATCCGGCCACCGTCCGAAGGTGGCTGCTCGGGCTCCTGGATCACCGTCTCCAGCAGCGACCGGCCCGGCGCCGACAGGGCGCCCGCGCCGGTCACCCCGAGCCAGGACGCCTCCATGAGCAGGCCGTCGACGGCCCGCTCGGGCGGCACCGCGCGCGGCGTGCGCCACGTCAGCACCTCGAGGACCTCGGCCGTCGTGAGCGCCGTGCGGTCCTCGCTGCTCGAGGACCCCGGCTGCAGCACCTCGAGCACGTGGGCGCGCAGGCGCGGGACCCACGGCCGCTGCAGGTCGGGGGACAGCGGCGCGCGGAGCGTGCCCCGCTCGTCCCGGGTGCCGATCTGCCAGGGCGTGCGGCGGGTGGTCGCCCAGGCACGGGCGAGGACGGCCCAGCGGTCGGCGTCGTCCAGGGTCGACCACGGCTCGGCCGCGTCGGTCGGGACATAGGCGGGCGGAGCATCGCCGTCGTCGGCCACGAGGCCGGCCAGGGCGGCGAGCTCGACCACGAAGGCCGCCGACGCCTCGTCCGACTCCATCGCGGTGGCGACGCGCCGCAGGTCGCGCACGCCGAGCCCGCCGGTCCGCAGCTGCGGTGCCGGCGCGTCGTCCCACGCCGAGACCAGCACCCCCACCCGGCGCACGATCTCGAGCGCGGCGCCCGCGGCCTCGGCGTCGACCGTGGCGGCGGATACCGGCCGGCCCTCCGGCCGGGGAGCCTGGGCCTGGAGCCGCTGGTGGGTGCGTCCGCCGCGCAGCGCGAGGCCCACCGCACGCGGCAGCAGCACGTGGCGGGCGTCGGACCGGACGAGGTAGCCGTTGCGGACCAGCCAGTCGACCGCCTCGCGCGGGCGGCTTCCGGGCGGCGGCACGACGCCGACCGGCGGGCCCCACGCCAGGGCGTCGAGGACGGCCCGAGCGCCCGCCGGGGCGTCGGGGCCGGGGAGGGGCTGGGGCGTCGTCGACGGCTCGACCGCCGGGCCGAGGCCCGCGGGATACGGGCCGAGCACCTCGTCGAGCCCCGGCGCGGGGCGCAGGTCGGGCTCGGCGGGTCGTCGCCCGGGGGGCGTCGCGTCCCACAGGAGCGCCGCCTCGAGGGCGCGTTCGACGCACGCCTCCACGAGCTGCCGCTCCTCCGGACCAGCGCCGAGCGCCTCGACGACCGCCCCCGGCGTGACCCGCGGACCGGCGCGCGTCCCGGCGACGGTCCGGGCGCCCGGCGGTGCCGCGGGCGTACCAGGCTCCCGGACCGGCGGCGCGAGAGCGAGCACCGCCTCCAGGACCTGGAGGGTGAGCGCATCGGCACGGGCGAGGGCCCGCTCGAGCGAGGTGCGGCTCGACGCCCGCGCAGCGAGCGACCGTAACGTGGACGGAGAGGGTGAACCGAGGTCGGGCCGGGCGCGCAACAGGGCGACGAGCGCGCCGTCGGGGCGCTCGCGGAGGGCGTCGGCGAAGTGCCGGGTGGGCGCCGACGGCGCGGGGTCGCGCAGCGTGGAGGCCATCGACGTGATGTTACGCGCCCTGGCTGCACGTCGGTTGCGCCTGTGTTGCGTCCGGGTTGCGGCGGCGGACCTCGCGGCGCCGTTCGCCTGCCGCGGAGAGACCGGTATGGATGCGACGGAGCGAGCAGGAGCCCGGTAACCTTGGAGGTCTGGCCCGAGGCCGCGTGTTGCGCGCGCCGGGCACCGAGAGATTCCCACGAGCACGAACGAGGTTCCAGTGCCCACCGGCAAGGTCAAGTGGTTCGACACCGAGCGAGGTTTCGGCTTCATCGCCAGCGAGGACGGCGGCGAGGTGTTCCTGCATGCCTCCGCGCTGCCCGAGGGCGCCGCGCCCAAGCCGGGCGCCAAGGTGGAGTACAGCGTGGCGGACGGCAAGCGGGGGCCGCAGGCCCTCTCGGTGAGGCTGCTGGACCCCGCGCCGTCCATCAGCAAGGTGAAGCGCATGCCGCCGGTCGACATGGCGGTCCTGGTCGGCGACCTGATCCCGACCCTGGAGAAGACGGCGGACCAGCTGCGGAAGGGCAAGTACCCCGCGAACTCCGCCAAGCTCGCCCAGGTGCTGCGCAAGGTCGCGGACGACTTCGACGCCTGAGCCCGCTCAGGCCCCCACACGTGAGGCCCGTACATGGTGATCATGACTGCCGAGGCGGTCCCAGCCGTGCGTTCGCAGGCTCGGCGGGTCAGCGCCCGCACGAGCCGTGACGCCGTACTGAACGGTGCCGTCGAGCTTGCCCGCGAGGCGGCTCAGGAGGTGGCCGAGCGCCCGGAGGACGTGGGCGAGCACCTCGGCACCGCGCTCGAGGACGACCGGGTGGTGTCCCACCGCTTCGCGGCCACGATGAAGGGTTACCGCGGCTGGCACTGGACCGTCACGCTCGCGCGGATCCCGCGCAGCAGGTCGGCCACGGTCAGCGAGGTGGAGCTGCTCCCCGGCGACGAGGCGATCCTCGCGCCCGAGTGGCTGCCCTGGTCCGAGCGTCTTCGCCCGGGTGATATCGGTCCTGGCGACGTCCTGCCCTTCCGCGCGGACGACCCGCGCCTCGAGCCGGGGTTCGTCCCGACGGGCGACCCCGAGGTGGACGAGGTGGCGATCGACGAGCTGGCGCTCGCCCGTGCCCGCGTCCTGTCGCCGCAGGGTCGTGACGAGGCCGCCGAGCGCTGGTACCGCGGCACCCGCGGCCCCACCGCCCCGGGCGCCGTCGCGTCCGCGGCCGAGTGCGTGGGCTGCGGGTACTTCATCCCGTTGCAGGGCGCGCTGGGCCAGCTCTTCGGGGTCTGTGCCAACCCGTGGTCGCCCGACGACGGCAAGGTCGTCTCCGTCGACCACGGCTGCGGTGCCCACTCCGAGACGGACGTGGACCCCCAGCCCAGCGACTGGCCGGCGCCCGCGCCGATCATCGACGAGCACGGGGTCGAGCTCGTCACGCTGCCCGACGGCGATCGCTCGCCCCGGGCGCGGCGCGCACCCGAGCCCGTGGTCGGCGAGGAGCCGGCCGCCGCGGCCGCAGCGGGGGAGCCCGCGGGCGCGCCGGCGGAGCCCGCGGGCGAGGCCGTCGTGGCTGAGCCTGCTGTCGTGGCGGAGCCTGCCGCGGAGGCGCCGGAGGCCCCGGAGGCCCCGGGCGTGCCGGCCGAGCCTGCCGCTGCTGCCGAGACCGTGGCGGAGCCTGCCCCGAAGCGCCGCCGCACGCGCGCAACCCGGGCTGCCGAGCCGGTCGTGCCCGCTGAGCCGGTGGAGCAGCCCGTGTCCGCTGGACCGGTCGAGCCGGTGGCCGCCCCCACGCCCGAGGTCGTCGCCGAGGCCCTGGTCCTGGCTGAGCCCGTCGAGGTGCCGGTCGAGCCCGAGGCGGTCTCGGAGCCCGAGCCGGTTGCTGAGCCCGCGCCCGTCGCCGAGCCCGCGCCTCCGGTGCGTCGGCGCCGCCGGGCGACCGCGCCTGCCGGGAGCACCGCTCGGTCGTCCGAGCCGCTCGTGATCGTCGAGCCGGCGCGCGAGGTGACGGTGACGGCCACCGCCGCGCCGGCGGCCGCCGATCCTGCGGCCGCACCGGTGGTCGCTGAGCCGGCCGCCGCCCAGCCCGCGATCGAGACCGTCGGCGACGTTCCCGCTGAGCCGGCGGCGCCCGTGCGTCGTCGCCGTCGGGCTACGGCTCCCGCGGGCAGCACCGCGCGTGCTGCCGAGCAGGACACCGCCCGAGGTGCGGAGACCGGCGAGGGTGACCGGCCGACGTCGGGCAGCGACGGGACGGCGTGACCCACGACGCCTTCGGCACCGCCGCGCTGCGGCGCGCGGTGACCGAGGCGTGGCTCGCCTCGCCCACCCGCCTCCGCGAGGACGCGAACTCGGAGGAGGACCACGCCCGCGGCTACTACCGCGACCGCGTCGTGGTCGAGCTGGCCCAGAACGCCGCCGACGCCGCGGCGAGGGCTGGGGCGCACGGACGCCTGTCGCTGCGCCTCGAACCGGGGCGGGACGGCGTCTGGCGCCTCGTCGCGAGCAACTCCGGTGCTCCCCTCGACGCCGACGGGGTCGCGTCCCTGGCGTCCCTGCGTGCGTCGTCGAAGTCAGGCGCAGGGAGCGCAACGGACCCGGGTCACGCCGTCGTCGGCCGGTTCGGGGTGGGTTTCGCGGCCGTGCGCTCGGTGTCCGACGAGGTGGTGGTGCGCTCGCGTTCCGGCGGCGTCCGCTTCTCGCTCGCGGAGACGCAGAAGCTGCTGCGCGAGGTGGCCGACGCCCCCGCACCGGTGCGGGACCTGGTCGGGTCCCGGCCCGACTCCCTCCCGGTCCTGCGCCTTCCGTTCCCTGCCCCCGCCACGCGCGACGACGAGCCCGACACCGTGGTCGAGCTCTCGTTGCGCGACGAGGACGCGGTGTCCGCCGTGCGCCGTCAGCTCCAGGCCGTGGACGACGCGCTGCTCCTGGCGCTCCCGGCCCTCGACGAGATCGTCGTGGAGACCGAGGGCGCGGAGGGTTCAGAGACCGGCGAGAACAACATTGCGCAGGCTGGCGGCCCGGACAGCAGGCGCAATGTTGTTCTCGCACCCGGCGCAAGGCCCGGGGTCGGGCCCGGGGCCGCCCGGAGGACCCTCCGCGACGCCGGCTCGCGCTGGCTCGTCCACCGCGCGGCCGGCACGCTGGATCCCGACCCCTCGCTGCCCGTCGAGGCGCAGCGGACCGGCTGGACGGTCCTGTGGGCGCTGCCGCGCGGGTCGGCATCGGGCATGCTGCCGCCGGTGCTGCACGCGCCCACGCCCACGGACGTGCCGCTGTCGTTCCCGGCGCTGCTCATCGCGTCGTTCCCCGTGGACCCCGGCCGCCGTGGCGTGCTGCCCGGCGCGGCCACGGACCGGCTCGCGGCGGAGGCGGGCCGCGCGTATGCCGCGTTCGTCGGCGAGCTGGCGGCCGCTGCGGGCGAGCTGGCGGCCGGCGCGGACGGCCCGGCCGGCGCCGCGGCCGACGTCCTGGACCTGGTCCCCACGGGCCTGCCCGCGAGCGAGCTTGACGCGGCGGTCCGCGAGGCTGCAGCGCAGGCCCTCCGCGCCACGCCGCTCCTGCCCGCCCCGGCCGGCGACGCTGCGGGTGCACGAAGGGCCGCCTCCACGGCCGAACCGGCGACCATACGCGTACCCACGGCGGCCGGGCGCGGGCGGCTCGTGGCGCCTCAGGACGCCGTCCTGCTGGGTGGGGACGTCGCCGAGGACCCGGCCGTCGCCCTCGCCCTCGCCCCGGCGGTCAGCGGCTACCACAGCGACTCGGACGGGCCCGACCCGGTGCTCGTCGCCCTGCCCCGGCGGCACCAGGCGCTGGCGCGCCGCCTGGGCGCCCGGGTCGTCGACCTGGCCGACCTCCTGGCGGAGCTGCCCGCAGACCCCGCCACGGTCCGTGCGGCGCTCGACGCCCTCGCGCCGCACGTCAGCGACCCGGCCGTCCTGGAGGCGCTCGCCGGCGCGCCGGTCCCGCTCGCCGACGGCCGGACGGCCCGCGGGGCGCGCGGCACGGTGGTGCTTCCCACCGACGAGCTGCTGCGGCGTAGTACCGCCGTCCTGGGCGTGCGGGCGGTGCACCCGGACGCCGCACACCCGGTCCTGTCCCGGGCCGGTGCGGTACCGACCACGCCCCGGGCCCTGCTCGACGACGCGTCGGTCCGGGCGTCGTCGCTCGCCGCGGCGGAGGAGATCCTCGAGGGCGAGCTCGCGTGGCCGGGCATCCTGGAGACCGCGGGCCCGTGGGCGGTCGTGGACGCGACCCTGGGCCTGGCCCGCCTCGCGATCGAGGAGGACGCCGACGCCGCCCTCCCGTTCTGGCTCGGCGAGCTGCCCGTCGACACCGCCGACGGGCTGGTCGCGCTCCGCGAGTCGGTCCTGCCCGGCACCCCCGCGGAGCGGCTCCTGCCGGAGCTCGCCCCGCTGTCCGACGACGTGGTGCGCACCTGGGGCGCCGGTGTCCTCGCTGCCGCAGGTGCCCGGGCTGACCTCGCGGTCTACCGGGTGCGCGACGTCGTGGTGCCCGACTCCGGCGACGAGCCCGACCCCGGCCCCGACGACCCCGCCGGCTGGCTCCCCGCCTGGGACGAGTACCTGGACCACCTGGGCGACGTCCTGGGGCCCGGCAGCTGGGTGGGCGACCTGGAGGCGGTCGCGGACCTCGACGCGACAGGCGACGAGGGTGCCGGCGAACCAGGGCTCGCAGCCCTCCTCGCCCGCATCTCGGCCGACCCCGCGGCCCGTCAGGCCCTCCTCACCCCGGTCCGGTCGCCCGACAGCGGCGGCAGCGCGCCGTCGTACACCGCGTGGTGGCTGCGCCGTGAGCTCGGCGCGCCTTTCGCGCTGCGCGCCGACGTGCCCCTGCTCCCACCGGCGCCGGCCGCTGCACGCGGCCTGGACGAGCCCGTCCTGCGCGCCCTGGGCGGCGTGGACGACCTCGAGCTGCTCGGCCCGGACGACTGGCCGAGCCTCCTGACCACCCTGCCCGACGCCGGAGCCCGCCTCCCGGCGCACGTCGCCCTCGCGCTGTGGCGGGGCCTGGCCGCACTGGCGGCCGACGAGCGCGCCGAGCTGGACCCGCTGCCCGACCGGCTCCCCGCGCTCGGGCCCGACGGCACGGCGGTCGTCGAGCGCGCCGACGACCTGGTGGTCGCCGCCTCGGCCCGGTGGGCGCAGCTCGAGTGGGCCGACGGGAACGCCGTGGTACCCGCTCCGGCTGGTGCTGCCCGGGCGCTCGCGGACCTGCTGGACCTGCCGCTCGTGGGTGAGGACGACGACGTCGTCCCCCCGGACGACGCGGGGGAGCGCACCCTGCTCGACCCGAGCGTGCGGGCGCTCTCGCCGGCGCTCCCCGAGGCGTGGTTCGCGCACGAGCGCCTCACGGTGGAGGGGCGGGACGTCGCGTGGTGGCTCACCGCCGACGGCGCCGCGCACGCGACCGGCGTGACCGGACTGGCCAGGGCGCTCGCCGAGCTGTCGGGGCTGGACCGGTTGCTGCTCGAGACCTCGCTGCGGGAACCGGGACGCGCTGACGCGCTGACCTCCGAGGCGGCCTGGGACGAGCCTTAGCCGGACCGGTCGTTGCGGTGGCGCCGGGCCCAGAGGAGGCCCGGACCGCCGAGGAGCAGCCCTGTGGCGCACGTCAGGACGGGCAGAAGACCGCCGGAGTCGCGAACGAACAGGACGAGCGTGACGACGAGTGCCACTGCCCACGCGCCCATGCCCAGGAGGACGACCCGGGTCAGGTCGGCGCGAGGCGGAGGAGGGCTCGGGCGGCGCTTCTCCGGGTGCGCGAGCAGGCTCACGATGGACGGCACCCAGCCAGTCTAGGCAAGCCGCTCCCCGCTGGCCTGGGGTTTCGGTGGCCACGGCGGCGGTGAGGGTGCCCGCAAGGGGTACGTGTGGGTGAAACTGCAGGTCAGCGAGCGAAAAACTGCCGGGTGAATCGGTGGGTGAAAGGCCCCGGCTGCGGCACGCACGGAGGGGTCCGCACTCTTAGCATCGTGATGGCCGCCCCGCCGTCGACGCTTCTCCGACCCACCCGCTCGGAACGCCCGCACGATGGCATGCGCCCCTTCTGGGCAGACCATACCGGTATATGCCCTTATGCCCGAACTGCCTGTGCCCGCGCTCCGAGACGTCCGCGCCCCCGAAAGGACCCTCATCGTGACGACACTGGACGAGCGACGAAGCCTCCGCGCCCCGTGGCCCGCAACACGCCACGTCGCCACACCGGAGGCCACTCTCCGTGTCCTGCGCCGTTCGATGCCGCGGGCCCGCTGGCAGACGCACTACCGGGACCGCGTGCTGCTCAGCGACACGTTCGTCGTCCTCGGCGCGGTCGCCGTGGCCCATCTGCTGCACTGGCAGCAGTTCGCCACCGCGCCGGTCCGTGCGGGGTTCGGGCCCTGGTACTGGGCGATCTCGGCGCTCGTCGTCTGCGTGTGGATCGGCGCGCTCGCGATGGGGCGCGCGTACTCGACGCGGGCGTTCGGCTCCGGGTTCACCGAGTACCAGCGGGTCTTCGACTCGACCTGGAAGCTGTTCGGCATCCTTGCGGTCGTCGCGTTCCTCGCCGACTTCGGCGAGGCCCGCGCCTACCTGCTGTACGCGTTCCCGCTGGGCGCCGTGACGCTGGTGCTCACGCGCTACGCGTGGCGCAAACGCCTGCACCGCCGGCGCGCGGCGCACGGCGAGTGCATGACCACCGTCGTCGCGATCGGGCACCGGGACCAGGCGGAGCGGCTCGTCGAGCGCCTCAACCGCCACCCGTACCACGGGTTCCGGGTGGTGGGCCTCTGCGTACCCGACGGTGAGGCGAGCCTGGGCGAGACGATCCTCGACGTGCCGGTGCTGGGTGACCTGAGCCAGGCCGGCGAGGTGGCGGCCATGGTGGGCGCCACCTCGGTCGCGGTGAGCGGTTCCGACGCGATGACGGCCGATGCCGTGCGGCGCCTGGGCTGGGAGCTCGAGCCTGCCGGGGTGGACCTCATGCTCACGGCCGAGCTCGCCGACGTCGCCGGTGCGCGCATCCACGTCACCCCGGCGACCGGCGTCTCCCTCCTGCACGTGGACCCGCCGCGGTTCGGGGGCGCCAAGTTCCTGGTGAAGGCCGTGATGGACCGGGCAGCCGCCGCCCTGCTCGTCGTGCTGCTCCTCCCGGTGCTCGCCGTCGTCGCCGTCGGCGTGATGATCGACGACCCCGGCTCGCCGTTCTTCTTCCAGAAGCGGGTGGGCAAGGGCGGTGCGGTGTTCACCATGATCAAGTTCCGCACCATGCGTGCCGGTGCGGACCGCGAGGTGGACACGCTGGCCCCGGCGAACGAGGCGGCGGGCGTGCTCTTCAAGCTGCGGTCCGACCCGCGCGTGACCCGGCTGGGCCGCGTGCTGCGCAAGTACTCGGTCGACGAGCTGCCGCAGCTGGTGAACGTGCTGCTCGGGAACATGAGCCTCGTCGGGCCGCGACCGCCGCTGGAGCGCGAGGTCCAGCAGTACGGGCAGCGGATGCGGCGCCGTCTCCTCGTGAAGCCCGGGCTCACCGGACTGTGGCAGGTGACGGGCCGGTCCGACCTGTCCTGGGACGAGTCGGTCCGCCTGGACGTCTACTACGCGGAGAACTGGACGGTGCTCCAGGACCTGCTCATCCTCGCGAAGACGGCGCGCGCGGTGTTCTCCGGCCGCGGCGCGTACTGACGATTCCTGCGGGGCCGACAGCCGGTGATCGACAGGTGGTCTGCTGATGCCCGGTGACCACTGACCGGTTAGCGTCCGAGCGGTGAGCATCGATCCGGGCTTGGTCGTGGGCGGGTTGCTCGTGGGCTTCGTCGTGGGGCTCACGGGCATGGGTGGTGGTGCTCTGATGACGCCGATGCTGATCTTCGTCTTCCGGGTCGACCCGCTGACCGCGGTATCGAGCGATGTGGTCGCGAGCCTGTTCATGAAGCCGGCCGGTGCCGTGGTGCACCTGCGGCGCGGCACCGTGAACCTCCGGATGGTGCTGTGGCTGTGCGTCGGCTCGGTCCCTGCGGCGTTCTGCGGGGCGCTGCTCGTCCAGGCACTGCCGTTCGGCGACTCCCTCGACGAGGCGCTGCAGATCGTGCTCGGCGTGGCGCTGCTGATCGCCGCCCTCGGCCTGGTGGCGCGTGCCGTGCTCCAGATGGTGAAGAGCAGGTCCGCTTTCGGCGAGGGTCCCGCCGTGCCGACGGCGCCCGAGGTGGTGGTGCGACCGGTTGCCACCGCCCTGCTCGGGGCCGTCGCGGGCCTCCTGGTGGGCATGACCTCGGTGGGTGCCGGGTCCGTGGTGATCGTGGTGCTCCTCCTGCTGTATCCGGCGCTCAAGGCCTCCCAGCTCGTCGGCACCGACCTGGTCCAGGCCGTGCCGCTGGTGGCCGCGGCGTCGCTGGGCCACCTGCTCTACGGCGACTTCTCGCTGGGGCTCACCACGTCCCTGCTGATCGGCGCGATCCCTGGGGCGTGGGCCGGTGCTCACGCCTCCTCGCGGGCGCCCGGTGGACTCCTCCGCAGGGCGCTCGCGATCCTTCTTCTCGCGTCCGGGCTCAAGCTCGTCGGCGCGTCCGTCCCCGTGGTGCTCGTGGCGGCCGGGGTGGCGCTCGTCGGCGGGAACGTCCTGTGGTTCCTCACGAAGCGCTGGTACGAGCAGCGGAACCCGCTTCCGGCCGCACCGCGCTGAGGATCGGCGCCAGCGCCTCCAGGATCTGGCCGTACGACTCGCGGTACGTGCGCTCCGACCGTCCGTACGGGTCCACGACGTCGTCGTCGTGCTGGCGGCCCGCGTGCCGCGGGCGCTCGAGCAGCGCGGCGACGAGCAGTGCGGCGAGGCGGTCCGCGTCGGTGGCGCCGGCCACCGTGCCCGGTGGCACGGTGCTCGTCAGCCGGGCGAGCTCCCGCAGCGTGAGCGTGCGGCGCACGGCGGCGGGTTCCCGGTCCACGATCCACGCGCGGTGCGCTGTGGTCAGGGCCAGCACCAGGTCGGCCTCGCGGATGATGGCCGGGGTGAGCTGCCGCGCCACGAAGTCCGCCGCGTCGACCCCGCTCGCCGTCAGCAGGGCGTCCATCGGTGGCGAGACGGGCGAGCCGACGACGGCGTGGGTGCCCGCGCTGGTGACCTGGACCGAGTCGTCGAGCGAGTGCCGGAGGAGGGACTCCACAGCGGGAGAGCGGCAGATGTTGCCGGTGCAGACCGCCAGGACGGTGAATGACATGAACGGCTCCGGAAGAATGTCGGGTATCGGGCGCTAACTGGTGGTCGGCAGAATTCTGCCGCACTTCTCCGCTCCGTTTGTTTCGAGGGTGTAAACGGCTCGGAGTTATCGGTCTTTTCTCCGGAACTCCCGCTCAGCGAGAGCGAGAGAGCTGTCGGAGGTAACGTAACGGTTGCTGTCACCAGTTCTCGCGTCGAAACGGGAAATTCGGTCGACGACAGCTTCCGCGAAGGAGCCAGCAGATGGGGGTCTGGTGACGCATCCGGGGTGGGGAGATCGATGGGCGGAGGTGCCGGTGCTTTCGCCGAAGGGCTCGACGACGAGCCCGGGAGCAGGGCCAGGCGTCCTCTCGCCCGCCGGTCAGCGCAGTGGGCGGGGGCAAGACCGCCCGGTTTCCGTGGCGCGTCCCGTGCGCCCGGACAAGGTCTGGAAGAAGCCGCCCGAGGTTCGGCGGCCCTTCTGGACGCGGTCCCGCCGCCGGGCGCTGCGTGGAGTGCTGTGGGCGCTCGCCCTCGTCGTCGGAGTGCTCCTCGTCCTGCTCGCCTGGGTCGCGGTCGACGCGCTGCGGGCCAGGGGGGCGCTGGAGGACGCGGCCGCGAAGGTCGCGGTCCTGCAGGCCGACGCCGTGGCGGGGCGCGCCGACCGGCTTGACGGGACCGTCGCCGCGCTCCAGCAGGACGCTGCGCGGGCGGCTGACGCGACGAGCGGGCCGCACTGGTCCGTCGTCGGCCGGCTGCCGGGCGTCGGCCCCACGGTGGACGCGGTGTCGACGGTGGCCGACGTCGTCGACGGGCTCGCCACAGGGCCGCTGCCCGACCTGGCCGGCGTGGTGCAGCTCGCCAACCCGGCCACGTTCGTGCCGACCGACGGGCGCATCGACCTGGCGCCGCTCCAGCAGGTCGCGCCCCAGGTGATCCGCGCGGACGAGTCGATCGACGCCGCCTTCCAGCGCGTGCGGAACCTCGACGGACGCATGCTGCCGCAGGTCGAAGAGGTCGTGACTCGCTTCGAGAACCAGCTCGGTGACGTCCGGACCACCTCCGCGACCGCCTCGCGTGCTGCGCAGCTGATCCCCTCGATGCTCGGGGCGGACGGTCCGCGCGACTACCTGGTCCTGGTGCAGAACAACGCTGAGCCCCGCGCGCTCGGGGGCATCGTGGGCTCCGTGCTGGTGCTGCGCGCCGAGGGCGGCGCGGTCTCGTTGGTGCAGCAGCTACCGGGGCAGCAGGTGGGGCCGTTCGAGACCCCGGTGGTCGAGCTGACCCAGGACGAGCAGCTGGTCCTCGGCGACGAGGAGATGGCGCGCTGGATGCAGAACATCACCCTCACCCCGGACTTCCCGCGGGCGGCGGAGGTGGCCCGGGAGATGTGGCGGGCGGAGACAGGCCAGGTCGTCAGCGGCGTCATCTCCGTGGACCCGGTCGTGCTGGCCGACCTGCTCGCCGTGGTGGGGCCGTTCGACGCCGGCCCCGGTGGTGCGCTGCAGGGCGACCAGCTCGTGGACTACCTGCTCAACGGCATCTACAAGACGGAGACGCCTGCGCGGCAGGACGTGATCTTCGCCGACATCGCGCGGCGGGCGTTCGAGACGCTCTCCGCGGGAGCCGGTGACGGCACCGGGCTGGTGAACGCCCTCGCCATCTCGGCGCGGGAGGGCCGGCTGCTGGTGTGGTCGGCGGACGGCGAGGAGGCCGACCTGCTCCAGGGGACGGTGCTCGACGGCGCGCTCCGGGGCGTCAAGGACGCCTCCCCCGTGGTGGGCGTGTTCACGCAGGGGATCGACGCGGCGAAGATCGGCTACTACCTGGACACCGCCGTCAGTGTTCAGGAGCTGGGGACGCGTCCCGACGGCTCCCGCGAGCTCGAGGTCAGCGTCACCTACAGCTCGCTGGTGACCCCCGAGGGGGCGGCGTCGCTGCCGACCTACATCGCCGGGCCGGACCAGGGGAACGCCGGGCGCATCCGCCTGCGGTCGCTCGTCTACGCGCCGGCCGGCGGCGGAATTGATAATTCCGCCGTAAAGGACGGTAAAACGGAACTATCTCCCCAGGTTCACGATGGATTGGCCGTTGCCGCGAGAAGTGTGAATCTATCGCCCGGAGAGACAACAACAGTGACGTATGTCATTATCACCGGGAAGCGCCAATCAGGGGACATCCAGGTTCGGATGACACCCGGCGCTCGGCCGGTCGACGTGTCCGTCTCGGACTGACGCGTGGCCGGTACCACGGACGGTGGCGTGCACGCGGCTGGATATGCCCGGGTACGGAGTCAGGTGTTGAAGAACACGACACCTACCTGCAGCAGTTCGCCTATACGTAACAGGGGACAGAGCTATGCTTCGACGCCTTATCAGTGCCGCAGGGATTGCTCTTGCGGCCCTCGTCGTACCGGCAGCGGGGGCAGCCGCCGACGACTACACCCCGGACGACCAGCCGTACACGGTCTACACGTCGTCCACCACAGTCACCGTGGGCAGGGCCTTCTCGGTGCTGACCACAGGACCCGACGGCCAGGTCCTCTTCACCGTCGAGGGCGCGGCCGCGGCTGACGGTGCGGTGAACATCGCCGGTGTCAGCGCGGAGGCCATCACGGTCGACGCCGACGGCACCACGAGCGCGGTGACGATCCCGGCGGCCGGCACGTACCGGATCTACGTGACCGACGCCGCGGGGACCGTGGTCTCCAACGTCGTGACCGTGACGGCTGTCGCCGCGGCTGCGGGGGGCGGCGCCGGTGGTGGCGGAGGCCCGCTGCCGGTCACAGGTGCCTCGGGCACCCCGTACCTCGTCCTGGCGGGCGCGCTGCTCGTCGCGGGCGTGACGGCGCTGGTCGCTACGCGTCGTCGGGCGGTCCGGCAGGCCTGAGCGAACTGGTTACGGGCTGCCGTGGTGCGCTGCGCCCCGCCTCTCAGGCGGTGGGGCGCAGCGCATTCACCTTGGGAGAGGCCGTAGGTGAGACATGACGATTGAGAAGGACGGTGTGGCGGTCGCCCAGTCTCCGGATGCTGGCTTACGGTCCGGTGCGATGACTCGGCGGGCTGCGCTGTCGCCAAGCCTGGTCGCTCCGCCGATCCGGCGAGCACCGGCCTCCAGCTGGCAGGCCAGGATCACGAGCAAGGCACTGCTTGTGGACACGGCCGCTGTCGTCCTAGGGACGGCGCTCGGATACATCTTGAGGCTCGACAGGGCGGTGGAGGTAGATCTCTTTCAACCCCGTGGCGGTCAGTACCTGCTCGTATCGATCCTCATCGCAGAAGCTTGGGTAGTTGCACTCGGCGTGGTCGGCTCCCGCAGCGCAAGAGTGCTGGGGTCAGGACGTGCCGAGTACGGGCGGGTACTACGAGCGACGTTCGCACTCTTCGGGCTGATCGCAGTCGCTTGCTACGTCGCGAACCTGGCCCTTGCGCGTTCCTTCGTCGCCGTCGCTCTCCCGTTCGGTCTCAGTTTGCTCCTCATAGGTCGGGCCCTTCTGGCTCGCCATCTGCACCTAGCCCGACGTGAAGGGCGCTACTCCCGCAGGACGGTCCTCGTGGGTGCGCAGGACGCTGTCAGGGACCTCGGAATCCGGATCGCTCGCACCAAGCAGGCGGGTTTCCACGTAGTAGGTGTATGCGTCAACGGTGGCGGGCCGTCACCGGTCGAGGGCGTGCCGGTCCTCGGCTCGGTCCAAGAGGCCGCACATGTCGCGGAGTCAGTACAAGCAGACGCCGTTGCAGTCACGGCGTCAGATGCCACGACGCCACAGTCGATCAAGCGGCTCGCGTGGGACCTGGAGCCGACCGGTGCGGAACTGATTGTCGTGCCCGCTCTTGCCGACGTCGCGAGCCCTCGCCTGGTGACCACGCCGATCGACGGTCTGCCGGTGCTACAGGTCTCACACCCCGGCTACGCGGGCGCTCAACACGCGCTCAAGCGGGGCTTCGATCTCGTTGCGGCGTCGATTGTCCTGATCGTGCTTGCGGGCCCACTGGCCGTCGCCGCGCTGGCCGTTCGTCTGACGAGCAGGGGACCCGTTCTGTTCCGCCAGCAGCGAATCGGGCTGAACGGTCGCCCGTTCACCATGTACAAGCTCCGGTCCATGTATTCCGGAGCTGAGGCTGACCTCTCAAGGACGCTTGGCGAGGACGTTGGACTGTTCTACAAGCCGAAGAACGACCCCCGCGTGACGCCGTTCGGAAGGCTCTTGCGTCGATATTCGATCGATGAGCTACCCCAGCTCTTCAATGTGATCAAGGGTGACATGAGCCTCGTTGGACCACGTCCCCAAGTCGCACTCGAGGTGGCACAGTACGACGATTCTGTAAAGCGTCGCCTGTACGTGAAGCCTGGACTCACCGGACTTTGGCAAGTCAGCGGAAGAAACGATCTGCCAATCGACGAGAGCGTGCGACTGGATCTGTATTACGTCGAGAACTGGAACCTCTTCGATGACGTAGTGATCTTGTTCCGGACTGCCCGCGCTGTCATCGCACCGACTGGAGCCTACTGAACGCAGACCGTGAGCTCGAACGATCCGTAACGTGAAGGAGGTCAGGAATGCAGAGAGACTCCGACGTCTGTGTGATCACGGTTTCACACAACAGTGAGACGGACCTCAGAGAGTTCTGGTCGGCCCATGTGGACCGTTCCTACGAGTGGCTTGTAATCGACAATGCCTCGAAGGATCGATCGGCAGAGGTGGCAAGAGAACTGGGCGCCCGAGTGGTCTGTCTGCCCGAGAACCAAGGTTTTTCCGCAGCCAACAACAGGGGCGCAGCCGAGACGAATGCCGAAGTCCTCGTCTTTTGCAATCCCGACGTCACCCTGACCGAGAGGGGACTGGCGATCCTCGTCGACGAAGTCCAGCGCCGCGGCGGAATCGCAGCGCCTCAACTCCTGAACCGGGACGGCTCAGCCCAGGAGAACGGCCGCGGCGTGCCGTACATCTCTCGCAAGGTCAAGCACCTGCTACGAAGCGACGACCCGCGCTATTGCCGCTTTGCGGCTGAAGGCGAGGTGGTAGACGTACCATGGGTGATTGGGGCGGCGCTAGCGATCACGCGAAGTGACTTTGAACGCCTCGATGGCTGGGATTCCAGATTCTTTATCTACTATGAGGACGCTGACATCTGCCTTAGGTCCTGGCAACATGGAATGTCCGTCCGGGTCGTGGGCGATGCGCGGTGGGTGCACGGGTGGGGACGCGCGACGGGCCGTGGTATCTCATGGAAAGCATGGAGATATGAGTTGATGTCGGCCTCGCGATTTTACAGAATGCATCCCGCGTGCTTGCTTCCAATCGGTCCCGTGCCGTCGGGTGTCCGTGCAGCCGAGAGCGGACACGTCCGTGAGGTCGTCCAGTGACCGGTCGCGCGGCACTTGTCGTGCCGGTGACGCTCGTCATGACGGTTCTCAACGAAGAGCGCGGGCTTCCAACCTTTCTCGAGTCGGTGCGCGCGCAGACGACCGTTCCGTCAGAGATGGTCGTCGTAGACGGCGGTTCTACTGACCGAACTGTGGACCTGATAGAGGCCTGGGGCGACGGCATGACGTTTCCCGTTAAGGTGGTCGTGCTGCCTGGCGCAAATATCTCACGGGGCCGCAATGTGGCCATCGAGTTGGCGACGTACGACCTGGTCGCGATTACGGACGCAGGTACGGTCCTCGACCGTGAATGGCTCGACAAGTTGCTCAGCGTGGCGAAACCTGAGGTGGACGTCGTCGCGGGGTTTTTCGAACCGTGTTGGACGACTGCCCGCGAGCATCTGTTCGCTGCCGTCACGGTGCCGCTCCGCCAGGAGATCAAGCCAGAGCGATTCCTACCGTCCAGTCGTTCGGTCATGGTACGTCGTCGGGCCTGGCGAGACGTTGGTGGGTATCCGGAGTGGCTTGACTTCTGTGAGGACCTCTTCTTCGACATCTCGATGAAGTCGGCGGGCATGCGCTTCGAGTTTGCCGGTGACGCGATCGCTCGCTGGGCGGCGCGACCGACTTGGCGTGCGTACGCCAAGCAGTACTTCCGCTACGCGAGAGGTGATGGCAAGGCTGACCTTTGGCGTAGACGTCACGCGCTCCGGTACGGCGCCTATGTCGTCGGCATCCTCGGAATGACTAACGGACCGTGGCCTGTCCGGCTGTTGCTTGCTGCCGGGTTCGCCGGCTACATGCGCAAGTTCGTCGCGCGTGCCTGGCTACGGAGACCGGCTACGGCCGGGCGCGCCTCAGCGATGCTGGTTCAGGTTCCTGCGGTGGTGGTGGTCGGAGACATAGCCAAGATGGTTGGGTACCCGGTCGGTGTCCTTTGGCGCGTGCGCAAGCAGCTGGCGGCCCGATGATCACTGCCTCGAGCGCTTTGCCACGCACGGACCGCACATCGGGCGTCATGCACCGTCGGCGGAGCTCCGTCGCGCCAGATCTCAAGGTCCGTGCATTCGATTCCCCGAGCACCACACGGGTGATGATCGCCAACCTCGCGTTTGGCTTAGCCTTGTTCGCAGTCTGCAGCCGTGGCTTCTTCGAGGGGCTCGCGCTTAAAGAGGCTGCCTATGCATTTCAAGCGCTGATGTTTGCCGCAATGCTGTTGACCTTCACCCTGTGCGGTGTCAGGGCGCGTGCGAACAGGGCCTCTGTCGTCGTGGTAGGTTACGCGTTCCTCCTCGTGGAGTTCCTCTCGGGAATATACGTGACCCTCACGGTGGATTTTCCCGAGGCATGGATCTACGTGCTTGTCATGACATTCTTTGCCGGCTCACTCGCGCTCTTAAGTGCGAACGAATTTCGGATCGCAGCGTCCGTGAACGTGTCATTCTGGCTCGGAATGGCAGCTGTAACGTCCGTCGGCGTAGCGACGGCGCAGCAGGCGGGCTTGCTGCTCGATATTTTTCCCGGTGTTGACACTGCCAGTATGGGTGGATTGGTGCGCCCGTCCGGGATGACCGGAAGTTATCTGCATTACCCACTGTTCATCGCGCTCGTATTCTTCGTTTTTGTTCAGCTGTGGAGCAGCTCGCGGCAGAGATTGCATCTGGCCATCGCCATCATCCTTGCGGGGGCGGTCGTGCTCAGCTTCTCGCGTTCCGGAGTCATGATCCTTGGTCTCGGAGCTGCCGCGGCAGCGTTCACGGCTCGCACAACCACCCAGAGGGTCCGGCTCGTCTACCTGGGTCTTGCGCTGGCACTTGCCTTGCCACTCGTTATGCGGGACTCCATTTATTCCGAACGGATCTTGAGCGCGGTGCAGGTCGACGGGGCAGGCAACCAGACGCGGATAAACCAGTGGTCCGAGAGTTTCTCAATGTTCGCCGATTCGCCCATATTGATCGGCGGCTATACCGGCATGGTCACGAACGTGACCGAGAATTTCGGCGGCGGATCCGCGGGGGTCGTCGAATCGGGCCTGCTGCAGCAGCTCGTGAGCTTTGGTCTTCTCGGGATGCTCATGTTCTATGGACTGTTCGTCTTTGCTGTCAAGGCGGTGAGCCCAGATCACCTCTGGATCAGGGCCGGTATGATCGGAGGAATCCTACAAACATTCGTCTATCAGTCGATCGAGGTTGTGCCGTATATGACGCTGTTCGCACTCATGCCGTTCGTCTCAGAGTCGATCCGTCGACGAGCTCAGAGACATGGGTCCCGGACGCCCGCTACGGGCAGGCGTTCTCACCCGGTTCAGCATTCGCTTCCGGGGTCGATCTACTAGGTAATCGGATACGCGTGGTTGTGGTCACGTCCGTCTATGGGGGGTTCGCCTTGGGAATTTCAGACTATCTTCGGATTGCGCGAAAGCGCTGGGTCTACGGTGTGGTGCCTATGCTGCTCTGCGTCTCGGCGGCGCTCGTCTATACACTGGCTCGGACACCGGTGTTCAGTGCTTCGGCAGAGGTGTTCGTCTCGTTCACTTCTGCGCAGTCAACTTCTGAGCTGACGGCCGGATCGACGTACATTCAACGGCAGGTCGCCACCTACTCAAGCCTCGTCGGCACGGAACGCGTGCTCCAGCCGGTGATCGAAGAACTGGGGTTGCCGACGACTCCGGCGGGATTGCGCGACAGGATATCTGCGGTATCCCCTGCCGACACAGTTCTCATTCGCGTCACCGCGACGGATGCGGACCCCATGCTCGCTTCTCGCATCGCTGATGCAGTGGCGGCCAGCCTCTCCACGCAAGTCGCCATGCTAGAGACGCCGCAGGGCACCTCGACCCCAACGGTCCGACTGGAGACCGTCCGGAATGCCGAGGTGCCCACGACACCGAGTGACCCGGACCTTCGCCTGAATACTTTACTTGCAACCGTGTTCGGTCTGATCCTTGGCGTCGGATTCGTAGCGGTGCGGGAGGCGACTGATACCCGGGTACAGGCGGATCACGATATCGAGATGTTGACGGACAGTGCTGTGATTGGCCACATCGGGCACGACGAGGATGCAGCCGACACGCCGCTCGTCGTGCAAAGCAGCCCTTACCACACGCGGTCGGAGGCATTCCGCAGGCTCCGCACAAATCTTCAGTTCGTCGATCTGGACGGTGGTGCTCACATTATCGTCGTGACCTCGTCCGTTCCGAACGAGGGCAAGACCACCTCTGCAATAAATCTTGCAATAACGATCGCTGACGCGGGGTCTCGAGTCCTCCTGATCGATGCGGATCTTCGACGACCTACCGTAGGAAAGTATCTCGGAGTGGAAGAGTCGGCTGGTCTCACGACTGCATTGATCAACCGCGCCTCGTGGAGCGACGTCATGCAACCGTGGGGGTCGGCTGGCTTGTTCGTCTTGTCGTCCGGTCCCATCCCGCCTAACCCGGCGGAACTCGTCGGATCAAGGACGATGGCGAAACTGATCGAGGAGGCGCGAGAGGAGTTTGACTACGTGATCATTGACACGCCGCCGCTGCTACCGGTGACTGATGCGGCACTCATAGCTAAGATGGCGAGCGGAGCATTGGTGATCGCGGCCTGTGGGCACGTCCGACGTGATCAGCTTCGACAGTCGCTGAGCAACCTGGAAGCGGTGAACGCACGTGTCCTCGGCGTCGTACTGAACCGGGTCCCGTTGGACTCGGATGGATACGGCGGCGTCTATGGCTACTACGAATATCGTCCGGAGCAGGGGGCTGGAGAGCGTCGAGGGCTGGCAGGTCTGGTGGATCGACTGCGTGGCCAACGGGTCCCAGTTGATGTCGTAGCGGGTGCCTCGGCTACTACCTCGGTGATTGAGAATCTGCCACCGCGACACGGCACCGCAAAGCCGCATCCCCGCTGGGCGCCCTTGGAGGCGGCGACTCAGGTCGATGACCGGGTCTCGACTTGAGCCAACCCGGACTCCGCCGATGAATGGTGTAGCGGATTCCGCGAACCTTGGCCGCAGCGCGGCCCGCGGCGGCGCCGTGACGCTGCTTGCCCAGTTCGCACGGGTGCTCATCCAGGCCACATCGCTTGCGGTACTCGCGCGCATTCTCGAACCGTCAGACTTTGGCTACGTGGCGATGGTCGTGGCCCTCGTGGGAATCGGCGAGGTCATCAAGGAGTTCGGCCTTGCCAAGGCGGCGATTCAGGATCGGAACCTCTCGATCGCGCAGCGCGACAACCTCTTCTGGCTCAACGCCGGCCTCGGGGCGGCAACGGGTGCCCTGGCATTTGTCGCTGCTCCGGCCGTGGCGGCCTTCTACGGGGAGCCGGCGCTCGAAACCATCACACGCTGGTTCGCTGTCACCTTTGTGCTCAACGGTGTCGCGGCGCAATACCGGGCAAGTCTCCTGCGGGAGATGAGGTTCGCAGCTACCGCGGTATTCGAGGTCGTGGGACCGCTCGTTGGTCTCGGGGCGGCCGTCGTGGTGGCGCTCTCGGGTGGCGGGTACTGGGCACTGGTCTCGCAGCAGCTTGCGACCACCTTCATTGCCACCCTCGGTGTGATGGTTGCGGCTCGGTGGGTGCCTGGGCTGCCGCACCGTGACGTGTCGGTTCGCAAGCACGTGAGGTACGGCGCCAATCTGCTCGGATCGCAAGTTCTGAGCTACCTGGGCTCGAACGTGGACACCATCGTCGTCGGTGCCCGCCTCGGCGTCGTGGCCGCTGGCTTGTATGACCGTGTCTTCCAGCTGATGACCCTGCCGGTCCGTCAGCTGAACTGGCCGGTCGCGCGCGTTGCGCTGCCTGTCCTGTCCCGGATCGTCGACGACAAGGAGCGCTACCAGAGGTTCCTCCGCCGGGGCCAGCTTGTACTCACCCACGCCATAGTCCCTGTCCTGATGTTCTGCGCAGCATTTCCCAGGCCGACTATCGACGTCGTGCTCGGGAGCCAGTGGACGCAGGCGAGCACCACGTTCGCCATCCTGGCAGTGGGCGGGGTGTTTCAATCGGTGAGTTTCGTGCCGAACTGGATCTTCATGTCGGCAGGGCGGACCGACGTTCAGCTGCGGCTGGCGCTCGCGAGCCATCCTGTCGCCATCGCGGCAGTGCTGATCGGGTCGGTATGGGGGATGAACGGCATTGCGGCGGGCTACTCGATTGCCTACGCGGTGCTCTGGCCTGTCGGGTTGTGGTGGGCCGGCCGCGCTACCTACGTTGCCGTTCGCGGTCTGCTCCTGGACGGGCTTCGGGCGCTCGTAGCGTACGGTGCTGCCGCATCGACGGCGGGTGTCGTCGTCGGCTGGCTGGCTCCGGCTTCTTCGTGGACGGCGATCGGCCTCGGCCTCGCAACGATGACTCTCGTGGTCGCCCTCGAGGCCGCCGCCTGGCCGGCACTGCGGCGTGACCTGGTCGGCCTGGCGGGTACGCGGGAACTGCTTCGGAGGCCGGAGCGGGGCGCACGGACCGGCAAGGCGGTCGTGCGGGCCGACAAGCCCTGACCGTTCAGCGGGTGAGTCGGCGGACCACCCGGCGGCTGAGCTCCCGGACCGAGTCGGCTGCGGCCGGCGGGCCGAATGCTTGCCACGCGGAGTTACCGCTCGAGTCACGCCGTGGCACTCCGAAAGCTGCTACCAGTGCTTCCGACGTGGGCCGAGAGATGCCGCGGAGGCCGTACCCAGAGTGGTTCTCTCCTGTGTCCACGTGGTAGACGGCACCGCGGAAAGGGAGCGGCTGGAGGAGGTAGCCACGTGCAGCCAACCACTCACGCTTGTGGAGGTGGGCGCCCAGGAGGGCCGGAAGCCGCTCCCCGTACGCTGCGACGACCTCGTCCTGGGCTGCTGTGACGTCAAGACCTGCTGGAACGGCGTAGGCGTCGAACGAGACGACGTGGCTCGTACCGCAGATCTGGTTGAAGCCGGGACGGCTTCGATATGTCTGCCGGGAGCTCGAGTAGATCCAACCGTCGGTGAGCACCCACCCGGGAGCGTTTCGATGCTTGGCTGCGAATCCCGCGAGGCCTCGGTGAACGAAGTCGTCCGCATCGAAGATCATCACGTGGTCGGGCTCCGCGTCGCGTGCTGCGAGAAGCCCGACGCCGATCTTGGAGCCCTTGTCCCGCACGAAGGGCTCGCGCGCCGTCCGCGGCCCGGGTGTAGAGACGGGCGGCGGGAAGTCGACTGGAACGAACGTGACCTTGTCGGGCAGTGAAAAGCCTGGTTCCTTGTTGCCCACCACGTAGACAACAAAGTCTGGATGATCCTGAGCGGTAACGGAGCGCAGCGTCTGCTGGAGGAGCGACTCGACCCTTCCGTAGTCGTCGGAGTTGCGCGGATGGCGGAGGGACGTGACGAAGGCGATCACGCTACGAGCTCCTGCTGGGCTCCCGTCGCGCGCTGTGCCAGCTCGCCCGCGATCTCCAGTGCTTCCTCCACCTCGGAGGCATAGTGGGCGCCGGAAAGGGTGTGGCTGTACTCCTGATAGACGGAACTGATCTTGCGGTAGTTGTTGTCCATGACGACGTGAGGTATCCGCAGGAGACCGGCCAGAATGTGGGCGTGCAGACGGTCGACGATTGCAAATGGTCGCCCCCGGAAGAGACGTACTCCGCTGTGTGCGTTGATCGCGTTGATCGCCGTAATGGTCTGACGCATCGCTGGCTGGAGCGATGCGCTCCGAAGAGCGGGGATCTTGTGCGATGCGAGCGGCAGCACCCGGAGCGAACGCCACGCTACCGAACTGGGACCGCGAAGGTGCCAATCGGTCACCTCGGCGTCGAACGGCAGCGGAGCCCGAGGCGCCCGGTTGTTCCCGAACGCGTGAACCAGGCCGGATGCTGACTCCACATCGGCACGTGCCAGGACGAGCGGGCGTCGCCCGGACGGCTCAGGTTCGTAGGCCTCCAGTGGCGGCTCCCAGCCGAGGGCCATGTCCCAGCAGTATCGCGTGGTGACGTCAGGCAGGTGCTCGGCTGCTCGGGCAAGCGACACGCGGTCACGCACGAGGACCGTAAGGTTCGGGTGCCCGCCCAATACCTCGTTTGCCTGTGCCGCGTGGCCCATGTCGTCGAAGTAGATGGACTGGGAGAGTTGCACGATCGGGTAGTCCGGGAAGTCTCGCGCCACTCGTTCGCGATGGAGTTGATGCCCGTACCAGAGGTCCCCGAAGTTTCCGCCACCATGGATGAGGATCACCCCGCCCTGCGGCAGGCTGGCGCGGAGGACTCCCGGGTCGTACGACCAGGGGTCGCTGACGTACCGAACGCGCAGACCGAGGTCCTCGAGGTATCGACGTTCTCCTAGCCAGATCAGTGTGTCGCCCACGTTGCGCTGGTTTGGTGCCTGGAGAAGGGCTACGTCGCGGCCGGTTCCCACCGTGTCTGCCAGGACCTCAAGGGTGGCTGCCCGGATCCCATGGAGAGACGTCGGGGGATTGGGCGTCACTGTCATGCTGCTCCATTCCGGGTCAGGGTGTCACCGCTGCTTGTTGTACTCGCCATGTCAGATCCCCAGAGGTCACGCGGGAACGCGTCGTAGAGGGGCTGCGGATTCCACTCCGCGAGATCGGGCGTCTCCGGAACGCGCTGCAAAGCCTCGTCGAGGTCGCCGGCCAGGGCCGGCAGGGGGCGACCGGTGCCCTCGTAGTAGTCCTGGTACTTGAACGGCTTCTGGTGTCCGCTGAAGAGCGTGGCCGGGATGCCCAGCGACTCGGCAATCACGACGCCGTGCAGTGAGGAGGTGACCACCCGCTCGCTCTGGGCGATGGTTCGCAACACGTGCCAAAGACCCGAGCAGGGATCGACCGCGTGTGGGTGTGCACTCAGGTGCGACCAGTCATGAAGGTTCGGGATGACGGCGACGGAACGTCGCTTCTCGTTCGACCAGGAACGGAGCATCGGATATAGGTCAGGTAGAAGCAGCGCTGGGTCGCCGTACACGGCTGGGACGTCGAGCCCACGAGCGTTGAGAAACGACCGTGTCAGTGGGCCACGTACCGCGCGTACGTCCAGAGCCGAGAACCGGTGCTTGCTCGCTGGCACGTTGCCGTTCACGCCCGTACCCCAGACAACATCGCGGCTCGAGGCGACGTGCAGGACGGAGCCGACCGTGATGAGGCGCCCTGGGCGGTTCAGCAGAGGCCAGGTGAGGCCTTCCCGCGCGCAGATCGCCTGGACCACGAGGGGCCCTAAGAGGTCGCCGAAGTTATTCGTTCGCGGACCGACGAACCGGTCACGGAACGGGCGCGGTAGGTCGTTGCGCCGGGGATTCCACGCGAACGCTTCCATCGACAGCCTCCAGGTGCGGTATTCCGCAGAGTGCGTGATTGTTCTTCACGGGGCTCGCAGTGCCCAGGAAATCACGGCGCTCGCCCCGCTGCGACCGGACCGACGGCGAGGACAGACATGACTTCGACCACCCCAGTAGCGCTGTCGAGCGCGTCCCTTCCGAAGCCTGATCGGTCGACCCGCGTATCGGATGGGACGCGGTTTCGGGCCGATGTCCAAGGCCTTCGTGCAATCGCAGTGCTTGCGGTGATCGCGGACCACATCCTGGGATGGCCGAACGGCGGGTTCGTAGGCGTCGACATCTTCTTCGTGATCTCGGGATACTTGATCACCGGGCTGCTGCTGCGAGAGTACGAGGCGACAGGGACGGTGTCCTTCACTCGCTTCTACGCGCGCCGTGTCAAGCGCATCGTCCCGGTGGCTGCAGCCGTCCTGTTCGCTACGTTGTGCGCCTCCGTCGTTCTGGTGCCAGGACGGATCCGCGACATTGTCGTGGACTCGCTGTTCGCTTCGGGATTCTTGGCGAACTGGCGCTTCATCCGGTCCGGAGCCGACTACTTTCAGCTCGACAAGCCGCCGTCGCCAGTGCAGCACTTCTGGTCGCTCTCCGTCGAGGAGCAGTTCTACCTCGTCTGGCCATGGCTCCTGCTCGGGGTTCTGCTCCTTGCTGCCCGCCATCGGCGGTGGCGTCTGGAGTATGCGCGCCCGGTAGCCGGGCTGATCATCGTGATCCTCACCATCGTCAGCTTGCTCTGGGCGCTCCACGAGACGGCGACTGTCCAGAAGGTTGCCTACTTCTCGACGTTCTCACGGGCCTGGGAACTGGGCATCGGTGCGCTTGTCGCTGTGCTGGGGAGACGCCTGAGGATCAGGTCGGTGACCGTGCGCACGTGCCTTGCCTGGCTGGGGCTCGGCGGGCTCCTCGTCGCTGTGTCGGTGGTGCCTGAAGCGCACGGCTTTCCCGCTCCCTGGGCGTTGTTGCCCGTTGCCGCTACTGCCCTCGTGATTGCCGCCGGGGAGGGCGGCCCGACGGCCGTACCCGTTCTCACGAACCGTGCGAGCCAGTACGTTGGCGAGATCTCCTACAGCCTCTACTTGTGGCACTGGCCGCTCGCCGTTCTCTTGCCTGCCCTCGTGGTGCGCGGTTCGGCGCGCTACCTCGTGCTCGGCATAGGACTGACCTTCTTGCTCTCGGCCGGGTCCTATCGTTGGATCGAGTCCCCGGCGCGCCGCGCACGCTGGTTCCGGTGGAAGGGCCGGCGGCCCGTGGGTCTCCAGCACGGCTGGAGCAAGGCCGCCAGCGGGCTCCTGGTCGCGTTGATCGTTACGGGGTTGGCCACCGCAGGAGTTCGATCAACGGAACCGGAAGCGCTGAGCGAGTCGTCTATGCGGGGGAGTTGTTTCGGCGCTGCGGCGATGGCCGATGCGACGGGGTGCGAGAACCTGAACGTCGGGAGCTCTGTGACACCCCTGCCGCGCGAGGCCCTCCCCGACACCGACGGGGCATTCGACTGCTTCACATCGGCCGACGGCCCCCTACGCACGTGCACCTTTGGTAGCGAAGCGCCTGACGCCCTTCGGGTGGCGCTGGTCGGGGACAGCCATGCGGCTCAGTTGATGCCCGGACTCTTGCCGCATCTGGAAGACCTCAACTGGAGCGTCACCACGTACGTGGGGTGGGGCTGCAGGTGGTTCCTTCCAAGGCCTGGGGTCCAGTACTGCCGAGACAACCTGCAGACCATCCATACCCGGCTCACGTCGGGTGACGTCGACCTCATCGTGGCAACGTCTCGCCGGGGATCGTCGACGACGGCTGCCGATCATGTCGAGGTCATGACTGATGCAGTCGCTGCCGGGGTCTCGGTGATTGTCATCGCGGACAATCCGGAGGCCAACCGCGACGCCGTCGAGTGTGTCGGGAGAGTGACCTTCGCAGTTGCGGACCGGTGCGGGACAGCGCAAGCACTGGCTTTCGATGCACCCGACCCGCTTGTGGAAGCGGCAGCGGCAGTTCCGGGCGTACGGGTGGTTGACCTGACGCGCTACTACTGTGCCGACGGCTTCTGCCCGAGCGTCATTGGAAATGTGGTCGTGTACCGAGACGCTGGCGGGCACATCACAGCAACGTGGGCGAGGACGCTCGGTCCCTACTTGGTGGCCGAGATCGCCGAAGCGGCCGGACCGACAGCCTGACTTCCTCGATCAGCCTGCTACTGGTCGACCACGCTCGTCTTGACGAGATGAGGGCGGAACCACCGCTCGACCCGCGCCTCGCGATGCGTTCCGAGGAACTCGTCGACAGCCTTGCGGCAACCGGACCATGCGTCGTAGTCATCGATCACGATTGCACCGCCGACCGACAGGTGCGGCCAGATCCGGTCCAGGCACACCTTGACCGACTCGTACCAATCCCCGTCCACATGTGCCAGAGCCACCGGTCCGGACGGCCGGATCGTGTCTTCGAACAGTCCCTCGACGAGGGTCACGCAGTTGCGCTGCACGGGCACACCAAGCCGTGCGAAGCTCGCTTCCACCTTGGCCTTCAATTCGGGTTGGTACCCGTAGTACAAGTCGTCGCCGAGGCCGGTCGCCTTACCAGCTGCGATGGTCTCGTAACGTTCGAGCACGTCCGCACCATCTTCCGCTGACGGCGGCGGGATCGTTCCGAAGACGTCGTGAACCGTCATTGGGCGGCTCGGCGCTTTTGACGACGCCAGGATGATCGCAGAGCCGCCAAGGGCGCATCCGGCTTCCAACACTGATCCAGGAACGCCGTCGCGCTCGATCTGCAGCATGCGCCGCCGCAGGTCGACGAGCGCCTTGAGGGGGAGGTACGACAAGCGGTCCCGTCGAACCTGATAGAGGAGACGCAGAGCCTGCGGGTCGGACAGCGCAAGCCGGCCAGCGACGGTGGCCTTGTCGAGCGTGCTGCGGATCAAGGGGCCCTCCAGAACGTGGATCGGACAGACCTCAGGGAATCACGTGCAAAGAGGCGCGGCATCCGGACGAGTGTTTCCGTCACCAGCGGTTGTGCAGCTCGACGGCCTCCTGTCGTATCGGATCATGCGTCCCTTAGTGGCTCTGATTGCCGTCAGCCTCCTCGCCGGGTGTGCGGCCGGTCCTGGGCCGTCCGCACCTTCTCCGACCGAGACCGCCCCCACCCCCCAGGCGACCCCCACCCCCGAGGCGATCGCTCCACCGTCGGGCAGCGGAGACCTGACCGACCCGGCGGGGTACGCCGCGGTGCTCGAAGGGCTGGTCAACGACCAGCGCGAGGCGGCCGGCCTGCCCGCCCTGGCGCACGACGGGTGCGCCGCCCAGCAGGCGCAGACCCGTGCGGACGCGCTGGTGGGCGCGGCGGAGCTGGAGCACGCGCCGCTCGGCGGGGTTCTCGACTCGTGCGGCGCGGGGCTGGCGGGGGAGAACCTGTCGCGCGGGGAGAGCCCGCCCCAGGACGTCGTCGAGGCGTGGATGGCGTCGCCCGGGCACCAGGCCAACATCGTGAAGCCTGAGTTCGCCGCGGGCGCCATCTCGTGCGCCCGCGACGGCGGCGCCGACCCCGCCCCGCGGTTCGTCTGCAGCCACATCTTCCTCGACGGCTGAGACGCGGCACGCCGTCCGCCTCCGAAGGCGGGAAGCCCGCTCGCCACCGAAGATCGGAACATGGCGAACACCCAGGACGTCGCGACGCGGTCGGCGATCGACAGGTTCTTCCACATCACCGAGCGCGGCTCCAGCGTCACCACGGAGATCCGCGGCGGGCTCGTCACCTTCTTCACGATGAGCTACATCATCGTGCTGAACCCGCTCATCATCGGCACGGTCCAGGACGACGGGTTCGAGGGGAGCTTCCTCGGCGGCGGTAGCGAACCCAACCTCGCCGCCGTCGCGGCAGCCACGGCCCTCGTCGCGGGCGTCATGTCCATCCTCATGGGGGTGGTCGCCAACTTCCCGCTGGCGCTCGCGGCGGGCCTGGGCCTCAACGCGGTGGTCGCGTTCAGCGTGGCGGCACTGCCGGGCATGACCTGGCCCGACGCCATGGGCATCGTGGTCCTGGAGGGGCTGGTCATCCTGGTCCTGGTCCTGACCGGCTTCCGGGAGGCGGTGTTCCGGGCGGTCCCGCGAGAGCTCAAGGTCGCGATCAGCGTGGGCATCGGTCTGTTCATCGCGTTCATCGGCCTGGTGGACGCGGGCTTCGTGCGGATCCCCGCGTCAATGGCTACCCCGGTGGAGCTGGGCATCGGCGGGTCGCTCGGCTCGTGGCCGCTGCTGGTGTTCGCGGTGGGCCTGCTGCTCGCGGCCGTCCTGATGCTCCGGCGGGTCCGGGGCGCCATCCTCATCGCGATCATCGTCGCCACGGTGCTGGCGGTGATCATCGAGGCGGTCGCGGGCGTGGGCGCGCAGACCGAGGACAACCCGGGCGGGTGGGGGCTCAACGTCCCGGCGCTGCCCGACCAGGTGGTCGCCGCGCCGGACTTCTCGCTGATCGGGCAGTTCTCGCTGTTCGGCTCGTTCGAGAAGATCGGCGTCGTCGCCGTCATCCTCCTGGTCTTCACGCTCCTGCTCGCCGACTTCTTCGACACCATGGGGACCATGGTCGCGATCGGCGGTGAGGCCGGGCTGCTCGACAAGGACGGCAACCCGCCCCGCACCCAGCAGATCCTCGTCGTGGACTCGCTCGCGGCGGTCGCCGGCGGGGCCGGCTCGGTGTCGTCGAACACGGCGTACGTGGAGTCGGCGTCCGGTGTGGGCGACGGCGCCCGCACCGGGCTGGCGTCGGTCACGACGGGGGTGGCGTTCCTGCTGGCCACGTTCCTCACGCCGCTCGTGGAGATGGTCCCCAACGAGGCCGCCACCCCCGCGCTCGTGGTGGTGGGCTTCCTCATGGTCGTGCAGATCACCGGGATCGACTGGACCAACCTCGAGGTGGCCATCCCCGCCTTCCTCACGATCGTGCTGATGCCGTTCGCCTACTCCATCACCGTGGGCATCGGTGCCGGGGTGATCTCCTTCGTGCTGCTCAAGGTGGCCGTGGGCAAGGCGTCGAGGGTGCACCCGCTGCTGTGGGTGGCCGCGGCGATGTTCGTCGTCTACTTCCTCATGGGGCCCATCAAGGGCGCGCTGGGTCTCTGACGCGGAGCGCCCCGTTCGGGGCGCTCAGTACGTTGCGTCCCCTTTGCGGACGACTTGGTAGGGTTCCTGCCAATGTCCGGCGCAGCAGGGGGTCCAGTGGCGACGTCGGGCATCTCGGTGCGGCAACGGTGGGCGTCCGTGGCGTCCGTGACCCTGGTCGCGCTGTTCGCTGGCTCGGTCGTCACGCTCGCCGTGGCTCATCCCGGCGAGCCGACGGCGGACGTCGAGCTCGACGACTCCGGGGTCTGGGTCACCAAGACCTCTGCCGGCCTCCTGGGCCGGTTCAACCACGAGGCGCGGGCCCTCGACGGGACCCTCCTGGCCGGCACGTCGCAGTTCGACGTCCAGCAGGCCGGCTACCGGGTGCTCCTGACGGAGGACGAGAACGCCACGGCGAGCCCGGTCGACCCGGCCCACCTGGTCCTCGACGGCTCCCTGACCCTGCCGGACGGGGCCCTCCTCGCCTCCGGCGGCGCCACCGCGGCCATCCTCGACCGCGAGGAGGGTGACCTCTGGGTCCTGCCCTTCGACGCGCTCACCTCGTTCGACGCCGAGGAGGCCGAGCCGGCCGCGACGGTCGGCGCGGACGCCGTCGTGACGGTCGCCACCGACGGCACGGTCTTCGCCGCGTCGTCGACCCGCTCCAGCCTGTACACGGTAACGACGACCTCACGTGGCGCGGTCGAGCACGTGCGGCAGTCGAGCCTCCAGGTGGGGCCGGGCGACGAGCTCGATCTCACCGCCGTGGGCGACGAGCCCGTGGTTCTGGACCGGACCACGTCCACGCTGGTCCTGCCCGGCGGGCGCATCGTCGACGTGCAGCACGCCGCCGAGGCGTGGCTCCAGCAGCCGTCCCAGGCGTCCGACGTGGTGGTGCTCGCGACGACCGAAGGGCTGCTGTCGCAGCCGCTGGACGGCGGCCTCGGGTCCGTGCGCCGGGCGTCCGGCGTGCCGGCGGAGCCGGTGCAGCTGGGCGGGTGCGTGTACGGCGCGTGGTCGGGCACCGGCCAGGTGCTGCGCGACTGCCCGGGCACCGACCGGGACGTCGACCGGAGGCTCGAGGGGATCGACGCGTCCTCCGCGCCCGTCTACCGGGTGAACCGTCGCGTGGTGGTGCTGAACGATGCCGTCACCGGGGAGCTGTGGATGGCGCAGGAGGAGTTCGACCTGGTCGACGACTGGGACCTGACGCTGCCGCAGGACCAGGAGGGCGAGAAGACCGAGTCCGAGCAGAGCACCCCCGAGCAGGTGGACCAGGTGCTCGCTGACCGGACCAAGCCCAACCGGCCGCCGCAGCCCCAGGAGGACTCCCTCGGCGTCCGGCCCGGGCGCTCGACGGTCCTGGACGTGCTGGGCAACGACGTCGACCCGGACGGCGACGTCATGACCGCGGCGATCACGGAGCCGCCGTCGGCGGGTGGCACGAGCGTGAGCCCGGTGCTGGGCGGCAAGGCCCTGCTCGCGCAGGTACCGGCCGACGCGTCGGGCACCGTGGGCTTCGCCTACGCGGCGTCCGACGGGCGCGGCGGGATCGCCCCGGCGCGCGTGACGCTGCGCGTGGTGCCCCTCACGGAGAACGCGGCGCCTGCCCAGGCCGGGGAGCCCGTGCTGAAGGTGGCCCAGGGCGGGGTGGCCACCGCCCGCGTGCTGCCGTCCTTCGAGGACCCGGACGGGGACGACCTGGTGCTCTCCGCGGCGTCGGTCTCGGTCCTGGGCGACGAGGTCCGCGCCCGGCCGGACGGAACGGTCGAGTTCCGCGACGGTGGCACGACGACGGGCCGCAAGATCGTGCAGCTCACGGTGACCGACTCCCTCGGCATGAGCGTCGAAGGCCGTCTCCTCGTGGACGTCACCGCACCGGACCAGCCGCCCGTCGCGGTCCAGGACCACGTGGTGGTCCTCGCGGGCCGCCCCGTGACCGTCGACCCGCTCGCCAACGACACGGACCCCGACGGTGACGTGCTGCGGCTCGCGAACGTGTCCGGGCCGGCCTCGGCGACCATCACGGCGAACCACTCGGCCGGCACGTTCCGGTTCACCGCGGACCAGCCGGGCAACTATGACCTCACGTACCAGGTGAGCGACGGCCCGCACGCCGCCACGGGCCTCGTGCGGGTCGACGTCGTCGGGCCGCCCGAGGGTGAGGGCGCGCCCGTCGCCGTGCCGGACCGGGTGCTGCTGCCCGCGGGCGGCTCGGCGCTCGTGGACGTCCTCGCCAACGACACGGACCCGGCGGGCGGCGTGCTCGTCGTCCAGTCCGTGAGCGTGCCCCCGGAGGCGGGCGTGGACGTCGCGGTCCTGGCCCACCAGGTGCTGCGGGTCACGCCGGCGCGCACGCTCCCCGGGCCGGTGACGTTCGGCTACACGGTGTCGAACGGCCGGACCACCTCGGTGGGCCAGGTCACCGTGGTGCCGGTCGAGGCGCCTTCGCGCCTGCGTCCCCCGGAGGCCGCACCCGACGAGGCAACGGTCCGCGCCGGCGACGTCGTCACCGTCGACGTGCTCGCGAACGACAGCCACCCCGACGGCCAGGAGCTGACGGTGGACGACGCGCTGGTCGAGGAGCCCGGGGCGGGCGAGGCGTTCGTCTCGGAGAACACCGTGCGGTTCCGGGCCCCGGCCGAACCGGGTGTCCACCACGTCGTCTACCAGGTGCGGGACCCCCACGGGCAGAAGGACTCCGCCCAGGTCACGCTGACCGTGCGCGGCGGCGACGACAACGCGGCACCCCAGCCGCCGGACGTCGAGGCCCGGGTCGCGGCCGGTGCCGTCGTGCGGGTCCCGCTGTCGCTGGAGGGCACGGACCCGGACGGCGACCACGTCGTGCTCGCGGGCGTGGCCTCCGCGCCCGAGCATGGCACGGTGTGGGTCGTCGACGGGTTCCTCGACTACCAGGCGGGGCCGGACGCCCACGGCGAGGACGAGTTCACGTACCTGGTGCGGGACACGCGGGGGGCCACCGCCGTCGGCCTCGTCCGCGTGGGCGTCGCGGCCCCGCCGGCCGTGAACCAGGCTCCTACCGCCGTGGCCGACCGCACGGTGGTCCGGCCCGGACGGACCGTCGGCATCGGCGTGCTGGACAACGACTCCGACCCCGACGGCGACCTGCTCGCGCTGGTGGCCGACGCCTTCGGCGGACCGTCCGACGCGCTCGACGTCCTCCGTCCGGCGGCGGCGGACGGCCTGGCCGTGGTGACCGTCCCCGACGGCGAGGCAGCGCACACGTTCTCGTACGTCGTCGAGGACCGCTGGGGTGCCCGCGCCACCGCCGCGGTGACCGTCCAGGCCACGCACGACGCGCCGCTGCTCCGGCCGGTGGCCCGGGACGACGTGGTCCCGGCGGAGGCGGTCGCCGGGCCGACGGTGACGGTGGACGTGCTGGCCAACGACGCGGACCCCGACGGGGTCGTCGAGGACCTCACGGTCGCCGTGGAGGAGCCGGGGGCCGTGACGGACGACGACGGGCGGGTCACCGTGCCGCTCTCCGCCACGCCCCAGGTGCTCCGCTACACCGTCACGGACCGGGACGGGCTCGCGGCGTCCGCCTTCCTCTGGCTCCCGGCCGACGGCACCGCGCCCCACCTCCGGCCCGGGAAGCCGCTGGAGGTCGTCAGCGGGGAGACCCTCGCGATCGACCTCGCCGACCACGTGGTCGTGGCCGAGCGGCGCACGCCCCGCCTGACCCGGGAGGAGGCGGTCGTGGCGCTGAACGGGACGCGCGAGGTCCTCAGCCCCACCACGCTCTCGTTCGTGTCCGAGGCCGGGTACACCGGCCCGGCCGCGGTGACGTTCGAGGTGGCCGACGGCGACGCGGACGACCCGCTCACCCGCACCGCCGTGCTGACCCTGCAGATCGAGGTGCTGCCCGCGGAGAACCTCCCGCCGGTCTTCACGGGCGCGCCCGTGCTCGAGGTGGCGGCGGGGGAGGAGTCCGAGCTCGACCTCGCACGCTACGTGACAGACCCGGACGGCGACCCGGTCACGCTCGAGGTCACGGGGGACGTGGCGGGCCTGAGCCCGGCCGTGTCCGGTACGCGCCTGACGGTCCGGGCGGAGGCGGGCCTCCCCAAGGGCGCACGGGTCACCCTCCCGGTCACGGTGTCCGACGCCGGGCACCCGCCCGTCGCCGGAGAGGTCGCCGTCACGGTGGTCGCGTCGACCCGGCCGCTGGCCGTCGCGAACGACGACGTCGTCCTCGACGCGCACCCCGGCCGTGCCGAGCAGGTGGACGTGCTCGGCAACGACGTGAGCCCGTTCCCGGGCGAGCCGCTGGAGGTGGTGGCGGCGGCCCTCGAGACCGGCGCCGGGACCGTGGCGACGGACGGGACCAGGGTGACCGTGACGCCGTCGGACACCTTCCTGGGCGTGCTGACGGTGCGCTACCGCGTGCAGGACGCCACGGGCGACCCCGACCGGGAGGTGGAGGGGCGGGTGCGGGTGACCGTGCTCGGCCCGCCGGAGGCGCCGGCCGCGCCCGCGGTGGTCGAGGTGCGGTCGCGCACGGTGGTGCTCTCCTGGGACCCGCCGGCGGACAACGGGGCGGAGATCACCGGCTACACGGTGCGCTCGAGCCGCGGCGACGAGCGGGCGTGCCCCACCACGACGTGCACGGTGGACGGGCTCACCAACAACCTGCCCTACACGTTCACCGTGACCGCGGCGAACGAGGTGGGCGAGTCCGACGCGTCCCCGGCCTCGGCGGAGGCGACGCCGGACCAGCGCCCGGACGCCCCCGACGCTCCCGTGCTGGCGTTCGGGGACTCGTCGCTCACCGTCACCTGGGTCAACCGCACGTACACCGACCGGTCGCCCGTGGAGTGCGTGAACCTGGAGATCTCGCCGGCGCCGGCCGACGGGCGGGTCCAGCGTGACTGCCTGTCCGGCTCGGCCTACGTGTGGAGCGGGCTCACCAACGGGACCGCCTACACGGTGCGCGTGCAGGCGTTCAACGCCGCGCCCGACCCCTCGGACTGGTCCGAGCCGTCGGCGCCGATGACCCCCGCAGCGCCCCCGGCGCGCCCCGCGGCCCCGGCCGCCCAGCGGGCGCCCGACGCCGCAGCGGGCGGCGGCGTGGTCGAGGTGTCCTGGACCGCTCCCGCCGACAACGGCGACCCGGTCGCGTCCTACACCGTGGCGGTGCTCCGTGACGGCGCCGCGGCCGGCACCCGGACGGTGTCCGGGACCTCGACCCGGTTCGCGGGGCTCGACACCAGCGCCTCGTACACGTTCACCGTCGCGGCGACGAACAAGGCGGGGACCTCTCCGGCCGGTCCGGCGTCCGCCCCGGTGGTCCCGTACGGGACGCCCGACGCGCCCTCCGGTGCCCGGGCCGCGCTCATCGCCGGTGACACCGACGGCAAGGCGCGCGTCACGTGGAACGCCGCCGGGGCCTTCCGCGGCCCCGCGCCGAGGTACGAGGTGCAGGCGAACAACGCCGGGACGCGCGACGCGGGCACCGCGACCGCGTACACCTACACCGGTCTTGCCAACGGCACGGCCTACACCTTCCGCGTGCGCGCCTGCAACGAGTACACGTGCTCCACCTGGGTGCAGACGCCCGAGGCCGTCACGCCGTACACCACGCCCGGCGCGCCCGGGATCCGCTGGGAGGCGTCCTTGTCGGACGACGGCTCGTTCCCCGTCACCCGGCCCTCCGACGACGGCGGGATCGACCCGACCCGGGTGGACTGGCAGCTCAGCGGCGACTACACCGACAGCGGGTCCAACGACCTGCCGCCCGGCTGGAACAGCCCTTTCCGGCTCAACGTCCCCACGGGGACCAACCAGTCGTACGTGGGCCGGGCGCGGCTCTGCAACCCCGCCGGGTGCGGCCCGTGGGCCGAGGCTTCCGGGAGGACCGGGGGCTCCGAGAGCGACCGGAGCGTGACGGTGTCGAAGGGGTCGTCCGCGGCCGGGGCCGACCTCGGCAACGGCACGACGTGCTCCGGGTCGTCGTGCCGCTACCTGCGGGTGACGATCACGGGCGCGGAGCCGAACACCTCGTTCGGGGTCCAGTGCGTGGCCGACGGCAACGCCTACGCCCCGCGCTCCGGCTACTACGGGGAGGCGCGGGACGGCAGCCCCCTGCAGACCGACGCGAACGGCAGGTTCTCGGGTGAGCTGCCCTGCGCCTGGGGCACCGCGGGAGCCCAGGTCACGATCGCGACCTACAACTGGGGGTACGCGCCGGCGATCACCTGGTGAGCACCGGCCGGGTTCCACCCGCTCGCACGGTGTCAGCCGCCAGACCGGGCACAGTACGATCCGCGCATGCCTGGCACCGACCCGATCAACGACCTGCTCGGTGCCGCGCCGCGCACCGGTCTCGTGCGGCACCGCCGGCCCGGGCGGCGCAGGGCCCGCGGCGCGACGGTGGTCGCCCTGTCGCTCGTCCTCGTGGTGGGTGGCGGCGCGGGGGCCCTGTGGATGCTCCAGCGGTCGATCGAGGCCGGCATCGAGCGTATCGAGGACCCGTTCGAGGACCTGGACGAGGCGACCCGGCCCAGCCCCGCCCCCGTGGACCCGGCCGCGCCCGCCGAGCCCCTCAACTTCCTGATCCTCGGCTCCGACAGCCGGATCTCCGCCGGCGACCCCACCCAGTGGGAGGCGGGCGCCCAGCGCACCGACGCCATCATGCTGCTGCACCTCTCCGGCGACCGGCAGTCCGCCCAGGTGATCTCCTTTCCCCGCGACTCCTGGGTGGCGATCCCCGGCCACGGCGAGGGCAAGATCAACGCCGCGTTCTCGTACGGCGGCCCCACGCTGATGATCCAGACGGTCGAGCAGCTCACCGGGGTGCGGATCGACCACTTCGCGGTCACCGACTTCGTCTCGTTCACGACGCTGACGGACGCCGTCGGCGGCGTGGAGATCGCCGTCCCGGAGGCCACGACCACCACGGGCGGCGACGTCCTCGAGGCAGGCGTCCACACCATGACGGGGGAGGAGGCGCTCGCCTACGCCCGCGAGCGGTACGGCCTGCCGAACGGCGACTTCGGTCGCGTGCAGCGTCAGCAGAACTGGATGCGCGCCATCATGGCCAAGGCCGCCGACACCCGGGGCGACGTCGGAGCGATGAACAACCTGGTCCAGGCGGTCGCCCGGTCCGTCGCGGTCGACGAGACGCTGACGCTCTGGCGCATGCAGGAGCTCGCCGTCGGCTCGATGGGGCTGGGGGTCGGCGACATCACGTTCCTGACGGCCCCCCACGCGGGGACCGGACGCAGCCCCGACGGCGCGCAGTCCATCGTGGTGCTCGACCGGACCGCTCTCGACCCCCTGATGGCGGCGGTCGCCGACGACTCGGTGGCCCAGTACGTCCGCGACCACGCCGACCAGCTCATCGTGCTGGGGGACACCGTCCGGTAGCGCGTGACGTCCCGCACAGCTCATTTCATTACCCGAGGTAATGATCTAGGCTCAAGAGGTGACACGTCCCGGAACCGCCGCCCCCCGCACTCCCGCGACCCTCGGTGGCGACCTCCGCGTCGCCCTCGTGCGGATCTCCCGCCGCCTGCGCGCGCAGCGCGGCGAGGCGGACCTGCCGGAGGGGCAGTTCGGCGTGCTCACCGTGCTGCACCGGCACGGGGAGATGTCGCCCGGTTCCCTCGCCGAGCACGAGCGCGTGCGTCCGCCGTCGATGACGCGCGCCGTGAACGCCCTCGCGGAGATCGGCCTCGTCGAGAAGGTCGAGCACGCGACGGACAAGCGCCAGGTCGTGGTGCGCCTCACCCCCGCGGGCATCAAGGAGGTCGAGGTCACCCGTCGTCGCCGCGACGCCTGGCTGACCCAGCAGCTGTCCACCCTGACCGAGGAGGAGCTCGACGTCCTGGCTCGCGCCGGCGAGCTGCTGAGCCGGATCGCCGCACGATGAGCAGCACATTCTCCAGCCTTCGATATCCCAACTACCGTCTCTGGTTCGCCTCGGCCCTCGTGGCCAACATCGGCACCTGGATGCAGCGCGTCGCGCAGGACTGGGTGGTCCTGACCGACCTGACCCACGAGTCGGGCGTGGCCGTCGGCATCGTGACGGCCCTCCAGTTCGGCCCGGCCCTGCTGCTGTCGCCCTGGGCGGGCGTCCTCGCCGACCGCCTCGACCGCCGCAAGCTCCTGATGGCCACCCAGGGCGCAATGGGGGTGCTCGGCCTCGGGCTCGGCGCGCTCTATCTCTCCGGGTACGCCCAGCTCTGGCACGTCTATGTGTTCGCGACGCTGCTCGGCGTCGTCTCCGCGCTGGACAGCCCCGCACGCCAGACGTTCGTGGCCGAGCTCGTCCCCGCCAGCGGTCTCGCGAACGCGGTGGGCCTCAACGCGACGTCGTTCAACGCCGCGCGCCTCATCGGCCCTGGCGTGGCGGGCCTGCTCATCGCGGCCGTCGGTGCGGGGTGGGTGTTCGTGATCAACGGCGTGACGTTCGGCGCCGTGATCCTCGCCCTGGCCCGGATGCGCGGCCTGAAGATGGCGCCACGCGTCGCCTCGTCGAAGGGCCGGATCCGCGAGGGGGTGGCCTACGTCCGCGGGCGCAGCGACATCCTCGTGATCATGGTGGTGATGGGCGTGGTCTCCACGTTCGGGCTCAACTTCCAGCTGACGTCAGCCATGATGGCGCGCATCGAGTTCGGCCGTGGTGCGAGCGAGTACGGCATCCTCGGTTCGGTGCTCGCGGTCGGGTCCCTCGCGGGGGCGCTGCTCGCCGCTCGGCGGGAGCGGCCACGGGTGCGGCTTGTCCTGGGCGCGGCCTTCGCCTTCGCTGCGGCCACCGCCGTCCAGGCGGTCATGCCCACCTTCCTGGGCTACCTGATCATGTGCGTCCCGGTGGGGCTCGCGTCGCTGACCATGCTCACCGCCGCGAACGCGGCGATCCAGCTCTCCGTCGACCCCGCCGTGCGCGGTCGCGTCATGTCGCTCTACATGATGGTCCTGCTCGGCGCCACGCCCCTCGGCTCGCCCGTGGTGGGCTGGGTCGGTGAGACGTTCGGCCCGCGCTGGGCGGTGCTCGTGGGATCGGTCGCCACGGTCGTCGTCGCCACCGGGGCGACGGTCTGGGCCAGCCGGCGCTGGCACGTCCGCGTCCGGTACCACCTGCGCCCGCGCCCGGGCTTCCGGGTGGTCTACCTCGACCAGTCGGTCCAGGAGGACGCGGCCCTCGCGGCATAGCACGACGGTGCCCGACGCCGGACCGGTCGCCGCCCGCCGGTGGCGACCGGTCCGGCGGCGGGCCCCCGCGTGACGCGCG
>NZ_JBXTSN010000012.1:0-46618 GCF_057158775.1 Antribacter sp. NEAU-D49 | reverse complement strand
GGCGCGGCCCCCCGGGCACTCCCCCCCGGGGCCCCCCGGCGGCCCGGGGCCCCCCCGGGGGGGGGCCCCCGGTCCGGCGTCGGGCACCGTCGTGACGCTCGGGTCAGCCAGGCTGGGACTGGCGGACCAGGTCGTTCTGGGTGCGCTCCTGCTGCACCCGCTCGAACTGCTTGCGCTCGAACTTGCGCTGCTGGAGCTTGGCCTCGAACTCCGCCTGGGCGCGGATCTCGGCCTCCGTGGGCCAGAGGCCGATCACGAGGATCAGCATGAACGTCACGACCGACACGCCCATGACGAGCGGGACCAGGAGCTCGGTGGTGCTCGCGCCGAGCGGGATGGTCTCGGACGGGTTCGTGAGCGAGATGCCGGCCATGCCCGTGAAGTGCATGCCGCACACGGCCAGGCCCATCACAGCGGTGGCGACGACCGTGGCGACGATCCCGCGGATGTTCACCGTGCACCAGAGCGCGGCGGTGGCGGCCACGACGGCGATCGCGATGGACGCCACGACGTAGGGGACGCTGTAGGACACGTCGGCAGACATCTGCATCGCCGCCATGCCCATGTAGTGCATCGCCGCCACGCCGGTGCCGGCGAGGACGCCGCCGACGACGATCGACGGCGTCCGGCCCTTGCCGACGTCGACGATGAAGAGGCCCGCGCCGACGACCACGACGGCGACGAGCGCACTGAGAAGGGTGAGCGGGACGTCGTACCGGATGATGACGCCCTCGGCGCCGAACCCGAGCATCCCGATGAAGTGCATGACCCAGATCCCGGTGCCGCCCAGAGCGACGGCGCCGAGCATGAGCCAGACGGCGCGGCCGGCCCCGGTGGCCGCCCGCGCGCGCGAGGTGCAGGACAGGGCGGTGGCCGCCCCGGTGCAGGAGAGGGCATACGCCAGAAGGGGCGTGATGATCCCGTAGGTGAAATGGTCGATCACTGGCATCGCAGAAAGCCCCTCGAAGTACCAGACGTAGGACCGGGGCCGTGTGGCTTACGGCCGCCGGGTTCTGTGGGTCCCAGGGCCGTGCTGGCCGTCGGGATCCGGTCACGTTACAGAGCGTTCACGGGGCGGACAATACGGAACAACAACGTAATCACCCGTCCGAACGGGAACATTCAGCCACGACTCGGCGGTTTGAGTGAGATTACGGTTGTGATGCGGCGAGGTCCATCCATGTGCTTGGGCTCCTGCGGGGCCTGACGTGATCGAGGGCTCAGTCGCGGCGTTCGAACGTGTCGGACGAGCGTTTCCGCACGTCGAACGGGCCCGCCTGCCGGGGGCGCTGCTCGAGGGCGACGCGCTGGATCTCCTGCTGCCGGGCCTTCCACTCCTCGAACTGCGCCTGCGTGCGCATCTCGCCCGCGCTGGGCCAGATGGTCACCACGACGACGAGGAGCAGCGTGCTCACCGTCAGGGCGGCGATGAGGGGCAGGAGCAGCTCGTCCGCGCCGACCCCCGCCGTCGGCACGGGGATGGGCGTGCCGGCCTCGTGGTGGGCGCTCATGGCCGACATGCCGGTGTAGTGCATGCCCGACACGGCGACACCCATGACCAGCGTGGACGCTGCGGCCGCGAGCACGCCTCGCACGTTCACGGCGAGCCAGAGGCCCACCGACGCGGCGACGAGGGCGATGACGACCGAGAGGGCGACGAGGAGCGGGTCGTACTCGATCGTCACGCCGACGTGCATGGCGGCCATGCCCAGGTAGTGCATGCCGGTCACGCCGAGGCCCGCGACGGCGCCGCCGAGGAGGACCGGGACGGTCCGGGAGCCGCCACGGTCCACGATGAACAGGCCCACGCCGACGACGGCGACGGCGAGCACCGCGCTGGCCAGCGTGAGCGGGATGTCGTAGGTGATCTCCGCTCCGGTGACCGCGAACCCGAGCATCGCGACGAAGTGCATGACCCAGATGCCCGTGCCGCCGATGGCGATCGCGCCGAGGACCAGCCAGACGGACCGCTGCCGACCGGACGAGACACGTGCGCGGGCGGTCGCGGAGAGTCCTGCGGCGCAGCCGACGCACGAGAGCGCGAAAGAGAGGGCCGGCGTGAGCAGGCCCTGCGAGAAGTGGTCGATCACAAATCCCCCATTTGTGCTAACATGGACAAGCGGCGCTTTGTGCGCTTGTCCTCGGGGGTCACTTTAGATGATTCTGGATCCAATCGATGGATGAAGTGAGCGCTGCCACATCGTCCGGCTCGACCGCGGGGAACATACCGACGCGGAGCTGGTTCCGGCCGAGCTTGCGGTAGGGGAAGACGTCCCGCACGCCGTTCTCCCGCAGGGTGGCGACCACGGCCTGGGCGTCCACCGACGGGTCCAGGTCGATGGTGCCGACCACCGTGGACCGCTCCGCCGGGTCGGCCACGAACGGCGTGGTCCAGTCCCTGGCCTCGGCCCAGGAGTAGAGGATCTCGGCCGAGGCGGCCGACCGCTTCACCGCCCAGTCCAGGCCGCCCTGCGCCAGCAGCCACTCCACCTGGTCGGCCAGGAGCACGAGCGTGGCGACCGCCGGGGTGTTGAGCGTCTGGTCGGCGCGGGAGTTCTCCAGCGCGGTGGTCAGCGAGAGGAACTCGGGGACCCAGCGCCCGCTGCCCTCGATCCGGGCGGCCCGCGCCACGGCGTCGGGCGACAGGACCGCCAGCCACAGGCCGCCGTCGGCCGCGAACACCTTCTGGGGGGCGAAGTAGTAGACGTCGGTCTCCGTGAGGTCTACCGGGAGGGCGCCCGCGCCCGAGGTGGCGTCGACGAGGAGGAGCGGGCCGTCGCCGGTGCCTGTCGCGGCGGGGCGGGGGACGGGCCGGCGGACCGGGGCCATCGCGCCGGTCGAGGTCTCGTTGTGGGGCGTGGCCCACACGTCCACCTCGTCGGACGGCTCGAGGTGCGCGACCGTGCCGGGCTCCGCCCGGATCACCTGCGAGGGCTCGAGGAACGGTGCGCGGGACGTCGCGGTGGCGAACTTGGCCCCGAACTCGCCGAACGCGGCGTGCTGCGCCCGGCGCTCCACGAGGCAGAGGGTCGCGATGTCCCAGAACGCCGTGGAGCCACCGTTGCCCAGCGCCACCTCGTACCCGTCGGGTACGTGGAGCAGCTCCGCCAGGCCGGTGCGGATGCGCCGCACGAGGTCCTTGACAGGCGGCTGGCGGTGCGACGTGCCCAGCACGTCAGCGTGGTCCACGAGGGCCTGGACCTGGGCGGGCCGCACCTTCGACGGGCCTGACCCGAACCGGCCGTCCGCGGGCAGCAGGTCGGTGGGGATGGTCAACGGCATGGCGGGCTCCGAGGGGCGCGTGCGGCGGGGGTGAGGGGCCATGTCGGCGCCCCCACCTAGACTAGGACGAGGGTCGGCGAGCCGGTGTGCCGGGTCGTCCGCCGAGACGACCCGCCGCCGACGGCGGGCCCGCGGAGCCGGCAAGAACGGGAGTGGACGTGACGGACCTGATCGACACCACCGAGATGTACCTCAAGACGATCTACGAGCTGGACGAGGAGGACATCACACCGCTGCGCGCCCGGATCGCGGAGCGGCTGGGGCACTCGGGTCCCACGGTGTCGCAGACGGTCGCGCGCATGGAGCGCGACGGTCTGCTGGTGGTCACCGGCGACCGCCACCTCGAGCTCACGGAGGCAGGGCACGACAAGGCGATGCGGGTCATGCGCAAGCACCGCCTGGCGGAGCGCCTGCTGACCGACGTCATCAAGCTCGACTGGGAGCACGTGCACGTCGAGGCGTGCCGCTGGGAGCACGTGATGAGCGAGCAGGTGGAGCGGCGCCTCGTGGGTCTGCTCGACCACCCGCACCACGACCCGTACGGCAACCCCATCCCCGGCCTCTCCGAGCTCGGCGAGGACTTCACGGACGTGCCGTTCCTCGCGGGCGTGGCCTCGCTGCCCGCCGTCTTCGAGGCGGCGGCGAAGAAGGGGGTGCGCGGTTCCGTCTCGGCGTCGCTCACCCGGATCGCGGAGCCGCTGCAGACGGACGTCGACCTGCTCGCCCGTCTCGCGGACGCCGGGCTGGTGCCCGGGGCCCGCATCGTCGCGACCCACGAGAACGGCGTCTACACGGTCTCGGCGGACGTGCCGGCAGAGGCTGTCGCAGGCGATCCGCTCGTGCTCGACCTGCCCGAGGACCTGGCTCGTCACCTCTTCGTGGCGGCTTCCTGACCTCGCACAAGACCACTTGGTGAACCGCCTCCGTGCTGCAGCACGGAGGCGGTTCTGTGTCATCACCAGTTATGCGACAGGTCGCCTTCGTGACGTGAACGTGACATTCATCCGAGGTTCCGGTACGTTCAGAACCGCTCCGAGGAGTTAATCCACCGGAGCCCTCGGACGGACGCCGAACTCTGTCACCGGCCGGGGCCACCACGACCCGCATGACAGAGGCGGGGGACCCACTTTGGGCGCCAGGGTGCGTCCTTGGGGTGAAGTCGGGCGGACTCTCGGGTCGCTCGGCCGGGTGCTTTCTCCCACCCGAACCCGACAGCTGACCTCGTAGGCGTACAAGGAGAGGTACTACGTGACCGCACGTACGTCTCGCGCTCGCCATCGTGCAGCGCGCCGACCTGTAGCTGGCCTTGCACAGAACCCGAACGTCGGCCGCAACGCGGCCGTCGTCGCAGCAGGGGCTGGGCTCCTCGTCTCGACCTTCGGCGGCGCCATGGCCGCCCAGGCCGCTCCCGTCGCCAACGACGCCGCCAAGCTGAGCACCGTCGACCTGTCTGCTCTGACGCAGCAGGCGCGCACCGCTCTCGCGGCCGCCCCGGTGGTCGCAGTGGCCGCCGACGCCGACCTCTCGGTGGAGCAGGCAGTCATCTCCGTGACGCCGGCCCCCGAGCCGGAGCCGGAGCCCGTCCGGGCAACCACCACGTCGCGTTCTACGACGACGTCGACCACCGCCTCGAGCTCGAGCTCGAGCAGCATCGGCGCGGCTGCCCCGGCCTCGGCCAACGGCTCCACGATCGTCTCGATCGCGGCCCGTTACGTGGGCGTCCCGTACCTGTCGGGTGGCACCACGCCCGCCGGGTTCGACTGCTCCGGCTTCACCTCCTACGTCTACGCGCAGGCGGGCATCAACCTTCCGCGCACGTCGTCCGCGCAGGCTGCGGGCGGTACCCGGATCTCCCGCGCCGAGGCGCAGCCGGGCGACCTCATCTACCAGCCGGGCCACATCGGCATCTACGCCGGCGGCAACACGATGATCGACGCACCGCGCCCCGGCAAGACCATCCAGTTCCGCGCGATCTGGATGAGCTCGCCGCAGTTCATCCGGTACTGAGCCGACCAGCGACAGCTACCGCCACCGACGCCCCGGTCCATCCCATGGACCGGGGCGTCGTGCATCTGCCCCCTCCGGGGACGGCGGGCGCCGTCGTGCGTGCTTCCCTGCCGGGGCCCCGCCGGACGAGTAGCGTGGTGGCATCACTCCAGAGAGACGCGGGAGGCGCGATGAAGCGACCGGAGGTCGTGCTGGTCGGGGTCGACGGCTCGGAGGCGAGCCTGCACGCGTTGGACTGGGCGGCGGCGTACGCCCGCCGGATCGGCTGGGCGCTGCACATCGTGTGCAGCTATTCGCTCCCGTCGTTCACCGCGGCCTCGCTCGACGGCGGGTATGCGGCGCTCGACGACAGCACCATCCAGGAAGGCGCCCGCGCGGTGCTCGCGGAGGCGGAGGCCAGGGTCGAGGGCTGCGGCGTACGGGTGACCACGGCTGTGGCGACCGGCGACGCGGCCGGGGTGCTCGTCGAGCTGTCGCGCGACTACGGCTTCGCCGTGGTCGGCACCCGGGGCCGCGGAGGCTTCACGGAACGGCTCCTCGGCACCGTCTCGTCGGCGCTGCCCGCGCACGCGCACTGCCCCGTCGTGGTGGTCCCGCTGCGCGAGACCAGGGGGCGTGGCGCGTGGGCGCCGCCCGGGTCCGACGAGGCCGCGGCGCAGGAGGCGGAGTCGGCCGCGGAGGCCTCGGCGGGCGGGCCGGCGCAGGCTGACGCGGCCGGTGGTGGCGCGGCCGGTGGTGGCGCGGCCGGTGGTGGCGCGGCCGGTGGTGGCGCGGCCGGTGGTACCCGGCCGTGGAGCGCGGTGCGCGACGTGCGCCGCATCGTGGTCGGTGTCGACGGGTCGCCCCAGGCTGAGGTGGCGCTGCGGCACGCGATCGCGCAGGCCAAGGCCTGGGACTCCGAGCTGACGGCCGTGGCGGGCGTCCCGGTCGGCTCAGGCGCTGGGCTGCTGGCGTGGCTGCCCTCCAACATCGACCACGAGCAGGTGCTGGCCGACATCAAGGCCGGGCTCGACGTCATCATCGACCGGCACGAGGCGCAGAACCCGGGCATGGTGATCCGGCGGATCGTGCTCGACGGAACCGGCGCCGAGCTGCTCACGGAGTTCTCCTCGGCGTCCGACATGATCGTGGTCGGGTCGCGAGGGCGCGGCGGCTTCCGCGGGCTCCTGCTGGGCTCCACCAGCCAGGCGGTGCTGCACCACTCGGCGTGCCCCGTGCTGGTGGTCAACCGCAACTGCGCGGAGTCCGACCCGGCGGAGGTCGCGCAGGCCTGAGCCGCGCACATCACTTCGGCACTTTGTCGGGGGGGGGGGGGGGGGCGGGTGGCGGCCCCCCCCCCCCCCCCGCGCCCCGGGGGCGGGGGGGGGGGGGGGCCCCCCCGCCCCCCCCCCCCCCCCCCGACAAAGTGCCGAAGCAATGTGCACGCACCCCTCCTCACGGCGTGTGGAGAGCGCCCCGGACCAGGTCGAGCACGGCGTCGTCGGACAGGCCGGCCGCGCGCGCCTCGGCGACCAGGGCCCGTGCCTGCGCGACGAGCGCCTCACCGCGTCCCGCTGAACTGCCTTCCCCGGTCGACCTCGCCCCCGCCGCTTCGCCCGCCGCTTCGCCCGCCGCTTCGCCCGCTGCTGCGGGTATGGCTGTGGCGGCAATCGGCGCTGAGATTCCCGCCATACCCATACCCACAGCGATGACGGTGCCGGTACGACGGCGGCTGGTCACCACCCCGCTTGCCTCCAGCTCGCGGAAGGCACGCTGGACCGTGCCGACCGTGCCGACCGTGCCGACCGTGCCGACCGCGACGCCGAGGTCGCGGGCGCGGTCGCGCGACGCGGGCAGCCGGTCGCCCGGCCGCAGGGCCCCCACCGCCACCAGGGCGGTGACCTGCGCGCGGATCTGCTCGTAGACGGGCCCAGCGTGGGCAGGTACCGGCAAGCCCCGCGCGGAGGGCAGGATGGTCGCCGTGACCCCGCCCGACCAGCGCACCGACGCCGATCTCGTCCGCGCCGCTGCCCCGTACCTCGCCGACTGGCTCCGCACCCAGGCAGCCTTCGCCCGTGTACCGGGCGTCCAGGCCGCGGTCCGGGTCGGGGACGACGTCGTGCTCGACGTGGCGCTCGGCGTGGCCGACGTCGCCACGGGCGAGCCCCTGCGCACCGACCACCTCTTCCGCGTGGCCTCCCACTCCAAGACGTTCCTCGCTACGGCCGTGCTGCGCCTGGCCGAGCGCGGTCTGCTCCGCCTCGACGACTCGCTGGGCGCCCACCTCCCCGAGCTCGACGGCGTACCGGTCGGCGCCGTCACGGTCCGGGAGGCCCTGGGCCACACCGGAGGTGTGCGGCGCGACGGCACCGACGCCGACTTCTGGCATCTCGGCGCGCCGTTCCCCGACCGCGCGGCCCTGGTGACCACCGTCGCTTCGGAGGGCGAGGTCTTCGGCCGCGGCGAGTACTTCAAGTACTCCAACCTGGCCTACGGGCTCGTCGGCCTCGTCGTCGAGGCGGTCACGGGTGTCCCGTACGCCGATCACCTCCGCACCGACGTCATCGCGCCGGCCGGGCTCAGCGACACCCACCCCGAGATCGGTCCGGGCCTGACCGGCCGGCTCGTGACCGGCCACAGCGCGCGCTCGGCCGACGACGACCGTCGCCTCCCGGTCGCCCACGTCCCCACCGGGGCGCTCGCCTCCGCGACGGGACTCGTGTCGACCGCGCGTGACCTCGTGGCCTGGGCGGGCGCGCACTTCCACGGCGACACCAGCCTGCTGTCACCGGAGTCGCAGCGGCTGGCCCAGCGCACCGAGAGCACCATCACGATGCCGCGCGGGCGCGTCCGCGAGTACGGCCTCGGCTTCGAGGCCCGCGAGCTCGAGGGCCGGCGCGTGGTGGGCCACAGCGGCGGCTTCCCCGGCCAGCGCACGCGCACCTGGTGGGACCCCTCGGGACGGGTCGCCGTGTCCGTGCTCACCAACGCGGTGGACGGTCCCGCTGACGGCCTCGCGGGCGGTCTCTTCGCGCTGGTGGTCACGGCCCTGGAGGGCAGGCTGCCCGACGGCGGTGCGGCCGCCCTGGGCGGTGACCGCGCCTCGGTCGCGGACGGGCGCGAGCGGTTCACCGGCCGGTTCGCCGGGCTCTGGGGGCTGGCCGACGTGGTGCTGCTGGGTGACCGGCTCTGGCTCCTCGACCCCCGGGCGGAGGACCCGCTGGCGGGGGCCGAGGCGCTCACGCCGGACGGCGACGTGCTCCGGCCGGAGCCGCACGCCGGGTTCCGGGCCGTGGGGGAGCCGGTCGAGTACGTGTGGGGCGACGACGGGCGGCCGGCCGCGATCGTCGTCGGCGGGATGACGAGCTGGCGGGCAGACGAGTACGCCGCTCAGCGCAGGGAGCTCCTGCGCTGAGCGGCGGGCCTCGACCTCAGGCCTGGGCCTCCGCGGCGGCCAGGAGCACGCACGTGGCGACGCCGTCCATGGCCTCGCGGACCTCCGCCAGAGGCGGCATCGACGGTGCGAGGCGGATGTTCGCGTCCTCGGGGTCGCGCCCGTACGGGAAGGTGGCGCCCGCCGGGGTCAGCGCGATGCCGGCCTCCTTGGCGAGCTGCACCACGCGGGCGGCGGTCCCGGGGACCACGTCGAGCGACACGAAGTAGCCGCCCTTGGGCGACGTCCACGAACCGACGCCGAACTTCCCCAGCCGGTCGGTCAGCACCTCGACCACGGCGGCGAACTTGGGCGCGAGGATCTCGCGGTGCTTGCGCATGTGCGCGCGCACCCCCTCGGCATCCCGGAAGAACAGCTCGTGCCGCAGGTGGTTCACCTTGTCCGGGCCGATCGAGGCGATCGCCAGGTGCTCCTTGAACCACGCGACGTTGCCGGGCGACGACGCCCAGAACGCCACGCCGGCGCCTGCGAACGTCACCTTGGACGTGGACGCCACCATGACGACCCGGTCGGGGTTCCCGGCCGCCGCGGCGAGCCCGATGGCGTCGGCGGTGGTCACCTCGTCGTCGGTGAGGTGGTGCAGGGCATAGGCGTTGTCCCACACGATGCGGAAGTCGGGCGCGGCGGTCGGCATGGACACCAGCGCGCGGGCCACCTCGTCCGTGACGACCGCGCCGTCCGGGTTGGCGTAGGTGGGGACCACCCACATGCCCTTGATCGCCGGGTCGTCCGCGACGAGGGTGGCGACGGCCTCGGCGTCGGGCCCGTCCGCCGTCATCGGGACGGGGATCATCTCGATGCCGAACGCCTCGCAGATCGTGAAGTGCCGGTCGTAGCCCGGCACCGGGCAGATCCACTTCACGGTCTCCTCGCGGGACCACGGCCGGGGGGACTGCGGGAAGCCGAATAGCATCGCGTACGCCACCGTGTCGTGCATCATCGTCAGCGACGCGTTCCCGCCGGCGAGCAGCTGCTCGACCGGGACGCCGAGCAGCTCGGCGAAGATCCGGCGCAGCCCCGGGAGGCCGTCCAGCCCGCCGTAGTTCCGCACGTCCGTGCCCGCGTCGTCGCGGGTGACGCCCTCGCCGGGGAGCGTGAGGAGCGCGTTCGACAGGTCGAGCTGCTCCGCCGACGGCTTGCCTCGGGTCAGGTCGAGCTTGAGGCCCTTGGCCTGCAGCTCGGCATAGGCCTGCTGGAGCTCAGGAAGTGCCGCGGCCAGCGCCGCGGCGTCAGGGGTGATGGTCACCTCGGAGACTCTACGCGCGTTGCTGTCAGCGCTGCTCGATGATCCGGGGGAACCGCTCCGGCGGAGGCCCGAACGCGTCCCGGGCCTGGTTGATCACCGTGTGCCCGAGCGCCCGCGCGCCGACGATGCCCACCACGGCACCGATCCCGAACGGGATGACCCGGCCCACGAGCAGCCCGCCCTGCTTCGCCAGCTGGCGACGGATGAACTGGTTGGTGAGCGTCTTGTTCACCCGGCGCAGGGTGGTCTGCGGCATGCTCGTCAGCAGCACCTTGCCCCAGGCCACACCGGAGCCGCCCACGGCGTCCTCCACGTCCTTGGCGCCCTTGTCGCCCAGCACCGTGGCGAGCAGCAGGGCGCGGCGCCGCGCGACGTCGTCCACCTCGATCCCATGGACGTCGGCCACGGCCAGCGAGAACGCGGCCGACGACGCGAAGAACGTCGCGATGTCGCTCGACGACAGCGCGAACCCGGCCGCCGTGCCGACTGCCGGCACGGCGGCCGCCGCCCCGATCGCGCCGCCCGACGCCTGGATCACCCGGAGGTACTCCTTCTCCAGGATGCGCACGAGCTCGGCCGGGGTGGCGTTCGGGTTCCGCTCGCGCAGCTGGTCCACGTGCTTGCGGACGGCGCCCGACGGGATCCTGACCGCCCGGTCCACCACGTTGTCCAGCAGGCCTGCCGGACCGACCCGGGCTCGGATCTCCTTCGCGGCCACCGGGTCGCTGTTCACCAGGTCCTTGCTGCGCGCGTCGTCGTGCGTCATGGGCTTTCCCCTCCTGTTGTCGGGTGCTGCTCAGGCGTCAGGTGCTCAGGCCTCGACGGGCGCCTGGGCCGGCGGGCCGAACTGGGCCGGCGGTACCTCGGCGCTCGCCTTCAGCGTGCGGCCTACTGTGCACGCCTTGTCGATCGCTCGCTGGGCGATGGTCAGCAGGCGCTCCCGGTCGGCGTCGTCCAGGACCGAGAGGTCGATCTCGAACTTCTCCGTGAGGACCGGGTAGCGGTCTTCTGCCAGGTCCTTGGGGTCCTCCACACGGATCGTCACCGCGTAGTCGTCACCCAGACGGCGGGCGAACGCCGCGTCGCTGCTCATCCCGGCGCACGCCGCGAGCGCGACCTTCAGCAGCTCGCCCGGCGTGAACACGGCACCGGCAGCGGCCGGGCCGATCTCCACCTGCGCACCGCGCGCGGAGTAGCCGCGGTACGTGCGCGTGCCGGTGCGCTCCACCCACAGCGGGTCCGTGGGCGAGGGCGTGACCGCCGGCTCGGCCTCGGTCGACGCGGGGAGCGTGCTCGTGGTCTGGTCCGTCATGACGTAGATCCTTCCACTGACCACCGACAGATGTCGGCACGTGAGACAACGCCGGCCCGGCCTCCGCCGTTCCCGGCCCGCCTCCCGCCGGTTCCCGCGAGCGGTCGCGAGACCTGCACCGCCGTCTGATGATCGGCTGTATGGCGCACTTCGAGGATCCGTCCCGCCCGGTCCCCGCCGACCCGGTGGCACCCGTGGTCGCCCAGGCGGGCACGAAGAGGATCGACTGGGCCCACGTGGGCCGCCGGGCGTTGTGGGTGCTCGTCCTGGTGGTCGTGGCCTGGCTCGTCAGCCTGCTGCTCGCGGCCTTCCTGCCGCGCTGGTGGGCTCAGGTCATCGGCAACGCTGTGGACGGCTCGTTCTCGGCGGGGGCGTGGTGGGGCCTGATGATCGGGGCGGTCTTCACGGGCCTGCCCGTGGCGGCCGCCGCGCAGGCGGTCCTCCCGGGCCGCGGCCCGCGGACACGGGCGGCCTGGCTGGTCGTGGCCCTGGTCCTGGCGATCCCCAACCTGCTGACCCTCGGGGTGGTCCTCGGCACCAACGAGGCTGCGCACGCGGGCGAGCGGATCCTCGACGTCGACGCGCCCGCCTTCCGCGGCGGCACCGCCTGGGGCGCCGTGCTGGGCGCGGTCCTGGCGATCGCGGTCGTAGTGCTGGCCGCGCTCTACCGCCGCAGGGGCCGGCGTCTCCGGGAGCTGCAGAGGCAGCACCCGGAGGCTTAGACCGCCTGGTGCACCGCCGGGTCCTCGCCCAGTGCACGGAGTGCCCGCTCCATCGAGGCGTGGGCGTGCGACCTCGACACCCGCCACACCGGCGGCACGATCGGCAGCACGGCGAGCTCGCTGGTGCCGTCGGCGATCACGAGGGTGGGCTGCGGAGCGCCCGACGCCACGCGGTCGACGACGGACACCCCGCCGGGCACGCGCCGCACCGTCAGCACGGGCTCCGGGCTCCGGCTGATCCAGAGCTCGACCTGGTGCGGGTCGATGCTCACGACGATGTGCTCCGACCCGGCGGGCAGGTGGCGGGCGGGCTTGCCGACGCGGCGTACGGCGTCGCGCATCTCGCTCGCGACGGCGACCACCACCGCGGCGTCGGGCCGGGCTGCGGTCACGCGCCGGACCAGCCGGCCCACGCGGGCCTGCTTCACGACGACGACCACGGCGGCGACGACCGCCGCGGCCAGCAGCGCGACCACGAGGGTGGCGGTGGCCGTACCAGGCCCGCGCGCCGCCGAGATGATCCCGAAGACCACCACCAGGGCGAAGATGCTCGGTACGAGAAGCACCACGAGCATCGCTCGACGGTTGTTGCGCTGGCCGGTCTCTTGCATGGTGTCTCCAGTCGTGGTCCGCCAGCATGACAGGCGCGCCGTGAACTGGGAAGGGCTTCGTGCCGCGCGGAAAGTAGGCTGGCGGGCATGGTCGCGACGATTCCCACCCCTTATGAGGACCTGCTCCGCGACGTCCTCGAGTCCGGCACCCGCAAGGACGACCGCACCGGGACGGGCACACGCAGCGTGTTCGGCCGCCAGCTCCGCTACGACCTTGCGCAGGGGTTCCCGCTGATCACCACCAAGCGGGTCCACTTCCGGTCCGTGGCGCTGGAGCTGCTCTGGTTCCTCCGTGGCGACTCGAACGTGCGCTGGCTGCAGGAGCAGGGCGTGACCATCTGGGACGAGTGGGCCGACGCCGACGGCGAGCTGGGCCCCGTCTACGGCGTGCAGTGGCGGTCGTGGCCCGCGCCGGACGGGCAGCAGATCGACCAGATCGCGAAGGTGATCGACCAGCTCCGCACCAACCCCGACTCCCGCCGGCACATCGTCACGGCGTGGAACCCGGCCGAGGTGGACCGCATGGCGCTCCCGCCGTGCCACGCCCTCTTCCAGTTCTACGTGGCCGACGGCCGGCTGAGCTGCCAGCTCTACCAGCGCTCGGCGGACCTCTTCCTCGGCGTCCCGTTCAACATCGCGTCGTACGCGCTGCTCACGCACATCGTGGCGGCGCAGACCGGCCTCGCGGTGGGCGAGTTCGTCTGGACCGGCGGTGACGTGCACATCTACGAGAACCACGTGGACCAGGTGCGGACCCAGCTCGAGCGGGACCCCTACCCCTACCCGTCGCTGCGCCTCGCGCCGCGCGACTCGATCTTCGACTACACGTACGAGGACCTGGAGGTGCTGGGCTACCAGCACCACCCCACCATCAAGGCCCCGATCGCTGTCTGACGTGATCGGTCTCATCTGGGGCCAGGCGCGCGACGCCGCCGGCCGTCCCGTCATCGGCGCGGGCAACACGATCCCGTGGCACGTCCCCGAGGACTTCGCCCACTTCAAGCGCACCACGAGCGGGCACCCCGTCGTGATGGGCCGGCGCACGTGGGAGTCGCTCCCGCGTCGCCCCCTCCCGGGCCGCACCAACATCGTCATCACGAGCGCAGGTACCGTGCCCGACGTCGGACCGGTCACCTCCGGCGGGTCCGGCGCCCCGGGCGGGGGTCCGGCGGGCGTGGGGCCGGCGTCGGGCACCAGCGTGCTCGTGGCGAGGTCGCTGGACGAGGCGCTCCGGCTGGCCGCCGCCGCCGCCGGCGGCGACGAGGTCTGGGTGATGGGCGGCGTGCGCGTGTACGCCGACGCGCTGGCGCTCGCGGACCGGCTCGAGGTGACCGAGATCGACCTCGAGGTCGAGGGGGACGCGTTCGCGCCCGCTCTGGACCCTGCGCTGTGGCGCGTGGTGCGCGAAGGCGAGTGGGCGACGTCGTCGTCCGGGCTGCGCTACCGCCACCTGACCTATCTCCCCGCCAGATAGTCACCTCGTCGGACGGGCGTACTACCTCGGCACCAAGGCGCTCGTGCGGGCCGCCAGCCGTGCCCTCAGGTTCGCCGCGACCAGCAGCACCGCCGGCACCGCACCCAGGGCGAAGCCGCTCGCCGGTCCGATGAGGACCATGCACAGCACCACCCAGCCGAGCAGCAGCCAGCCGACGTAGCCCGGCAACGGGTCCTGCCGGTTCGCCGCGCGGACGACGAGCAGGCCCAGGATCAGCACCACCACGGCGAAGCCCCCGGGCTGGGCCCAGAACGAGGCCACGGAGTCGGCGCTCGCGGTGCGGTCACGGAGCTCGCCCGCGAGCCAGCCTGGCCAGTACGGGTTCATGGTGGCCGCGACGTGGAGCGTCGCGATGGCGATCAGGAGGATGCCTGCTGTGCGGGTGAGCCCGGTGCCGGGCGCGCTCGGAGTTCTCATGCGTCCAGCGTCGTGCGGGGGAGGGCAGGGGTGTTCCCCTCGCCAAGGGATCTGCCTCCCCCGCACGGGGGACTGCTACACGAGGTCGCGGACCGCCGCGTACTGCTCGCGGATCACCGGCTGCGGGTCGGCGTCGAGCGTGGTGGCGATGGTCGTGGACCACGCCGGCGCGTCCGCCCCGGGCTGGGACGCGGCGGCGAGGACCCACGCGGCCTGGCGCGCGGCGCCGTCGGCCACGTACTCGCCCGGCTTCGGGATCGCGATCGGGAGGCCGAAGACCTGCGGCGCGATCGACTGCACGGCGGGCGACTGCGCCGCCCCGCCGATCAGCATGACCCGCTCGATGGGGACGCCCTGCGCCCGCAGCGCGTCGAGGCCGTCCGCCAGCCCGCAGAGCATGCCCTCGATGTAGGCGCGCGCGAGGTGGGCCTGCGTCTGGTTCTTCAGGCGCAGGCCGTGCAGCGTGCCCGTCGCGTCGGGGCGGTTCGGGGTGCGCTCGCCCTCGAGGTACGGCACGAGCACGAGACCGTCGGACCCGGCGGGCGCCGAGAGCGCGAGGTCGGCAAGGCCGTCGAAGTCCACGTCGAGCACGGCGCGGGCAGCGTCCAGGACGCGGGCCGCGTTGAGCGTCACGGCGAGCATGAGCGCGTTGCCCGTCGCGTCGGCGAAGCCGTTGATGGCGCCGGAGCCGTCGGCCGTGCGCGACGGTGCGACGGCGGAGACCACGCCCGACGTGCCGATGGAGATCGCGATGTCGCCGGGCTCCATGCCGAGGCCGAGGGACGCGCCGGCGTTGTCGCCCGCGCCGGGGCCGATGAGGGCGCCACCCTCCACGGCTGAACCGGCCACCGACGGGTGCGCCACGCTGCCGGACTCGGACGCGGCCAGCACGCGGGGGAGCGTCACGTCGTCGCGCCCGAGGGCGAGCGCGAGGAGGTCGGGCCGGTACTCGCCCGCACCGCCCGCGCCCTGCGCGTCGTAGTAGCCCGTGCCGGAGGCGTCGGAGCGGTCGGTGAACAGCTTGTCGAGCTGCGGGCCGAGCGGCGACTCGCCCTCCGGGCCGTAGCCCGCGATGCGCCAGGACAGCCAGTCGTGGGGGAGCGCGACGGCGGCGACGCGGGCCGCGTTCTCCGGCTCGGCGTCGCGCAGCCAGCGCAGCTTCGTGATGGTGAGGGAGGCGACGAGGACGGAGCCCACGGCGTCGGCCCAGGACTGGGCGCCGGCCTCGGCGTCACCGTCGCCCAGCTCGGAGATCAGGTCGCGGGCGGCCTGGGCCGAGCGGGTGTCGTTCCAGAGGAGGGCGTCGCGGACGACGCGGCCCTCGGCGTCGAGGGCGACGAGCCCGTGCTGCTGCCCGCCGACGGCGATCGCGGCGACGTCGTCCAGCCCGCCGGCCGCACGAGCCGCCTCCTGGAACGCGGTCCACCAGTGCGTCGGGTCCACCTCCGTCCCGTCGGGGTGCTTGGCGGAGCCGGTGCGGACCAGCTCACCGGTCTCGGCGTCGCGGACGACGATCTTGCAGGACTGCGTGGACGTGTCCACGCCGGCGACGAGGGGCATCGGTGCTCCAGGAAGGGAAAGCGAGAGGGGGAGGGTGATTCGGGGGCTGGGCGACGTGATCGGCAGTTGGGGGGTGGCGGGGGGCGCGGGGGGGGGGGGGCCCCGCGGCCCGCCCCCCCCCCCCCCCCCCCCCCCCCCCCCCCCCCCCCCCGCGGCCGGGTGTCAGCCGATGAGGTGCTTCAGCGCGAGCTGGTGCAGGTGCACCAGGCCCTCGTGGCGGTCGGAGAGCGCCTCGATGTCGTACGTCTCCTCGGAGGCGAGGAAGGCGTCGATCGTCTCGTCGGCGCCGAGGGTCGGCTCGGCGGACTCGAAGATGCCGGCCTTCTCGAACGCGGCCTGGACCTCGGGGTCCTGGCGGTAGGCCTTGGCCTTGGCGGCCAGGAGGTCGTAGGCCTCCATGTTGGCCTTGGCCGACTCCCACACGCCGTCGACGCCCTCGGTACGGGACGTCTTGTAGTCGAAGTGGCGCGGGCCGTCGTAGCGGGGGCCGCCGTTGGGGGCGCCGTTCTCCAGCAGGTCGACCGTGAAGAAGGCGGACAGCAGGTCGCCGTGACCGAAGACGAGGTCCTGGTCGTACTTGGGACCGTGCTGGCCGTTGAGGTCGATGTGGAACAGCTTGCCCAGGTGCAGCGCGAGCGCGAGGCCGTGCGTGTAGTTCAGGCCCGCCATCTGCTCGTGGCCGACCTCGGGGTTGAGGCCCACGATGTCGCCGTTGTCGAGCGAGTCGATGAGGGCGATCGCGTGACCGATCGTCGGCAGGAAGATGTCGCCGCGGGGCTCGTTCGGCTTGGGCTCCAGGCCGATCTTCAGGTCGTAGCCCTGCTGCTTGATGTAGGCGGCGACGGTGTCGATGCCCTCGGCGTAGCGGGCGTGCGCGGTGATGAGGTCCTTCGAGTTGTCGTACTCGGTGCCCTCGCGGCCACCCCACATGACGAAGGTCGTGGCCCCCATCTCGGCGGCCAGGTCCACGTTCTTGAGGACCTTGCGCAGGCCGAAGCGACGCACCTCGCGGCTGTTCGACGTGAACGCGCCGGCCTTGAAGATCGGGTGCATGAAGGTGTCGGTGGTCACCATCTCGCAGACCATGCCCGTGTCCTGGGCGGCCTTCTTGATCTTCTCGATGTGAGCGAGGCGCTCCGACTCCTCGGCGCCGAACGGGAAGACGTCGTTGTCGTGGAACGTGAAGCCCCACGCGCCGAGGTCGGCAAGCTTCCGGATGGACTCGGCGGGGTCCAGGTCGGGGCGGGTCGCCAGGCCGAACGGGTCGCGGCCGGCCCAGCCCACGGTCCAGAGGCCGAACGAGTACTTGATGTCGCTCACGGGGTTCTCCTCGTCGAGGCGGGCCTCCGTCGCGCTGTGCGACCGTCGCTGCCCGCATTAGTTGTACGGATGAACTATTACGCGCGTCTCGGCTAGAGTCAAGGCGTGACCTCCACTCCCACCGCCTCGGCGGCTGCCCGCCAGCACACCCTGCGCGAGCGCAACCTCGAGCTCGTGGCACGCGCGGTCTTCGAGTCGCCCTCCCCACTGTCGCGCGCCGACGTGGCCGCCGCGACCGGTCTGGCGCGCGCCACGGTGTCGACGCTGGTGGACCAGCTGGTGGCCTCCCGCCTGGTGTCGGAGCTGCCCGCAGTGACCGGCGGACGAGCCGGCCGCCCGGCCGTGCCGCTGGTGCCCGCACCCCGGTCGGTCGTCGGGCTGGGGCTCGAGGTCAACGTCGACTACCTCGGCGGCCGGGTGCTCGACCTCACCGGCGCCGTCGTCGCCGAGCGCGTCGAGCCCGGCGCGTTCCACGACAGCGATCCCGCCACGGTGCTGGGCCGCCTCGGGGCGCTCGCGAGCGAGCTCGTCCGCCAGGTGTCCGACGACGGCATGTCCGTCGCCGGCGCCCGGCTCGCCCTCCCCGGGCTCGTGGACCCGCGCGCGGGACGGCTCGCCGTCGCGCCGAACCTCGGGTGGTCCGCGGTGGAGCCGGTGCCGCTGCTCGGCCTCCCGCTCCCCGTCGAGATCGCCAACGAGGCCAAGCTCGCGGCGCTCGCCGAGCTGGACGGGCCGGTCCCGGGATCGTTCCTGTACGTGTCGGGCGACGTCGGCATCGGTGCTGCCGTCGTCCTCGACCGCGCGCTGTTCCTGGGCGAGCGCGGATGGAGCGGCGAGATCGGGCACGTCGTCGTGGACCCCGCCGGGCCGCGCTGCTCGTGCGGCGCCTATGGCTGCCTCGAGGAGTACGCGGGCAAGGAGGCGATCCTCCGGGCGGCGGGCCTGGGCGTGGACGCCCCGATCGAGGACCTCCTCGCCCTCCTGCCCGGAGACGGCGAGGCCGCGGTCCGTGCCGCGGGCCGCGCCCTCGGGTCGGCGCTGGCCGACTTCGTCAACCTCGTCGACGTGGGCACCGTCGTGCTGGGCGGGCTGTACACCGACCTGATCCCCTGGCTGCGCGACGACGTGCTGGCGGTGCTCGACGAGCGGGTGCTCGCGTCACCGTTCGTCGAGCTGGAGGTGCGCCCCGCCGCCGCCGGACCGCACGCCGCCCTGACCGGGGGCGCGCGGGAGGTGCTCCGCGGGGTGCTGGCCGACCCGTCCGCCTTCGTGGTCTGACGCGCCCGACGGCGGCCGGCCGACGCCCTACCGCGGCGTGGCGGCGACCGTGCCGCCACGCAGGCGCTCCACGGACCACGACCTGCCCAGCGCCTGGATGCCGTCGACGCGCAGGGAGCCCACCGGCATCGCCTCCTGCGGTGGCCGCATCACCAGCCCGCCGGCCTCCCGGTCCGGGTAGGCGCCCAGCAGCGAGGTGAGCACCACGACCGCCGACGCCGCCGACCACGCCTGCGGGTGGCACGACGCCGGGTAGGGGACCGGCCCGGGGCCGTCGCCGATCGGGTTGCCTCCGTAGAGCTCGGGCAGCTGGTAGCCGAAGTGGTCGGCGGCCTCCAGGAGGCCCTCGACGAGCGAGGTCGCCTCCTCGTGCAGCCCGGCCCGCGTCATCCCGTAGACCGTGATCGCGGTGTCGTGCGCCCAGACGGACCCGCCGTGGTACTTCAGCGGCCAGTACCCCGCACTCGTGGTCGAGAGGGTCCGCAGGCCGTAGCCGGACGACATGTCGTCGGCGACGAGCCGCCGGGCGATCACCCGCTCCTCGTCGGGCCGCAGCATGCCGGTGCCCAGGAGGTGCCCCATGTTCGACGCGACGGAGTCCACCACCGCGCCGTGCCGGTCGCGCGCGATGCCCGGGTAGGGGCCGCGCGCGTCCCGCGTCCAGAAGTGGTTCCGGAAGCGGTCTGCCAGCTCGCGAGCCCAGCCGCGCCACGCGTCGCCGCCGGGCCGGCCGAAGTGGTCCAGCAGGTCGGCGGCACCCATGGCGGCCTCGTAGGCGTACGCCTGGACCTCGGACAGGGCGATAGGCCCCTCGGCGAGGCGGCCGTCGCGCCACTGGATCGAGTCGCCCGAGTCCTTCCATCCCTGGTTGGCCAGACCGTGCCCCGTGGGGTCCTGGTAGTCGAGGAACCCGTCACCGTCGGCGTCCGCATGGTCGTGCATCCAGGCCAGGCAGCGCTCCATGGCGGGGAGCAGGGCCTCCACGTCGTCGTCGGGCAGCCCCCACCGCCAGGCGTCCTTCAGGAGGCAGACCCACAGGGGCGTGGCGTCCACCGTGCCGTAGTACACGGGCGGGAGGGTGGTGCCGTCCTCCAGGTGGAGCGTCTTGGACCGCACCTCGTGCAGGATCTTGCCGGGCTGCTCCTGGGTGACCGGGTCGGAGCGCGTGCCCTGCGCGGCGGCGAGCGTGCGCAGCGTGCCGCGGGCCAGGTCCGTGCCGAGCGGCAGCAGGAACCGGGCCGCCCACAGCGAGTCCCGGCCGAACAGCGTGAAGAACCAGGGCGAGCCCGCCGCGAGGAACACGTCCTCCGGGCTCTGCACCCAGGTCATCCGGAGCGTCTCCAGGTCGTCGAGCGACCGCTCGACCAGCCGGTCGAGGCGCGGGTCGTCGGCGTGCACGACGGGGCGCCGCCACTCCGGCGTGGGGTTGACGGGACGCCGCACCACGGGATCGGTCAGCTCGGCGTACACGTCCCAGCCGAGGGTCAGCGGGGCCCGCGGGTGGACCGTCACGTCCCAGACCGCGGTCGCGCCGTCGTCGTCCAGCTCGACGCGCGCCCCCGGGACGACGACGCGCGAGGTCGCCTGGCCGTTCGTCCACCGGACGCCGTCCTTGACCAGGGCCGGCCGCACGGGACCCGGGGAGCGGCCCTGCTTCACCGCCTCGAGGTCGGCGAGGTCGGCCGACATACGCAGCCGCACCGTCCCGGAGACCGGCGCCTCGGTGGCGCACTCCAGGACGATCGGCGCGTGGACGTGGCCGGGGTTCACCTCTCGGCGGCGTCGCACCCAGGCCGTGGGGTCGGCACCGGGGCCGTCGATCATCCGGAGCGCGAGGAATGCCTCGCTCACCCCCGCTCCACGGTGGCCGGACCGGAGAGCCTCCGGCTCCACCCCATCGACGGTCAGCACGGCCTCCGACAGGACCCGGACGTCCCCCTGGAAGACGCCCTGCGCCCCGGTGGCGCGGATCTGTGCGTCGGGCCCGCTCCACACCTGGGTCGGGGCCATCGTCGTGACCAGCAGATCGTGCAGAAGCGGCTGCAGACCTTCGCTGGAATTCTGCCCGGATTCGTCGCTCACACGTCAGACGCTACCGCCGCGAGCATTGTTGCGCCCCGACGGGTGAGCCCGAGATGCGCATTGAGGATTAGCGTCTGAGACTGGCTGGTAATGGGCCGAAAGGTCGAAGCGTGCCATTTCTCGTTCGATCTCAGCCAGCCGTGTGAAGGACATTTCCGAGTATCGGAGGACGAACAATGACGCAACGGACAAGCTCCCGCCGCCGCCTGCTGGCCGGGGTGGCGACAGGCGGCGTCGCCGTCCTGGCGCTGGCGGCCTGCGGCGGTTCCGGGTTCGACGGCGGCGGAGGCGGTGGCGGTGACGAGGGCGGCGGTGACCTGGAGATCCTCATCGGGTCCAGCGGCGACGCGGAGACCACGGCAGTCCGGGACGCCGTGACGGCCTGGTCCGACGAGTCGGGCACGGGAGCGAACGTCAGCGTCGCCGCCGACCTGGCTCAGCAGCTGAGCCAGGGGTTCGCGTCCGGCAACCCGCCGGACGTCTTCTACGTCAGCACCGACTTCTTCCCGGGATACGCCGCGAACGGCTCCCTCTTCGCCTACGGCGACCAGCTGGAGAACGCCGACGACTTCTATCCCACCCTCGCGGAGTCGTTCACCTACGACGACCAGCTGTACTGCGCGCCCAAGGACTTCTCCACGCTGGCGCTCGCGATCAACACCGACCAGTGGGCGGCCGCCGGCCTCACCGAGGACGACTACCCGACCACCTGGGAGGAGCTCAAGACCGTCGCGACCACGCTGACCACCGGCACCCAGACGGGGCTCACGTTCGGCCCCGAGTGGCAGCGGGTCGGCACCTTCATGGCCCAGGCCGGGGGCCACCTGGTCGACGACGAGGGGCACGCCGACGTCGACACCCCGGAGAACCTGGAGGCCCTGACCTACGTCAAGGACCTGCTCACGTCCGGCGCCCTCAAGTTCCCGTCCGACCTGGGCGCCGGGTGGGGCGGCGAGGCGTTCGGCCTGGGCAGCGCCGCGATGGCCATCGAGGGCAACTGGCTCGTGGGCACCATGGAGAACGACTACCCGGACGTCAACTACACGGTGGTGCCCCTGCCCGAAGGGCCGGCCGGTCCGGGCACGCTGCAGTTCACCAACTGCTGGGGCATCTCCGCGGACTCCGCGAACCAGGACGCCGCCGTCGAGCTGGTCCAGCACCTGACCTCCGGTGAGCAGCAGATGACGTTCGCGCAGGAGTTCGGCGTCATGCCGTCCGTCCAGTCGGTGGCCGACCAGTGGAAGGAGGAGTTCCCCGAGCAGGCGCCGTTCCTCGACGGCGCCGACGGGGCGCAGGGCTTCCCGCCGATCGAGGGGATCGCCGACGTGATCTCCGACTTCAACGCGCAGATCGAGGGCCTCAAGTCGGGTGACCCGCAGGCCATCCTGACCTCCGTCCAGTCCACGCTCGAGGCCGTCGCACCGTGAGCACGGGGCTCCCGCCCGAGACGAGCCGCGGCCCGGGCGCGCCACGCGCCCGGGCCGGGCTCCGGCGTCGGACACACGCGACCACCCGCGGCCAGACCGGGGCGGGCTGGCTGTTCATCACGCCCATGATCGTGATCCTGGGTCTCTTCCTGGTGCTGCCGATCTTCATGGCGCTCTGGGTGAGCGTCTCGGACTGGACAGGGCGCGGCAGCCCGTTCGCGGCGACCACGAACTTTGTGGGCGGCGACAACTACTCCGAGCTGTTGACGGGCGGCGGTCTCGCGCAGCGCGATTTCGCGACCGCCGTCCGGAACAACGTCTATTACGTCATCCTGGTGGTTCCGGCGCAGACGCTGATCTCGTTGCTGCTCGCCGTCCTGGTGAACCAGCGGATCCTCAAGGGGCGCGGATTCTTCCGCACCGCTTTCTACTTCCCGTCCGTGACGTCGTCCGTGGCGATCACCGTGGTGTTCCTGTTCCTCTTCTCGGCATCGGGCGCCGTGAACAAGGCGGTGTCGTACCTGGGGGTGAACGGGCCCAACTGGATCAACGACCCGCGCGGCCTGCTGCACATCATCCTGGGCGCCGTCGGCGTGGACTCGCCGCCGTCAGCGCTGCAGGAGGCGCCCTTCCTCGGTCTCTCCTGGTGGAACTGGCTGGCGGGGCCGTCCATCACCATGACCGTCTACATCATCATGGCGATCTTCACGACGTCCGGGACGTTCATGCTCCTCTTCCTGGCGGCGCTGCAGAACATCTCCGGCGACATCGAGGAGGCAGCGCTGGTGGACGGCACCAACGCCTGGCAGCGCCTGTGGCAGGTCACCGTGCCGATGCTCAAGCCCACCACGTTCACGGTGATCACCCTGGGCCTCATCGGCACGTGGCAGGTGTTCGACCAGATCTACACCGGCACCCGCGGCGCCCCCTCCAAGACGACGCTGACTCCGGCGTACCTGTCGTACGAGACGTCGTTCAACAGCCAGCAGTGGGGCCAGGGCGCCGCGATCGCGTTCATCCTCTTCGCGATCATCGTGGTGATGACCATCCTCCAGCGCATCATCCTGCGTGACCCGGACACCGTCCCGAAGCGCAAGCGGTTCGTGCTGTCCGACGCCGGCGGCTCGGGCTCGGCGTCGACCGGCGCCGGAGGCGCGCCGCCGGCGGGCACCGCGAAGATCGAGGGGAGCACGCCATGAGCGCGACGACGGCCACCCGCCCGCGCCCGACGGCGGCGGGCCGCACCCGGCACGTGGGCAGCGGCGTGACCGTGGCCACGGTGCTGACCTACGCCATCCTGATCCTCATCGCGGTCATCTACATCTACCCGTTCCTCATCTCGATCGCGACGTCGTTCAAGAGCCAGTCGGAGGCGGCGGCCGACCCCCTCTCGCTCGTGCCGCAGACGTTCACGACGGCGGCGTACGAGCGCCTCTTCGTGAACTCCGACTTCCCGCTCTGGTTCCAGAACTCGCTCATCGTGACGCTGGTGGTCACGGCCGGGCGCGTGTTCTTCAACTCGCTCGCCGGGTACGCCCTGTCGCGCCTCACCTTCCCGGGGCGGGGCGTGGTGTTCGCCGCGCTCGTGGCCGTGATGGCGGTGCCGAGCGTGGTGCTTCTGATCCCGAAGTTCCTCGTGATCAACCAGCTGGGGATGTACGACTCCTACGCCGGCCTCATCATCCCGCTCCTCGCCGACGCGACGGGGATCTTCATCATGAAGAACTTCTTCGAGTCCATCCCCAAGGCGGTGGAGGAAGCAGCGCGGATCGACGGGGCGGGCACCTTCCGCGTGTTCTGGTCCGTGTCTCTGCCCATGGCACGGCCGGCGATCATCACGATCATCATCCTGGCGTTCCAGGGGTCGTGGAACGAGCTGTCCCACTTCATCGTCGCGTCGCAGTCGCAGGCGCTGTTCACCCTCACCAAGGGGGTGGCGCAGCTGTCGTCCGGCGCGCTCAGCCAGGGCACGCAGTACCCGCTCAAGCTGGGGGCGGCGGTCATCATGACCATTCCCGTGGCGGTGCTGTTCTTCGTGTTCCAGCGGAGGATCATGAACGCGAGCGGCGGCGCGGTGAAGGAGTAGGGCCGCTGCTTGGCGCGCCGAGCGGCGCGGGCGCTAGGCTGTGGGCGCTGGGCGCCTGTAGCTCAGGGGATAGAGCACCGCTCTCCTAAAGCGGGTGTCGTTGGTTCGAATCCAATCAGGCGCACGGAGAAAGGCGCCGGACCTTGACGGGTCCGGCGCCTTTCGCGCGGGCGGGGTCAGGGTCTTTGCCGCGCGTCCCCGCGCGGGCGGCCGGCGGTCAGCACCGTCACCGCGATCGCGACGAGGACCGCCACGTAGACCACCCCCGCCTCGGCGCTCACGGGCGGGTAGAGCGCCAGGGCGCCGTTCACGGCGGCGTGGAGCAGCACGGCCGCCGGGACGCCGCCGCGGAGCCGCTCCGACACGAACCACGCCGCGGCCGAGAGCGGGACCGTGCCGAGGACGAGGACGACCCCCTCCAGGCTCGCGATCCCCACCGACGCCTGCCACGTCCCGTCGAGGAAGAAGAGCGGCAGGTGCCACGGACCCCAGACGGCGCCGATCGCCACGGAGGTGGCGAGAGGGCTGAGCCGGCCGCGCAGCCGGGGCTGGAGGTAGCCGCGCCAGCCCAGCTCCTCGGAGAGGGGGCCCGTGACGATGGTCATGAGCGTGAAGAGGAGCGGCCCTCCCGCTGCGGCGAGGGCCGCAGCCACCTCCGCCGACCCCGCGGCCGGGGCGCCGAGCAGCGGCGTGAGGTAGGCCGCCGCCACCAGCGGCAGCGCTCCGAGCACGAGCGACGCCGGACCCCAGACCGCCACCCGTCCGGGCCGGGCGAGCCGAGGGCTGCGGCGGCCGGCCAGGCGGAGGATCACCGCCGCCAGGCTCGGGCCGCAGCCGCCGAGGACGAACCAGGCGAACACCGCCGGGTCCGTCAGGCTGCCGCCGACGAGGTAGGCGATGCCCCAGGCGCCCCAGGAGATCGCGAAGGTGAGGCCGAGGAAGACCGCGCTGCTGCCGCGGCGCACGAGGTCCGGTGGGGTCGTCGTCATGCGACAAGTCCACCGCTTCCGGACCGACCGGACGATGGTGCCGGCCCACGACCGGCAGGGTGGACAACCCCCGCGGGTCAGTCCGCCTGGGCGTGCCGCCGGGTGGCGGCCAGCGTGCCGAGCAGGGTCAGGGCGTCGGCGCTGTCCGAGCCCGCCTCGGCGTCGTACACGACCAGCTCCTGGCCGGGCGCCGCACGCACGTCGAACGTCTGCATCGTCAGGGTGAGCGGTCCCACCTCGGGGTGGACGAACCGCTTGCTCGCCAGGGACTTGCCCTGGGCGTCGTGGCGCCGCCACAGGTCGCGGAACTCCGGGCTGTCCCGGAGCAGCTCCGCGAGGACGGCCCGGACCCGCGGGTCGTCGGGCCACCGGCCATGGCTGAGGCGGAAGCCCGCGACCGAGCCCCGCGCCACCTCGTCCCAGTCGCGGTAGAACGACCGTGCCCCCGGGTCGGTGAACACCCGGTGCATCAGGTTGTGCACGCTGCCGCCGAAGAGCGCCGCGCCCAGCTCGTTCGTGGCGAGAACGTCGTAGGCGCGGTTGTAGACGAGGGCGGGGTTGCGCGGCCAGGCGTCGAGCAGCCGGCGCAGGGCGGGGTCCACATGCTCCGGCACCGCGCGCCCCTGGGCGGGAGGCATCAGCCCTGCCAGGCGGAACAGGTGCTCAAGTGCGTCGTCGCCGAGCCGGAGAGCGACCGCCAGCGACTCCAGGACGGCGTGGGAGGGGCCGCGCTCCCGGCCCTGCTCCAGACGGGAGTAGTAGTCCACGCTCATGCCCGCGAGGAGCGCGACCTCCTCCCGCCGGAGGCCCGGCACACGCCGCCGGCCCACGTCGGGCAGGCCCACGTCCGCCGGGGTCACGAGGGCGCGCCGGCCGCTGAGGAACTCTCCGAGCTCGTTCGACGCCATGCCGCCAGCGTAGGACGGCCTCGGGTAGCCAGCCTGGGTGCGTCACACCTCGGTTCCACCCGGCCTGTCTCGGGGCTCCGCGGTCCCCGACCGTAGAGGGCGGAGGCGCCGGGACCGGCCCGGCCCCGGACGGGAGGAGCCCTCATGACCGAGCAGGAGGCCGTGCAGACCGGCCAGGAGACCGTGCAGGCGGGCGGCAAGGTGGTGGTCATCACCGGTGCGAGCAGCGGGATCGGGGAGGCGACGGCGGCCCGGCTCGTCGCCGCGGGCCACCGGGTGGTGGCCGCGGCCCGGCGTGCCGACCGGCTCGGCGCCCTGGCCGACCGGCTCGGCCCCGTGGCAGACCGCTCCGGCGGCGCGGTCCGGACGGTCGTGACCGACGTGACCGACGCCGGCGACGTCCGTGCGCTCGTGCGCTCCGCCGTCGACACCTTCGGCCGGGTGGACGTCTTCGTGGCCAACGCGGGGGTCATGCCCCTGTCCCGGCTGGACGCGCTGCTCGTCGAGGAGTGGGACCGCATGATCGACGTCAACGTGCGCGGCCTGCTCCACGGCATCGCCGCGGTGCTGCCCGTCTTCGAGCGGCAGGGCGGCGGCCACTTCGTGACCACGGCGAGCATCGGGGCCCACGAGGTGGTGCCGACGTCCGCCGTGTACTCGGGCACCAAGTACGCGGCCTGGGCGATCACCGAGGGCCTCCGGCTGGAGAGCCCGCCGTCGGTCCGGGTCACGACCGTGTCGCCGGGCGTGGTGACGTCGGAGCTCGCCGACTCGATCACGGACCCGGGCGCTGCGGAGCTGATGCGTACCTACCGGGCCGGCGCGATCGACGCCGACGCGGTCGCCCGTGCTGTCGCGTTCGCCCTGGACCAGCCCGACGACGTGGACGTCAACGAGATCGTGGTCCGGCCGGCCCGGCAGCGCTGACGCCCTCGCCGGGGGAGCCGGCGGCGTCCGCGATGCGGGCCAGGAGCTCGCCGAGGAGGGCACGTTCGCCAGGGCTCAGGTCGGCGGTGGACTCGTCGAGGACCGAGCGCAGGGCGACGGCCCTCCGGGCGGGTTCCCGGTCGGCGGCCGAGGCGGGTGCGGCGCCATGGGTGATGGCGGCGATCATCGCCTCGCGGGTGCTCGGTGAGAGGTGCGGGTCGCGGTCGGCGGGGTCCGTGCCGATGAGCGTGAGGGTGACCCCCCTGTTGGCGGCGAGGATCATCCCGACCGCCAGCTCGGGGTCGACGACCAGCAGGCCCGCCTCGGCGATGTCGTCGATCAGGGCGCGCAGGATCGACCGGGCGCGCCGGGCGCTCGCGCTACGGCTGCTGGACCGCTCAGAGCTGTACATCAGCAGGTAGTGGGCCGGGTTCTCGAGCCCGAAGGCGTTGTGCCGGTCCCAGCCCCGCCGGAGGTTCTCGACGGGGTCGCCGTCGCGCGGGATCTGCTCCTTCTCGTGCAGGTAGCGCTCGAAGCCGTCGGCGGCGACCGCCTCCAGGAGCCCCGCCATGTCGGTGAACAGGCGGTAGATCGTGGGCGGCTGGACGCCGGCAGCGGCGGCGACCGAGCGGGTCGTGACGCCGTCGCGCCCCTCCGACCGCAGCAGCTCCGCGGCGGCGGCGATGATTCTCTCGCGGTGGTCTGTGCGGGGTGGCATGCGTCCTCGGAGGTGGTACCGACGTTATCGCCGATATCATATCTGCGATTCCGGCGATCGGCGAAGGGCGAGCGGGCGGGTTCTGGACGACGATGGAGCCGTGGCCACCTCCTCCGACCTCGACGGCGTCGCCGCCTGGGGGGTCGGCCTCGTCGAGACGCTCGGCGGCCCCGGCGCCGGCCTGGCGATCGCGCTGGAGAATCTGTTCCCGCCCCTGCCGAGCGAGGTGATCCTCCCGCTCACCGGCTTCGCCGCCGCCCGGGGCGTCCTGACGGTCTTCGAGGCGATCGCGTGGACCACCGCCGGCTCCGTGGTGGGTGCTCTCGTGCTGTATGCGCTGGGGGCGATCCTCGGGCGCGACCGCCTCTACCGGATCTGGGCGCGGATGCCGCTGGTCAAGACCTCCGACCTCGCCCGCACGGAGGCGTGGTTCGCCCGCCACGGCACCAAGGCGGTGTTCTTCGGCCGCATGATCCCCGTCTTCCGCAGCCTGATCTCGGTCCCGGCGGGCGTGGAACGACTCCGGCTCCCCACGTTCGTGCTGCTCACGGCGAGCGGCAGCCTCCTGTGGAACTCCGCGCTCGTCCTCGCCGGGTACTGGCTCGGGGAGCGGTGGACGGCGGTCGAGTCCTACGTGGGCGTGTTCTCACGTGTCGTCGTGGGCGCGGTGGTCGTGGCGGTGCTGGTCTTCGTCGTCGTGCGGCTGCGGGACCGGCGCTCGCCCCGCGACACCCCCGACGACACCCCCGGCGGCGCCTGAGCCACCGCTACGGCACCACCAGGACGGGCGTGCCGACCGGGAGGTCCTTCACGGTCGCGAAGTCGGCGTACGTGAGCCGGACGCAGCCGTTGCTCACCTCGCGACCCTGACCGGACCCGGCATGGAGCGCGACGACGGCGCCCCCGCTCCCCAGGAACGAGTCGATCGTCTCGCTCTGCGCCGACGTGTACACGGCCAGGCCCACCTGGGACTGCGCGACCGTCAGCACCTGGGCCAGACCCTGCGGCGTCGGGGTCGCGGGGGTGCCGATGGCGGCCGGGACGGACCGGCTCGTCCCGTCGGGGCGGGAGACGTGGACGACGCGGTCGGACAGGTCGACGACGACGGCGCTCGCCTCGGGCGCGACCGTCACGTCCGCGGCACGTACCCAGCCGGCGGTCCGGTTCACCCCCGTCGGGTCCTGCGAGGGCAGGGCCCGACGGCCCTGGGGCAGGAGCACCTGGACCCAGCCCGGCCGCTCCTCCAGGACGACCCACCGCGCGGCGGCGCCGTACTGGTCGTCCGGGAGGGCGAGGACCGGGGGCACCGTGTCGTCGGGCGCGGTCCACACCGGCGTGGCCGGGGCGGCCGGTGCCGCGGCCTTGCGGGGCAGCTGGGCCAGGTCGCCGACCGAGGTCTGGGGCAGGCCCGGCGGCAGGAGCTCCACCGGGTCGGGATAGGGGAGGGTCCACAGCTCGAACGCTGCGGGGGTCGGCGTCGGCTGCGGGGCGGCAGCGGGCTGCGGCGTGGGGTCGCCCACGGGCGGCAGCAGCCGCGGGGCCGCCGACGCGACCGGCAGGCCGGGGTCCTCCGCCGGCTCGGGCCGGTCGCTCACGGCGACCGCTCCGGCCAGGAGCGACAGGCCGACGGCGAGCCCGGCCCAGCCCAGACGGGCGCGATGGCGCGTGGACGCGGGTGTGCTCTCGCCGAGCATCGCGGGCTCCCCTCGGCTCCGGGCAGGCACCTCCATGGTGCCCCGGGGGCTGTCTCGACGCAGGGCGGGAGCGGGCATCTTCACGTCGGCGGTACCTCGTTGTCACACAGGTCCGATATGTTCTGGCCCGCACGCACCCGAACCCCGAGGAGACTCATCGTGGCCCGCGCCGCCCGGCTCGACCCGGACACCCTCCCGTCCCTCATCGTGGCGGTGGTCCTGACCGCCACCCTCGGGGCCGTCAGCTTCACGCTCTCCTACGCCGGCCTGGTGGGGGTCGCCGCGTGGGCGGCCGTACCGGGGTACCTCGCGTGGACGGTCCCCGTCACCATCGACGCGTCGATCCTGGTCTACACGCTCGCCGTCTTCATCTTCCGGGCGCGGGGCGAGTCGAACGGCCGCGCCTGGACGTCGCTCATCCTGTTCACCGCCGTGTCGGTCGCCGCGAACGCCGCCCACGCCTGGGACGCCTCCGCCCACGACTGGCACGGCTACGCCGGTGCGTTCATCGCCGGCCTCGCGCCGGTCTCGGTGCTGCTCACCACCCACACGCTCGCCGAGCTCGTCGTCGTCAAGCCCGAGCACCGGCTCGCGGCGGCCGTCGCCGAGCGGGCCGCCGCGGAGGCCCACGAGGCGTCGGCGGCCGTCGCGCCCGCGCCGCTGATGGAGGTCGGCGCGCCCCGGCCGGTCGCCGGGGCGGCGGGCCTTGGCGAGCCCTCGCGCTGGGACGTCGCGAACCGGGAGGACGCGAGCCAGGAGGTGGCCGAGTCGCCCGAGGCGAGCGCCGGTGTCGTCCGGCAGGAAGGACGACGTACCGCCGCGCTGGACGCCCCGCGCTCCACGAGCGCGACCGCGCGGGCCGAGGGCGTACGGGCCGACGGCGAGCTGCCGCCCCCCGCCGCGGCGGAGCGGGCCACCGCTGCTGTTCGGGCCGGTACCCCGCGGCCGCGGGCGCCGCGGCAGGACACCCGGCTGGGGACCGACAAGGGCGAGGAGATCCTCGACCGGAGGGCCAAGGGCGAGTCGATCCCCGAGATCGCCGCGAGGCTCAAGATCAGCGAGTCGACGGTGCGACGGCGGATCAAGGAGTACTCCGAGACCGGGGCGATCCCCGTGGTGACGCAGGAGCGGCTGGCGGCGGCGCGCCGCTGAGCCGCGGGCCGGGTGCCCGGCAGCCCGTCCGGATGATCGGCAGTTCGGTGCGGGCTCCGCAGGCTTGCCGGGCTCCGCGGGCTCGTCCTCCTCCGGCGCCTCGGTGTGCGCCACCTTGGAAAGGTGCCGCCACACGACCGCCAGCGTCAGCCCGGCGCCCACGAAGGCGAACCAGAACGGGGCCGTGAGGCCCCAGTGCTCGGCGATGAGGCCGCCCAGGCCGTTGCCGATCACCGTGCCGCCGAACACGCACACCATGTAGACCGACCCCACGCGCCCCTGGAACGCCGTGGGCACGGCCCGCTGCCGCACGGTCGACGAGACGGTTCCCCAGATGAACGCGTAGGCGCCGAACTGGACCATGACCACGATCGCGACCCAGCCTGTGGTGGTGAGGGCGAGCGCCAGGTGCGTGAGGACCTCGAGGAGCAGGCAGGCCTTCATCAGCGTGGCGAGCGAGAAGCGGGGGTGCAGGCGCCCGAACAGGCTGATCCCGATGAGCCCGCCCACGGCGGAGGCCGTGGTGAGGAGGCCGAAGCCCACCTCGCCCATGCGCAGGTGGTCGCGGGCGTAGAGCACGAGCACGGCCCAGCCGGCGGCCCAGGTGACGTTGAAGCTCAGGATGACGATGGCGAGGGTGCGCACGGGGCCGTGGGCCCAGATCCACCGCAGGCCTTCGGCGATGTCCTGCCGGAGGTGGGTGTCGACGGTGCCGCGCAGGGCGCCCCGCGTGACGGCGATGCGCGACACGAGGACGATGGCGAGCGCGACCGCCACGACCTGGATCATGAACGGGAACGCCATCCCGGCGGTGAAGAGGAACGCGCCCACCGGCGGGCCCACGAGCTGGTTGGCGACGAGGAACCCGCCCTGGAGACGCGCCTGGCCGATCGCGAGGTCCTGCTTCTTGACGAGCATCGGCATGAGGGTGCTCGCGGCGGAGTCGGCGAAGACCTCCGCGACGCCGTAGAGGAACATCGTGGCGAGCACCACGCTGATGCTCACGTTCCCCGTGAGGATCGTCACGGCGAGGACGGCGACCACCAGGGCTCGCAGCCCGTTGGCGACCATGACCAGCATGCGCCGGTCCACGCGGTCGGCGATCGCTCCGGCCCAGAGCCCGAAGAGGAGCCAGGGCAGCTGCTGGAGCAGCGCAGCCAGCGCGACCAGGAACGGAGAGCTGGTCTGGGAGGCGACGAGGAGCGGGCCTGCGGCGAGTGCGATGCCGTCACCGATGTTGCTGGTCCAGAACGCGGCGAGGAGCCAGCGGAAGGACCGGCCCATCCGGGCGGGGGCGACGGCTTCGAGAAGGTTCACAGTTGCTGCAGTCTATTGACCTCCGAGAGGGTCGGCATGGGATTTTCATCACCGTGCCGGAGGTGTTGCCCGTTGCCGCGCTGACCTTGGGTAACGTTTTCGGCATCCCCTTCCAGTTGCGGACCTTCGCGTCGTGAAGGACCATCACGAGGTGTCGTTTGTGCGCTGTGAGAACACACCGGAAACCAAGGTGGCACAACGAAATCCCGACACTTGGACGATCGTCCGACTCGTGTTGACGGCGGGTCAAGGAAGGTGCAGACTCTCCTTCGACGGTGCGCATCGCCCGCCCCCTGCGCGGTGCGCACCGTCTTTACCCCGTCGGGTTTCGGCCCGTCTGCGATGCCCTCTCGGACCCCCTGCCGAGGGGGCATTCGCATGCCCGGACACTGTTGCCCGCGAACCGCGCACTGTTGCCCGTCCGAGACGGGCGCGCGACTGTCGGCGAGTCGTCGGCGTGCCGCGCGTCCCCCCGGCTCGCCCGGCGGTTAGCGTGCTGGAGTGAAAGCCGCACGACGCCAGTCCGCAGCCGACCGCGACCTCTCCCCGGAGCTGACCGCGGAGCTGGCGGCCGCGCTGTCGCTCCGGCCTGCCGGGTCCGACGACGACCCGCCGGGAGCGGCCGCCGACGCCGGCCCCGCCGACACCTCGGGCGCGACTGCGCCCGGCAGCCCCGGCACGGCGGCCGAACCCGCCGACGGCCCGCCGCCGCCCCTCGCCGACGCCGTCACGCGCTGGCGCGCCTCGCTGGTCCGGCTGGCCGGCGGCTCGTCGCTCGCCGACGTGGGCCTTCTCGGCGAGGCCGTCATCGACCTCTCCGCCGCGCACCCCTCGGGCGTGGCCCAGCTCTTCGCCGGGCGGCCCACCCGGCTGTCCAACCTGGTGCGTGAGGCCGCTGCGCTCCCGGCCGCCCGCCGCCGGGCCCGCGCCGTGGCCGGCCGCTCGGCCGAGCACGCGCAGCGCTACGGCATGGCCCCCACCTACCTCGCGATCGGCGTCGCTACCTGGACCGAGCGCCCGGCGCCCGGCGCGGAGGGCAACGCGGACATCGACGCCCTGGCTCGCGCCCTCGGCCCTGCGCCGGCGCGCACCCCGGAGGGCGCGTCGCCCTCGCAGCCGATCGAGCCGGGCGACGACGCGCCCGAGGTGGCCCTCACCGGCTCGGTGCCGGTGGTCACGCTGACCGCACCCCGGACCGACGGGACGACGGGTGCGGGAGGCGAGGGACCGGCGTCGGCCGGCGCGGACGCGGAGCCTGAGGGACCGCGCGTGGTGCGCGCACCCGTACTGCTGCGGCCCGTGACACTGACCCCGCGCGGTGACGGCGAGGCCGACTACGACCTCACGCTCGAGGCCGCGGCCGAGATCAACCCCGTGGTGGCACGCACGCTGCGCGCCCACGGCGCGCTGCTGGACCCGGCCGCGCTCGCCAAGGCCACGTTCACCCTCGCGGGCTTCGACCCGGCGGACGTGATGGACCGGATCGCCGACCTGGGGCGCGCGGTGCTCGGCGACTTCGAGCTGGACCGGCGCGTCCTGGTGGGCACGTTCGTGCACCCGGGGCAGGTGCTCGTCGACGACCTGGACGAGCTGGCGCCGTCGCTGGACCGGCACGAGGTCGTGGCGGCGCTGGGCGGGGTTCCCGCTGCGGTGCGCCAGCTCGGGGCGCTGGAGCTGCCCGAGCCGCGGGTGGGCGACGCCGAGCCGGCGCACGAGCGCGGTGTGGGCGACCTCGACCCGCAGCAGCGGCACGTGGTGGACGTCCTGGCGTCGGGCAGCCACCTGTTCGTGGACGCGCCCGTGGGTGCCGACGTGGCGGGCACGCTCGCGGCGGTGGTCGGCGAGGCCAACGCGTCCGGACGATCCGTCCTCTACGTGCCCGGTCACCGCAGGGCCGCCGACGCGCTCGCCGCACGGCTCGGCACTCTCGGGCTCGACGGCCTGCTCCTCGACGTGTCACCCACCCCCACCTGGCGGCAGTCCGTCTCGCGCCGCCTCCTGGAGGCCATGGCCCCCGCGCACGAGGACGTCGACGTCGACGCCGTGGCGCGGGTGCGCGACGCGCTCATCGGCGCACGGGCCCAGCTCGCCGGCTACATCGAGGCCCTGCACCGGGTCCGCGACCCCTGGCGGGTCTCCGCCTACGACGCGCTCCAGGCGCTGGCGCGGCTCACGTCCGAGCGTCCTGCGCCGGCCACCACGGTGCGGCTCGCGTCCGAGGCGCTGCTGGCCCTCGGTACCGAGCGGCGTGCCGGCCTGGCCGACGACCTGCGCCGCGCCGCCGAGCTCGGCGCCTTCACGCTGCGGGCGTCGTCGACCCCCTGGTACGGCGCCTCCCTCACCACGGACGCCGACGCGCGCGAGGCGCTCGCCCGCGTGACCCGGCTGCGTGACCAGACGCTGCCCGAGCTGCGCAAGCAGATCGAGTACGTCGCCGAGGTGACCGGGCTGGTGCGCGCCACGAGCGTGCGGCAGTGGGGCGCCCAGCTCGAGATGCTCGGAGGCATGCGCGGCACGCTCGACGTGTTCCAGCCCATGGTCTTCGAGCGCACGGCCGCCGACATGGTCCAGGCCACCGCGTCACGCCGGTGGCGCGCCGAGAACGGCGTGGAGATGGGCTGGTTCGAGCGGCGGCGGCTGCGCCGGCGCGCCCGCGACATGGTGCGCCCCGGGGTCCGCGTGCCCGACATGCATGCGGCGCTCGTCGAGGTGCAGCGCCAGCGCGAGGTGTGGCAGGCGCAGTGCCCGCGCGGCGGCTGGCCCACCCTCCCCGAGGGCCTGGCCGTGGTGGAGGAGACGCACGAGGCCGTCCGCATCGACCTGGAGGCGCTCGAGCCTGTGCTCGCGTCGTCCCACGCCGGGGGCGGGCTGCTCGACCTCGACCTCGACGCGCTGTGGCAGCGGCTCGCCGCCCTGGCGGGCGACGCGGACGCGCTGCAGACGCTCCCGGAGCGGACCGCCCTGCTGCGGAGCGTGCGGGCCGCGGGTCTCGGTGAGCTGGTGGACGACCTGGCGACCCGGCGCGTCGACGGCTCGCTGGTCGGGGCGGAGCTGGAGCTGGCCTGGTGGAGCTCCGTGTTCGAGCAGCTGCTCTCGGTCGAGCCCGCGCTCGCGGGGCAGGACGGGGCAGGGCTCGACGCGCTCGCGCGCCGGTTCCGCGAGCTCGACCGGCGGCACATCGACTCGCTGTCGGCACCCGTGCGGGCCGCGGTGCGGACGCACCTCGGGACCGTCATGCGGGAGCAGCGGGAGGCGGCGGAGGCGCTCTTCAACGAGCTGGTCGAGGGGCGGCTCACGTCGCTGCGTGACCTCGCGGAGCGCTACGGCGACGTGCTCCGGCGGCTGCGGCCCACCGTGGTCTCGACGCCCACGCTCGTGCCGCACCTGCTCCCGCCGGGCCGCACCGTCGACCTCGTGATCCTCGACGCGGTGCAGCACGTTCCCGTGGAGGTGGTCGTGTCGGCCATCTCCCGCGGCCGTCAGGTCGTGGTGGTGGGCGACCCGCGGTCGGCGTCGGGCACCGCGGTGCGCGAGCTGTCCGCCCTGCTGCCCGCAGTGTCCCTGCAGCCCGTGCCGGGCTGGCGCGACTCGCGCCTCACCGCCCTCCTCACCGAGCACGGGTACGACGGCGTGCTGCGGCCCGCGCCGCTGCCGCGCACCGAGGCGCTGGTGCACCTCTCGATCGTGGACGGCACGGGCATGCCCGACCCGGTCTCGGGCACCGTGGAGTCCACGCGGGCCGAGGTGGAACGGGTGGTCGACCTCGCGATCGAGCACGCCCTCACCCGGCCCGAGGAGACGTTCGGCATCGTCACCGTGACGTCCGTGCACGCCGACCGGATCCGCGAGGCGCTGCTCGCGGAGGTGCGGGCCAACCCTGCGCTGGCGCCCTTCTTCGCCGGGTCGCGGCCCGAGCCCGTGGTGGTCGCCGACGTGACCGGCGCGGCCGGGCTGCAGCGCGACACCATCGTGCTGACCCTTGGCTTCGGGCGTACCCCGCACGGGCGCGTGCTGCACCGGTTCGGCGTGCTGGGCGAGGCGGGCGGCGACGCGATGCTGCTCGGCGCCCTGGGCGCCACGCGCAAGCGGCTGCACGTGGTGTCGTGCTTCCCGGCGTCCGACCTCGACCCCGAGCGGCTCCGCGGCCCCGGCCCGCAGCTGCTCGCCGAGGTGCTGGCGTTCGCGGAGGAGCGGTCCGGGCTTGCTGACCCTGTCGAGATCGGCAACGGGGTGGACGTGGCCCGCGCGCCCGACCGGCTCGTGATCGACCTGGGTGAGCGGCTCTGGCGGTCCGGGCTCGTGGTCGAGACCGACTACGGCGTAGGCACCGGGGACCGGATCCCGCTCGCCGTGGGTCACCCCGACCTGCCCGGCGAGCTCCTGGTGGCCGTCCTCACCGACGACGCCGGCTATGTGGCCGAGCCGTCCATCCGCGTGCGCGACCGGCAGCTCGCCGAGCGCCTCGAACGGCTCGGCTGGGTGGTGGCGCAGGTGTGGTCCGCCGCGGCGTTCCTCGACCCCGACGGCGAGGCGGAGCGCGTGCGGCGCGTGGTCCAGGCGGTGCGCGACGAGCGCGTCGGCGTCTCGGGGGGAGTCGCCCCCGCGCCGGAGCCGGTGGTTCCGGCGGTGCTGGACTGACTGTCCCGCCCCGAGTTGTTGTCAGAAGCTCTCCGGCAAATGCGCCGGGGAGCTTCTGACAACTCGCGGCAGGGACAATGGGGGAGTGAGCGAGACCGACGAACCTGGCGTGGGAGAGCCTGGCGTGGGCGAGCCTGGCGTGGGCGAGCCTGGCGTGGGCGAGCCCGGCGCTGGCGAGAGCACCGGCCGACGGCGCGGGCCGCGCCGTGCCGTGCGCCGCGGGACCGAGCGGGAGACCGTGGTGGGCGTCAGCGCCGACGAACGGCCCGACGGCTGGAGCGAGGCCGGTTCCCGCGGAGAGCGGCCGGCGGGGGAGTTCGGCGACAACGACGAGCGGCTGCAGCGGGACGTACCGCCGCACTGGTGACGGGGCCCCTCCGCTGTGGGCTGAGGGCGGGCAGACGCAGAACGGGACGTGAGCCCGGGCGGGGTGCCCGGGGCTCACGTCCCGTTGTGCTGGTCGGCTCTCGAGCGTGCTGAGTCAGCCGGAGAGAGGACTCAGCGCATCGACTGCGTGCGCAGCAGGTCGCGGATCTCGCCCAGCAGGATCACGTCCTGCGAGGGAGCCTCGGGCTCGGGCTCGAGGCCCTTCTTGCGGCGCTCCTGCAGGTGGTTGATCGGCAGGACGACGCAGAAGTAGAGCGCGGCCGCGACGATGAGGAAGTTCAGGATCGCCTGCAGGAAGATGCCGATGCTGAAGTCGGCCCCGTTGAGCGTGAAGACGCCGACCCCCGAGATGTCCGGCGAGCCGAAGATGGCGGCGATCAGCGGGTTGAGGATGCCCTCCATCAGACCGTTGACGATGGTGGTGAACGCGCCGCCGATGATGATGCCGACGGCCAGGTCGATGACGTTGCCGCGGCTGATGAAGTCCTTGAAGCCCTGAAGCATGGGTGTCCCCCCTGAGGTGGTGTGCAAAGGTCAGCGGGTCCAGGCGCTGACCTTGACCCGTACGGGATTGTGGGAGTCGGGGGCCGGGTCCGCACGTCGAACGGGCAAATTGACGCGGACGCGCCCCTTTTGTCCCAGACTGCAGGGCCGTCACGGGACCAGCACCGCCGCAACAGTTCCCCGGCTGGAGACCGCTGACAGGAGCGGCGCCTCCTCGGGTGACACGGCGACCAGGGTGACCGCCGGGCCGTCGTCGGCGGCCGGGCCGAGCAGCCCGCCCGCGACGCTCTCCGGAGCCTCGGGCAGCGGCAGGACGAGGGCGCGCCGGGCGAGGTACGGCGGAGCGGGGCCGGCGGCGAAGCCGCCAGGGCTCGGCGCCGCACCGAAGCCGTCGTCCACCGCGACGAGGTCCACGCGGTCGCCGGCGCGCAGCAGCCCGCTGACGGAAGGGTCGGCGAGGCGGACCGGTACCACCACGGTGCCGGGCGGGGCGTGGGCGCCGATTCCTTGCTCCACGGCCAGCGCCGCATGGAGCAGCACGCCGGTGGGCAGGCCGGCCACGGCGACGCGTCCGACGGCGTCGTCCGCCGACGTGAGCGTCCCCGGCGGGACGAGCTCGCGGGCCACGGGGCGGACGGCGACGTCATCGGGCACCAGCTCCTGGCCGGCCGCGACCGGCCGGGCGAGGAGCACCACGTCGGCCGAGGGCGGCGGGGCCGGGCGCAGCGCCTGCACGGACAAGGCTGCGGCGAGTCCGCAGCAGGCCGCGGCGGCGACGAAGCGCCGCCGCCAGAGGAGGCGGCGGGCTCGTCGAAGGCCGCGGTCGAGCGCGCTGCGGGCCCGAGGGGCCGCCAGGGAGGGGAGCTTCATGACGGCGACGCTAGGCGCCGCACGAGGCCGCCCGCCGGGCGGCGATGGTGCCCTGTGGACAGAGAGGGGAAAGAGGCCCGTGTGGTCGGGCTCCCCGCCCGCCTGCTCAGGCGGAGGCGGCCTTCGCGGGCGAGCCGCTGGTCCCGGACGAGCTCGACGACCCGGAGGAGGTCGCCGCGGGGGCGGCGGCCGGCGTCGACGACGCGTCGGAGGACGACGAGCCCGACGACGACGAGGAGGTGGTCGCGCTCTTGGAGCCGCGGGAGTCGGTCCGGTAGAAGCCGGACCCCTTGAAGGTGACGCCCACCGAGCCGAAGACCTTGCGCAGCTGTCCGCCGCACTCCGGGCACTCGGTGAGCGAGCTGTCGGTGAACGCCTGGTGGATGTCGAACGCGTGGCCGCAGTCGGCACACCGGTACGCGTAGGTGGGCACGTTCTCTCCTCGGGGACTGCAGGTCGCGGGCCTCACGGCGAACCGGGCCCCGCGCTGGCACTCGGGCTTTTCGAGTGCCAATCATAACCATTGGCGGACGCCGGATAGTCCGGGTGTCAGGAGCCGGGCGTACGCCCGGCCCCGGGAAGGACAGCCGGTGTGCTCGCGGTAGTCTCGCCTGCGTGTCTGCGACCACACCTGCTGAGACCACTGCTGCTGCCGAGGTGGCAGCGCCCGAGCCGCCGGTGCGCCGCCTGTCCCGACTACGCAGGCTGGTGGTCGGCACCGCCGTCGTCGTGGTGGTGGCGCTCGTGGCCACGACCACCTTCGCCTGGGTCACCAGCCGCCGGCCCCTGCCGGAGACGTCCGGGGAGATCGTCGTGGACGGCCTCGCCGACGACGTGAAGGTCTTCCGCGACGCCCAGGGCGTGCCGCAGATCTACGCCTCCACGACCGAGGACCTGTTCCGGGCGCAGGGCTACATCCAGGCGCAGGACCGCTTCTTCGAGATGGACTACCGCCGGCACGCGACAGCCGGCCGGCTGGCCGAGCTCGTGGGCGACAACGAGACCGCCATCCAGGCGGACAAGGTCACGCGGACCCTCGGCTGGCGCAAGGTCGCCGAGGAGGAGATGAACCTCATCAGCCCGGAGACCAAGTCGTACCTCGCGGCCTACGCGGAGGGCGTCAACGCCTACCTGGACGACCGGGAGCCCGGCGAGCTCGCCGTCGAGTACACGGTCCTCGGCGCCATGGTCCAGCTCGAGGACCCGGAGCCCTGGGAGCCCGTGGACTCGCTCGCCTGGCTCAAGGCCATGGCCTGGGACCTTCGCGGCAACTACGACGACGAGCTGGACCGGGCGCTCGCCTACAGCAGGCTCCAGGACGAGGAGCGGGTGAACGCCCTCTTCCCGGCCTACGCGACGGCGCAGAACCAGCCCATCCTCAACCCGGCCGACCTGGAGCCTGTGGCGGCGCCCGTCGCGGACGCGACCCAGACGTCGTCGGGCACGACGGCGGAGCCCGCCCCGAGCGGTGACGTCCCGTTCCGAAACCCCGAGCTGGAGGGTGCGCTCGACGCGGCGCGCGAGGCGCTCGACGCAGTCCCCGTGCAGATCGCCCGAGGTGAGGGCACAGGCTCGAACTCGTGGGTGATCTCAGGGGAGCTGACGCAGTCGGGCAAGCCGCTGCTCGCGAACGACCCGCACCTTGCGCTCGACGCACCGGGCGTCTGGGCGCAGGTGGGCCTGCACTGCACCACCGTGGGCCCGGAGTGCCCGTTCGACGTGGCGGGCTTCTCGTTCGCCGGGTTCCCGGGCGTGGTGATCGGGCACAACGCCGACCTCGCGTGGGGCCTGACCAACATGGGCGCCGACGTCACCGACTTCTTCATCGAGCGCGTCCGCGACGACAACTGGCTCCGGGACAGCAGCGCAGACGTCTGGGAGCCCATCACGACCGACACGGAGACCATCCGCGTCGCGGGCGGGAGCCCGATCGAGCTGGAGATCCGGTCCACGGCCCACGGTCCGCTCATCTCGGGCGTCATGGACCTGGAGCCGGTCGAGGACTCGCCCACGGAGACGGGTACCGACCTGGGTGACTACGAGATCGCGCTCGCGTGGACCGCGCTCGAGCCGGGACGCACCGCCGACGCGGTGTTCCTGATGAACCTCGCGTCGACGGCCGAAGACATCCAGGCCGCGGCGGCGATCTTCGACGTGCCGGCGCAGAACATCGTGTTCGCCACGACCGACGGGCACATCGGCTACCAGGCGCCGGGCCGCATCCCCGTGCGCGCGCAGTTCGCCGGGGGGACCCCCGAGCCCGACGGCACGTGGCCTCGTCCCGGCTGGGACCCGCGCTACGACTGGACCGGCTACGTGGACGCCGCGCAGATGCCCCGGGTGCTCGACCCCGCCGAGGGCTTCATCGTGGCCGCGAACCAGGCGGTGCTCCCGAGCGGGACCGGCCCCTTCCTGACGCGCGACTGGGACTACGGCTACCGCTCGGAGCGCATCCGCACGCTCATCCAGGAGCAGATCTCGTCGGGCAACAAGTTCACGGCCGACGACATGAGCCGCATCCAGAACGACGAGTGGAGCAAGTTCGCGGACGTGCTCGTGCCCGTGCTGCTCGACGTCGAGCTCGGTGACGGGTACGACGCCGACGGCCAGGCGCTCCTCGAGGACTGGGACCGCAAGATGGAGGCCGACTCCGCCGCTGCCGCGTACTTCTCGGCGGTATGGCGCAACCTCCTGCGGGCCACGTTCTGGGACGAGCTCCCCGAGACCATGCGGCCCGACGGCGGCGGCCAGTGGCTCACCGTGCTGCGGGCCATGCTCGACAATCCGGAGGATCCCTTCTGGGACGACCGCTCCACCGTGGCCGCCACCGAGCAGCGGGACCAGATCCTCACCGAGGCGATGGTGAGCGCTCGGCGTGACCTCACCGTCGAGCTGGGCAAGGATGCGAGCGAGTGGACCTGGGGCACGCTGCACCAGCTGCGGCTGGAACACCTGCTGCTCGGCGGCGAGGGAGTGCCCAGCCCGGTGCGCCAGTACATGAACCCCGCCCCGGAGAAGGTGGGCGGCGGGTCGGCCGTGGTGAGCGCGAGCTCCTGGGACGCGGGCGACGCCGGCGGCAGCTTCGACGTGACGAGCGGCCCGTCGATGCGCATGGTGGTGGACCTGGACGACCTCGACGCGTCCACGTGGGTGGTGGTGACCGGGACGTCGGCGCACCCGGCGTCACCGCACTACGACGACCAGCTCCCGGCCTGGGCTGCGGGCGAGACGTTCGAGTGGCCGTTCACCGCGGACGCCGTCGAGAAGCTGGCGGAGGACGAGCTGACGCTGGTGCCGTGAGGCGGGCGGGTGCGCCCTGCCCGCCGTGCTGCGGGCGGGCGCGGCCGTCTCAGTCCAGCCAGCGCCAGTCCACCGTCGTGGCGACGCCGTGCACCAGCACGTCGTGCTCCAGGGCGGGCAGCGGACGCACGGTGGCGTCGTAGAACTCCTCGGGGAACACGACGGCGAGGACCCGGGCGTCAGGCCGCGCGTGGGCCAGGACCCGGTCGTACCAGCCGCCGCCCTGGCCCAGCCGGACGCCCCGGGAGTCCACGGCGAGGGCGGGGGCGATGATCACGTCGGCCGCGCTGACGGCGTCCGCGCCGAGGGGCGGGCTGCTGGGCTCGGGCGGGCGGCCGGGCGCTCGTTCGAGCAGGTCCTCCGGACCGTCGTACTCGGCCCAGTCGCGGGCCAGACCGGCCCCGAGGACAGGGAGCAGCACCCGGGCTCCGCGGGCGGCGAGCCGCTCCAGGAGGGGGCCGGTCCCCGGCTCGGTGGAGCGGGCGGCGTAGGCGGCCACGCAGGTGGCGTCCCGGACCTCGGGCACGGACGCGATCACGTCCGCGAAGGCGGCCGCGGCCTCCGCCCGCAGGCGCGCGGACCGGGTGGTGCGGTGCGCGCGGATCGCCCGGCGCAGCTGCTCCTTGGCGTCCTCCGTCTCCATCCCGGGCTTGACCGGGTAGGGCTGGGTCGTGGGGGACGGAGTGAGGCTCATGAGGGCTATTGTTCCAAATCTTCTGCGACAGAATTGTTACGTGGGGCTACAAGGGAAGGCGGGGTGTCGCTGTGCGTCTGCTCGGCGGGTCAAGATCGTCCGTCCGTGGTAAACCCTCCCCCAAGGGGGCTGCGCTCGCAGGGCGCGACAGGGGGCACACAGACATGAGCTACAGGCCGGCGGATGCGCCGTGGGACGGGGCCCGGGAAGCGGAGACGCCGACGGTGACCCCCCGGTTCGCGAAGGGGTGGACCATGGCCAAGCCGTGGCCGGTGACCTTGCGCGAGGACACGCGCCAGGGTGTGGTGGTGCTGCGACCGCTGCACCGGCGCGACAGCGCCGACTGGATGCGTCTCCGCTCCGAGAACGCCGCGTGGCTGGAGCCCTGGGAGGCCACGTCGCCGTTTCCCGGCGGCGACCGGCAGCAGGTGGCGACGTTCGGCGAGTACGTGCGTGCGCTCTCTGCGCAGGCGCGTTCCGGGACGACGCTGCCGTTCGGCGTGGAGCTCGACGGCGCGCTCGTGGGGCAGCTGACGGTCTCGTCCATCACGTACGGGTCGCTGTGCTCGGCGAGCATCGGCTACTGGGTGGGCCGGGAGGTGGCCGGCCGCGGCGTGACCCCCACGGGCGTGGCCATGGCCACCGACTACTGCTTCCTCGTGCTGGGCCTGCACCGCGTCGAGATCAACATCCGCCCCGAGAACGGGCCGAGCCTGCGCGTGGTCGAGAAGCTGGGCTTCCGGGACGAGGGCCTGCGCGAGCGGTTCCTCCACATCCAGGGAGCCTGGCGCGACCACCGGACCTTCGCGCTGACTTCTGAGGAGGTCCCGGGAGGCCTGCTGGCGCGCTGGCAGCAGACCAGGGACGCGCTGTAAAGAACTCGCCCGGGCGCGGACACGCCGGGGTGAAGTCCCCGAGGGGGTGACATGGCTCGCCTACCGTCGACACGTGGAAGCGTCGACCGCAGGACTCACAGCCGTGGCGCTGTTCGTCCTGTGGCTGGGGTACTGGGTGCCCCAGCTTTTGCGGCACCGGGGCCAGCTGGCTGAGGCCCGGGTGTCCGACCGTTACTCCACGGCTCTGCGCGTCATCGCCATTGGTGGGGACGAACCGGTCGTGATGCGGCAAAATACCACCACCACGCCATCGGCGAGGCTCGAACCAGGGCAGGGAGGGGCGATGGTCATGAGCAGCACCCCGGGAACGAGGGGTACGGCGGTCTCCACGCGCACCGGATCCGCCCTGGAGATCCAGCCACAGCTCTCCGCCCGCCAGCGCCTCGCGCTCTTCGAGGCGCGGGCGCGTCGAGCCGCGCGTGCCCGACGACGTCTCATCGTCACCATCCTCCTGTTCCTCACCAGCGCGGCGGCCTGGACCTGCGTGGCGCTGGACCTGGTGCACTGGGGTGCGGCCGCGGCGCCGTCGGCCCTGCTGCTGCTCGTGCTGATCGCCGGACGGCGGGCCGCGATCGCCGCGCGCCGCGCGGAGGCCGCGTGGGCCGCGTCACGGCACCGGGCCCGGCAGCGTGCCACGCAGGCGCGGGCGCTCGCCAACGGCGGGCCCTACGTGCCGCGCAACCGGCTGCGGGTGACCGGCGTGGCCGTGCACGGGTCGGAGACGGCCACGCAGGCGATCCCGATCGTGGAGCACCGCGACATCCTTGACGAGATCCTGGACGAGCCCCGCGTGGAGCCCGTCACGGTCCTCGAGGTCGACGAGCAGGGCGTGGCGGCCCCGGCCGAGGAGGCGCTCGGCGGAGGGCTCGCCTGGAACCCCGTCCCCGTGCCGCTGCCCACCTACGTGACCAAGCCGCCGGCGCCGCGGCGGGAGCCGGCGCCGCTGGCCGAGGCTTCGTCGGAAGACGCCGCCGAGGCGGCGTCCGTGGCGGAGGTGCTGCAGCCCGACATCGCGGAGGAGCGTGCCGAGGACGAGCTGATCCGCGGCGACGTGCCGCGCACGCGCACCGAGACGCTCGCGCAGCCGCTCGAGGAGATCCTCGCGCGGCGGCGGGCGGCGGGCTGATCCTGCGGTTGGCCTCGTGCCCGGCCTGGTGTCGCGCGAGTCCCGTCGTGACTCGCGCGACACCCGGCCAAGTTGCGGATCACCTGCCCAGAAGTGCTAGTCTTCTGCAGTCCGAGGGGCTATGGCGCAGTTGGTAGCGCGTCTCGTTCGCAATGAGAAGGTCGGGGGTTCGAATCCCCCTAGCTCCACCGATTGAGGGCCGTTGAGTCTGGCGTAATGCCAGGTCAGCGGCCCTTTCGGTTTCTGCCGGACCGCCACGACGAAGGGCGGCCGAGTGAAAATGCCACGGATTGTGCCACGCATTAGGCGTCGACCGATGCGTACGAGCGGGCGTGGACGGGTGGTGTGCCACGCGCACCTGACGTTCATGGACCACCACACCGAGAACTCCGAGAACCTCTCGCGGACACCGCTGTGGACGCTTGACGAGCTGTGCACCAAGCTCCGCGCCACGCCGCGGACGGTCCACGGCTGGCGGCGGCGCGGCACGGCGCCTGCCGCGTACAAGATCGGCCGGCACCTGATGTTCGACGAGGCGGACGTGCGCGCCTGGTTGGAGGCGCGGCGGACGACGTCGGCCGTGGACGACGACGCCGATGGCACCGGGACCGATGACGGGTCGGGGTGGTGAACCGTGACCATCAACGGGCTCAAGCCGGGACAGCACGGCGAGATCTTCATCGCGCCCCATGCGAAGAAGTGGCGAGCGAAGGTGCGTGTGCGACTGTTCGACGGCTCCGAGACGCAGGTCTCGCGCGTCGGTCCGACGGGCGAGGAGGCGCGACTCCGGGTGCAGGACGCGGTCGCCGAGCGGCTGGGCGCGCCCCAGGGGTCGATGGATCTCAAGCCGGACAGCAAGGTCGGTGCCGCCTGTCGGCAGTGGATCAACGAGCTGCGGGTGCGGTCGGGGTGGGCGAACCCGCAGATCCGCCCGCAGACGGTGGACGAGTACGAGCGGCTGCTGGGCAACCACGTGGTTCCGCGGCTGGGCAAGCTGCGCCTGAACGAGCTGACGCCCGCCCGATGTCAGGCCTGGGTCGACGGCATCGTGGCGCGTGGTCAGGGCAAGAAGCACGACCTGATCAGTACGACAATCAGCGCTCGAGGAGCGTTCATCGCGGTCCTGGACCGGGCCGTGGTGCATGACGCGCTGCGGGACAACCCTGTGCGCAAGACGATCCCTCCGGCCAAGAAGAGGCCCGACCCGAAGGCGATGACGACGACGGACGTGTACCGCCTGCGCGCCGCCGTTCGTGCGTGGGAGGCCTCCCGGATGGGTCAGCCGGGCCCGAAGCCTACGGGGCACCTGCCGGTCGCGGTGGACGTGATGCTCGGGACCGGGATGCGGATCGGCGAGGTGATGGCGCTCCGGTGGGGTGAGGTGAACCTGTCCCCGGACGGGCTGCCGACGATCTCGGTCGAGGCGACCCTGGCCGACGTCAAGGGGCAGGGCACCGTGCGCCAGGCCATGCCGAAGACGGACGCGGGGGAGCGGACCATCATCATCCCGGCGTTCCTGGCCGCGTCGCTGGAGTCGATCCGTCCGGCGGTCACGACGGCGGAGATGCCGGTCTTCCCGTCCCGGCGCTTCCGCGACGGCCGCAACGTGCTCACCCCGCAGACGCCCCACAACATCCGGCGATCACTGCGCGCAGCGCTGGAGGAAGCCGGGATGGTGGGCGAGGTTTACCCGCACCTGCTGCGCAAGACCGTCGCAACGGTCGTCGCCCGCAAGATGGGAGTCGCCGACGCCGCTGCCCTCCTGGGGCACAAGATCGACGGCGGCGTGACCGGCCGGCACTACATCGAGCGGCTGCGACTGGCGCCGGACACCTCGGCAGTGCTCCAGGCCATGGTCGAGATCGGGCAGGAGGAGGCTGCGGGGACGGAGCGGGTCGATGCCGCTCCGAAGGTGACGGCACGCGCGGTTGTCGCGCAGGACGTAGAGCTGGGCGACGGCTCGGGCTGGTGAGCCTGCCCGACTGGCCGGGGGGCCGGACCCATGGGGTCCGGCCCTCCGGGCGCTTCTCGGCTATGTCGTCTGTGCGGGCCTGCGGCGTCGCGAGCGCTTGCCGCCACTCTTGTTGGGCTCGGGGGACTGCTGCACGGATAGGTGACAACTGACTTGTGGTGCCGACAGGCACTGCTGGAAGGATGTTCACCGTGCCCAGACCCCACCCCAAAGAGTTCCGCGAGGACGTCGTGGCCGTCGCCCGGCGT
>NZ_JBXTSN010000011.1:74882-138070 GCF_057158775.1 Antribacter sp. NEAU-D49 | reverse complement strand
GCGACGAGGAGGTGGGCGGGCGTGACCGCGCCTACAGCGCTGCCGCGCGCGTCGCCGCGTGGAACGCCAGGATCTGCAGCTCGCCACCCACGTCCACCGACCGCACCACCACGTCGTCGGGCACCTGGAGCGCCACGGGGGCGAAGTTGAGGATCTCGCGCACCCCCGCGGCGACCACCCGGTCGGCGATCTCCTGCGCCACCTGCGCGGGCGTGGCCAGCACGACCATCGAGACCCCGGCCTCGTCGATCACCTCGGCCACCTTGTCGATGTGCTGCACGGTGAGGCCCGCGGCCTCCGTGCCCACCACGGCGGGGTCGGCGTCGAGCAGCGCGGTGACCTGGAAGCCGCGCGCGGTGTAGCCCGAGTAGTTCGCCAGGGCGTGCCCGAGGTTGCCGATCCCGACGATCGCGAGCCGGTGCTCGGTCTCGAGCCCCAGGGCGACGGTGATGTACGAGGCGAGCGACTCGACGTCGTACCCCACCCCTCGCGTCCCGAACGACCCGAGGTAGGACAGGTCCTTGCGCAGCTGCGCCGAGCTCACGCCTGATCGGTCGGCCAGCTCGGACGACGACGTCGTCGTCACCCCCTGGGCCGCCAGGTCGCGCAGGGCGCGCAGGTAGTAGGGCAGTCTCGCGACTGTCGCTCCGGGCACTGCGGCGTCGCTGGGCTCGCTCACCACGTGCTGCTCCCCTCTCCCCGACCGCACCGTCGGGGCGACTCGCACACACTCGCTGGACAGATCATGCCAGTCGCCGGGCCAGGCGCGCCGCATCCACGCGCCAGAAACCTTGCTGGACGCCGTCGACCTCGACCACAGGCACGTACTCGCCGTACCTCTCGGTCAGGTCCGGGTCGTCGTCGATGCCGACCTCGCGCCAGGCGGCGCCCGTCTCCGCGCACACCTGCACCACGACCGCGCGTGCGTCGTCGCACAGGTGGCATCCCTCGCGCGTGTAGAGCACCACGCGGGCCTCGCCCTGCTTCCCGTCCACGGGACGAGGTTACGGCAGTGCGCTGGGCGCCTTCGCAGCCGGGGCCACCCGGCCGGGCACGGGGCGCAGCCGGCCGTCGACCCACCGCATGCCCCAGGCGAGCACGAGGAAGACGACGGCCACGATCCCCGCGTTCACAAGAGCCCGGCCGAGCCCGATCTCCCCGGCGTCGAGGAACGGGTAGGGGTACCAGCCGGTGGCCGCCCCGCGCACGAACGTGAAGACCAGCCACACCACCGGGAGCACGACCGACCACCAGACCGTCGCCACGTCGATGCGGGGCCGCGGGCCCACCCAGAGCCACACGACGACCGCCAGGACCGGCGTGGCCGTGTGGAGCAGGAAGTTCGAGAACGGGCTCGACGTCAGCGACGGCAGGCCCACCAGCACCGTGTTGTACACGATCCCCGTGACCGCGATGTACAGCAGCGCGTCCAGCCGGGCGACCCGGAAGATGCGCCCGTCGCGGTCCGCGCGCAGCGCCAGGAGCAGCGAGACCACGCCGACCAGCAGGTTGGACTCGATCGTGAAGAAGCTGAAGAGCCGGACGATCCGCTCCAGGTGCGACGGCGCCGCACCGGCGCCGCCCAGGAGGGCGGTCGTCAGCTCCATCGTGAAGCCCGCGAGGGCCACGAGGGCCACCAGGAGGTGGAGCGAACGGGCGAGGACTGTGCTCTCGGCCGGGGGGCGGGTGTCGGTCACCTCCTGGTTGTACCAGCGGCGTCGTGCGAGCGCTGCCCGAGGCGCGGATATTGTGGTCCGCATGTCGACGCTCCCCCCGTCCGCCACCGCGGCGTTCTTCGACGTCGACAACACGATCATCCGGGGCGCCAGCGCCTTCCACCTCGCCCGTGCCGCGTACCAGCGGCGGTTCTTCGGCACGCGCGACCTGCTGCGGTTCGCCGCCATCCAGGCCCGCTACGTGCTCTTCGGCGAGTCGCGGGAGCAGATCGACGTGGTGCGCGAGCGCGCCCTCTCGCTCATCGCGGGTCGCACCGTCGCCGAGGTCACGACCCTCGGCGAGGAGGTGTACGACACCGTCCTCGCGCTCCGGATCTTCCCCGGCACGCGGCGCCTGCTCGACGAGCACCTCGCCGCGGGCCACCAGGTGTGGCTCGTCACCGCGACGCCCGTCGAGATCGGCGCGCTCATCGCCCGCCGGCTCGGCGCCACGGGCTGCCTCGGCACCATCCCGGAGCACCGCGACGGGTTCTACACCGGCCGGCTCATGGGCGACCTCATGCACGGCGAGGCCAAGGCGCAGGCGGTGCGTGAGCTCGCCGACAAGGAGGACATCGACCTGAGCGCGAGCTACGCCTACGGCGACTCGCTCAACGACCTCCCGATGATGCACACCGTGGGGCACCCGTGCCCCATCAACCCGGACCTCCGCCTGCGCCGGCACGCACAGCACGTGGGCTGGCCCATCCGGGAGTTCCGGGGCCGCTCGCAGCGCGCCGCCGGGCGCGGGGTACGGACGGCCTCGTGGGCGGGCGCGGCCTGGGTCGCGGGCCTGGTGCTGCGGTCGCTGCGCCGCCGCCTGCGCGGAGGCTGACCACCCCCGGGAACGGGCCGAGCCCGGCGCCTTGGACAAGGCTCCGGGCTCGGCACAGGCACCCTGACGGGTGCCGGCGTCACTTCTTGTTGCGGCGCTGGTGGCGCGTCTTGCGAAGCAGCTTGCGGTGCTTCTTCTTGGCCATACGCTTGCGGCGCTTCTTGATGACGGAGCCCATAGGTCCTCACAATGTTCGATCGGTCGGCGACAGCCCTGTCCGGGCCGCTCGGCGAGTTTGGTCCACGGTTGGTCGTGGACAGTCACGCCGAAGAGGCGTAGGCCGACCAACACGAGAGGGAGTCCGTCCGCCAGGATACCCGCTCCCGCGCCCGGGCCTGTAATCGAGGCCGGCAGGGCTCAGGACAGAGCCCCGAGAGCGGCCGCCGCGTGCAGCCCGGCGATCTCCCGGCGCCGGTCGATCTCGGCCCCGATCTCGCGCGCGAGGTCCGGGCGGTGCTGGACGAGCTCCCGGACCACCTCCACCGGCAGCCGCACCACCGTCAGCTCCCCCACCGCCACCCCCACCAGGGACGCGACCTCGCGGGTCAGGGCCGTCGGGCTCAGGTACGAGCCGCGCTCGAGGTGCAGGATCGCCTGCGTCTCACCCGCGGGGGCGGGGAGCGCCAGGTAGGCGCTGCCGTCGAGCACCAGGTCCATGGCCTCGGGCACGACGCCGGCCTGCTGCACCACCTCGCCGTCGCCATAGCGCTCCACCCTGACGCGGTCCTCGGCGTCGCCGAGCCGGGACCTGTCCAGGCCGAGCGTCGCACCGACGACCGCGAGCGCCTCGCTCGCCGTCGGGAGCGGTGCGGCCCAGGTGTCGTCGCCGTCGAGGTGCAGGCCGGCCCGCCGCGCCGCGTACCAGAGGCGGCCGAGGAACCGAGACCGCGCCCCCGCGGCGTCGGGGAAGGACCGGAGCGGGAGGCTCACCTCGTAGGCGCCGGACCCCGCGACGACCACCGTCGGCCGCTGCCCCGGCACCAGGGCCGGCTCCGCCGCCGCGGTCCGCAGCAGGAGCGCCTCGACCGCGCCCGGCGGGTCCGACGTCGCGAACGCCACCGCGACCGTGTCCGTGTGCTCCGCGGACGGCTCGCTGAGGTTGGTGAACTCGGACCCCGCGAGCGAGGCGTTGGGCACCACCCGGATGCCCTCGCCCGTCTCGATGTGCACCGCCCGCCAGTTGACCTCGACGACCCGGCCGCGGGTCGAGCCCGTGTCGAGCCAGTCGCCGATCCGGAACGGCTGCTCGAACAGGAGCAGGAGGCCGGAGATCACCGACCCGGCGGCGTTCTGCAGCGCCAGGCCCAGCACGATCGAGGTGACACCGAGCGCGGTGAACAGCCCGCCGACGTCGGCCCCCCACACCCAGGAGAAGAGGAGGGCGAGCCCTACGCCGACGACCACCAGCCGGCCCAGGTCGACGAAGATCGACGGCAGGCGCGCCCGCCAGGTGCCCTCGCGGGCGGTGCCGAACAGGGCGACGTCGAAGCCCGAGAGGACCACGAGGAGGACCAGGAAGCCGACGACGGTCGCGACGACGCGCACCCATGTGACCTCGGCGGACACCCGCGTCGCCTGGGTGACGAGGAGGAGCAGCGCCACCGCCGGGACCACGTACGTCCGCAGGAATCCGACCGGGCGCGCGGCCGGGTGCCTCCGCCGCGTGAGCGCGGCGTGCACCTCGGTGAGTGCGAGGAGCACCAGGGGCAGACCGACGACGATCCCCGCCGCCCACCAGAACCAGCCCTGCCCGGCGAGGTCAGCCACGGTCGTCCTCCACCAGCTCCCAGACGGTCTCCGGGCCGGAGCTGGTCTCCACCCGCCCGGCCTCACGGAAGCGGTAGGCGTCCCGCAGCCGGTCGTGGACGGCGGACGAGACGAAGACGCCAGGGCCCCCGGTGGTCTGCCGCAGGCTGTACGCCAGGCTCACCGCGTCGCCCCAGAGGTCGTAGACCATGCTCTGCCGCCCCACGAGGCCGCTCGTCACCGGCCCGGTGTCGATGCCCGCGCGGAGCGACAGGCCCGCCCGGTGCTGGGCGTCGAAGGCCTCCACGACGTGCTGCATCTCGCGCACGAACTCCAGGGCCCGCCGCGCGCTGTCGACGCGCGGCACCACGAGCCCGCAGCTTGCCAGGTAGCCCGAGCGCAGGGTCCGGACCTTCTCCACGCCGAGCCGCTCGGCGGCCTCGTCGAACGCCCGGACCAGGGCGTTGACGTATCCGAGCGACTCGTCCGACGGCAGGTCGCGGGTCAGGTCGTCGAGCCCGTCCAGCTCGGCGTACACCACGGTGACGTCCTGGTGCTCCTCGGCGATGGTCTCCTCGCCGTCGCGGTACCTGCGGGCGACCGTCTCGGGCATGAGGGTGAGCAGCATCCGCTCGTTCTCCGCCTGCTGCGCCGCGAGCAGGTCGGCCTTGGTGCGCAGCGACCGGCCCATGTCGTTGAACGCGTCGGCCAGCTCGCCGAACTCGTCCCGTCCGGCGCCCTCGACCCGGGCGTCCAGGTTGCCCGCCGCCACCTCCCGCACGCCGGTGAGCAGCCGCCGCACGGGGCGGAGGAACACCTGGGCCAGGAGGAGCGAGCCGAGCGAGACCAGGAGCACGAGCGCCGCGGTGCTCAGGACCAGGCGCCGCCGGAGGTCCTGTACCGGGGCGAAGGCCTCGCTCGTGTCCAGCTCGGCGACCAGCGCCCACTGGACGCCGGGGATGTCGAGCGGCCGCCACGCCGCGAGGGTGTCAGCACCGCGGTAGTCGGTGTTCACCCCCGAACCGGTGATGCCCCGCAGGGCCTGGTCCGCCGCCACGGACTCCACCGGCTGCAGCAGCACCGAGCCGCCCACGGCCACCTGGCGGTCGGCCACCGCGGCCGACGTGCCGTTCCCGACCACCGCGTCCCGGTAGGCCGCAGGGTCCTCCAGCAGCTCGCGAGCCACGGACCGCATGAGGTTGTCCGGGCCCACCAGGTAGGTCTCGCCGGTGGCACCGAGGCCGGTCCCGGCCCAGTCGCCGCCCGACGTCATCACGTCGTTGAGCTGGGCCAGGGGGACCTGGTAGACGAGCACGCCGGCGATCTCGCCGTCGGACCCCACGGGCGAGGCGGCGAACGCCGCCGGCGCGCCCAGGCTCGGCGTGTACCTCCCGAGGTCGGCGAACACCATGGCGTCGAGCGACGTCGAGGCGAGCGCCTCACCCACCACCTCCGCGAGCGGGCCACGACCGAACGGACCGGTCAGCACGTTGGAGCCGAGGTCCACCCCCTTGTAGGCGCTGTAGACCACGTTGCCCTCGGGGTCGACCAGCATCGCGTCGTCGTACCCCTTGAGCTCGATGACGTCGCGGAAGTAGTCGTGGAACTGGGCGTGCGCGGCGGACCACGCGCTGCCGTCGCCCGCGTCGTCGAGGGCCAGGCGGGCGTCCCAGTCCTCCGAGGCCACGGTGTAGCGCGCCTGGAGGTACGTCGCGGCCGGGGTGTCGGGGAGCAGCGCAGCGACGTCGGCCTCGGTGCCGCTCCGCGCCTCGAGCTGGGGGGCGAACGACTCCTCGTAGTACGCACGCACCGCGGCCTCGTCGGCGGGTGCGGCCGGCGTCTGCTCGAGCTCGTGGAAGGCCGCGTCGAACGCGGGCAGTGCCTCCACGGCGATGCCCTTGCTGTCGAGCACCACCGCGGCGCGCAGTCGGTCGAAGTACGCGGTGACCTCGCGGGCCCGGGACTCCCGCACCTCGGTCATCCGCTCGATCGCGGCCTCGCGGAGCGACGCCGTCCCGGCGCGGTAGCCCACGTAGCCCACCACGACGGCCGACAGGACGCTCACGCCGAGGAGCATGGCGAGGAGCTTCGAGAGGATCGAGACGCCGCGTCGCCGACGGGGCGGAGGAGGGGACGGAGGCTCTGCCGCCACCAGGTTGCGCGCCGGCTCGTGCGGCTCCGATGGTCCGGATTCGTCTACGGCGGTGCCGGCGTCGTCGATCAGGCGCCGTCCCGCCCCCGTGGCGATGCCCATGCCCGGAGACTAAGCAGCAAGGCGGCGCGTCCGCTCTGCGAACGCGGATATGACGGCCCTCGGCCGGACGTATCCGCCGGTTCGCGCCGGTATCGGCGGCTGGCTGAGCCGGCGCGCTCGGCCGGCGGCGCGGCCGCTCAGTCGTGGTGTGGGTCGAGGCCCAGCAGCGGGAACACCTCGCGGCGCGTGGCCGCGACCGCCCGGTCGAGCGGGTCCGCGGGGTCGTACCCGGACCGCCAGGACCGGAACCCCACCTCGCCGGACCCGAGCGTGCGGGTGGGCTCGATGCCCGACATGCCCTGCGCCGCCTGGCGCCAGCTCTCGGGCAGCGGGGCGCCGCGGTCGAGCGGGGCGTGCGCCGCGTCGGCGACGAGCGCCGCCCAGACGAGCGGGACGACGTCGACCACCGCGTACCCGCCGCCCCCGAGCGCCACCCAGCGGCCGTCGGCCCGCTCGTGCGCGAGCGCGTGCACCCACTCCGCGGCCGTGCGCTGCGCGTCGACCGGGACCTCCAGGTGCGACAGCGGGTCCAGGCCGTGCGCGTCGCAGCCGTGCTGCGACACGATCGCCTGCGGGCCGAAGGCCCGCACCACCGGAGGCACCACGGCGTCGACCGCCCGGAGCCAGCCCGGCCCGTCCGTCCGGGCAGGAAGGGCGACGTTGACCGCGGTGCCCGACGCCGCCCCCGTGCCGCCCGTGTCCGCCGGGTGACCGGTACCGGGGAAGAGGGTGCGTCCCTCCTCGTGCACGGAGACCGTCAGCACGCGAGGGTCGTCCCAGAAGAACGCCTCGACGCCGTCGCCGTGGTGGGCGTCGAGGTCGACGTAGGCGACGCGCTCCGCACCGAGGTCGAGAAGCCGCTGGATCGCGGCCGCGGCGTCGTTGTAGACGCAGAACCCCGAGGCCGCACCGCGCTGCGCGTGATGCATGCCGCCCGCGATGTTGAGGCCGTGCTGGACCTCCCCGTCCCAGACCGCCTGGGCCAGGTCGACCGACCCGGCGACCTGCCGGGCCGCCGCCTCGTGCATGCCGCGGAACAGCGGGTTGTCCTCCGTGCCGAGGCCCCGTGCCTCGTCCACCTCGAGGGCGGTCCCGGCTCGCCGGACGGCGGCCACGTAGTCCGGGTCGTGCACCGTCTGCACGACGGCGTCGCTCGCCGGCGCCACGTCGGTCACCTCGAGCGTGGGCTGGTCCAGCAGCCCCAGGTCGGCCACCAGGCGCATCGTGAGCGCCAGCCGGGCCGGTGCCATGGGATGCCCGGGACCGAAGTCGTACTCGAGGAGGTCAGGGCTCCACACCAGCCGGGCGACGCGCACCCGTCCACCGTAACCGACCTGCCCGCCGCTCCCCCGCGGTGTCTCAGGACGCTCCCGACCCGCGGTGACGGCCGCGCTGGCGCGTCACGGGCCAGGTCGGCTATAGCGTTCTGTCGCAGACGGACGAAGGAGGACGATGGCGCAGAGCCTGCGCGGCCGGGTACGTGACCGGCTGTTCGCCGGTCGCGAGCTGGTGGATCGTGTGGCGCGGCACTCGCCCGCCCGGCTCGCGGTGACCGTGTTCGCGGCGGTGATCGCAGTGTTCACGGCGCTGCTGATGCCGCCGTGGGCCACGGCGTCGGGCGAGCGTGCCAGCTTCGTCGACGCGCTCTTCACGGCCGTGTCAGCGGTCTGCGTCACCGGCCTGGTGGTGCAGGACACCGCGACGTACTGGTCGGGGTACGGCCTCGTCGTCATCCTCGCGGGCATCAAGGTGGGCGGCCTCGGGGTCATGACGCTCGCGTCGATCCTGGGCCTCGCCGTCTCGCGGCGCATCGGCCTCACGCAGAGGCTGCTCACCGCCTCGGAGACCAAGACGGACAAGCTGGGCGAGGTGGGGTCGCTCCTCCGGGTCGTCATCGTCACCGCCACGCTGCTCGAGCTCTCGATCGCGCTGCTGCTCTTCCCGCGGTTCCTCGTCCTCAACGAGTCGGTGGGCGAGGCGGCGTGGCACGCCGTCTTCTACGGCGTCTCGGCCTTCAACAACGCCGGCTTCGTGCCCGACGCCGGGATGCTCGACCACGTGGGCGACTGGTGGCTGTGCATACCGATCGCGCTCGGCGTGTTCGTGGGGTCCCTCGGCTTCCCGGTCATCCTCAACCTCATGCGGAGCCGCCCGCGCCTCGGCAGCCGGCGGCGGTGGCGGGCCGGGTGGTCGCTGCACACCCGCCTCACGCTGGTCACCAGCGCCGCCCTGCTCGTGGTGGGCTCGGTCCTGCTGCTCGCCCTCGAGTGGAACAACCCGCGCACGTTCGGTCCGCTCCCGCTCGGCGACAAGCTCCTGGCCGGGCTCTTCGCCGGCGTCATGCCACGCTCGGGCGGGTTCTCCACCGTCGACGTCGGGGCCATGAGCCAGTCCAGCTGGCTGCTCCAGGACGCCCTCATGTTCGTGGGCGGCGGCTCGGCGTCGACCGCCGGCGGCATCAAGGTGACCACCCTGGCCGTCATGCTGCTCGCCATCGCCGCCGAGGCCCGGGGCGACCGCGACATCGAGGCCTACGGACGGCGCATCCCGCGCGACACGCTGCGGCTGTCGATCGCCGTCGTCTTCGTCGGAGCCACGGCGGTGCTCGTCTCGTGCGTGGCGCTCCTCGAGATCACCGGCCTGCAGCTCAGCGTGGTGCTCTTCGAGGTGATCTCGGCCTTCGCCACGGTGGGGCTCTCCACGGGCATCACCCCGGGACTGCCCGACGCCGCCAAGTACGTGCTGTGCGCGCTGATGTTCGTGGGCCGTACCGGGACCATGACGTTCGCGGCCGCCCTCGCCATCCGCGACCGGCGGCGCATCGTACGCTTCCCCGAGGAACGGCCGATCATCGGCTGAGACCAGACCTTCGTTCGAGAGGAACCACGTGTCGGACAGGAAGCCGGAGAAGAAGCCGGAGCGGGACGCGGGCGTGCTCGTCATCGGCCTGGGGCGGTTCGGGTCGGCGATCGCGGCCACCCTGGACCGCCTGGGCCAGGACGTGCTCGCCGTCGAGCGCGACCCCGACCTGGTGGCCCAGTGGTCGGGCCGGCTCCCGCTCGTGGAGGCCGACGCCACCAACCCCGAGGCGCTCGAGCAGCTCGGCGCCCGCGACTTCGGTGTGGCCGTCGTGGGCGTGGGCACGTCGCTCGAGGCGTCGGTGCTCATCACCGGCAACCTCGTGGACCTGGGCACCCCCCAGATCTGGGCCAAGGCGATCTCGGCCGAGCACGGCCGGATCCTCACGCGCATCGGCGCGCACCACGTGGTGTTCCCGGAGGCCGACGCCGGGTCGCGCGTCGCCCACCTCGTGAGCGGCAAGCTGCTCGACTACATCGAGGTCGAGGACGGCTTCACCATCGTCAAGATGCGCCCGCCGAAGGAGATGCAGGGCTTCACCCTGGCGCAGTCGAACGTGCGGCAGCGCTACGGCATCACGGTGGTGGGGGTGAAGTCACCCGGCGTCGACTTCGTGTACGCGACGCCCGAGACCCGGGTCTCCTCGAACGACCTGCTCATCTGCTCCGGTCATGCCGACCTGCTGGAGCGGTTCGCGGCCCGGCCGTAGGCCGGGCCGGGGCGCAGGAGGGCACGCAGGGGCGCCCCGTGGGGCGCCCGCCCTCGTCAGCAGTAGCGCCAGTAGGTGGAGTCGACGGCGTACCAGCGGGACGGCGCGCTGGCGAGGGACCAGTAGCCCGCGGAGACCTGGTCCGAGTCGAAGTACTCCCCCTGCACCGACGAACCGTGGCACCGGGTCTCGTGAAGGTAGTACGACCACACGTTGGAGGACTCGCCGTGCTGCCAGGTGCCCCCGCCCACGTAGCTGATCACCGCGGTGGCAGCGGTCGCGCCACCGGCGACCAGGGCCGTGGCGGCGACCGTCGAGGCGACCATCGTGCGAACCTTCTTGCGGACCATTTCTTCTCCCTCGTTCAGCGCGTGTGAGAAGTCTTCACGCCGTTCCGAGGTGAACCTTGCACAGATCTTTGCTCGTGCCAAGCCCGTCCGGAGTGTCGTCAGGAGTCCGCGGACCGTGTCGCCACGAGCCGGGCGGTCGCCGCACGGAGGGAGACCAGCACCGACACCACCGCCAGTGCGGAGACGAACCCGGCGGTGGACGCCCGCCAGACTGCCGCCTCACCCCTGAGGGCCTGCGCCTGGCTCAGCGCGGCGGTGCCGGGGTCGAGGAGCAGGGACGCCCCCTGGAGCACCACCACGACGACGATCCCGGCCTCGACGGCCAGGACGGGCCAGTGCGCCCGCCACCAGGGCCAGCCGGCGAGGTGTCTCACGTAGACGGTCTGGGCCGACCGGCGCACGTGGACCACGCTCACGCTCACTGCCGTGACGACCAGGACGAGCAGCGCGGCGGCAAGGCTGAACGCCTGCACGCGGAGCTCGGTGACCAGCTGCGCGTACTGGTCGGCGGCGTAGCGGGCGGCCGGCCAGAGGCCGTTGACGATCGACGTGACGCCGAACGCCTCGACATACTCCTGCGCGGTCGGCGCATCCGGGAAGACGACCCTGCCCTGGGTGACAGCACTCAGGTAATAGCTCGCCGGGAAGAGGTCGAGGTCGGGCGGGACGACGATCACCACGGCGTCGTGAAGCATCGGGGACCGCTCCACATGGTTCAGCGTCCCGTAGGTGAAGTGGTCCTGGCCGGGTGCGCCCTCGACGTACTCGACGGGCACCGGGCGGGCCAGGCCCGCCCCCCATCCCTCGAGGTACGGGGGGACGACCTCCCGGGCGAACCCGTCGCACCCAGGCGGCGCGACCACCGTCACGTGGGCGGGTGACACCTCCCGGAGCCGCCCCGCGGCCGTCTCCACCACCTGGCGGTCCAGGTAGGCGTGGTTCACCAGGAGCGCCGGGCAGGCGTCGTCGCGCACGTCGACCTGCGGCCCGCCCGGGCCGTCCGCCGTCTCCAGCGACAGGTGGGTCGTGACGTTGTCGACGAGGACCGCGTCGCCGTCGTCCGTGGCCTGGTGCGCCATCTCGCCGACGCGCCCGTCCAGCTCGGGGTCGTCACCGCCGATCTGGCCCGACAGGCGCACGTACACCGCGTCCCGGGCCGTGCTCCAGCTGTCCTGCGCCGCAGCGCGCTCAGCCACCTGCAGACCCGCCTGCAGCGTCGCGAAGCCGACGCCCGCGGCCAGGACTCCTGCCGCGAGCCGCAGGGCGAACATGCCGGTCAGAGCCCAGCCCGCCGAGAACTGGCCCTTGACGGCGTCGAGGATCGGCGCGCCGAACGTCATCCGGATCGTCACGAGGTGCGCCAGCACCGCGAGCACGACGAACGCCCCCACGAACGCCGCGGCGAAGACGACGAGCTCGTCGAGCCGCGCCCACCCGTTGTAGAACCAGAGGCCACCGGCGGCGGCAACGACCACCACCGCGGCGGTCACCAGCAGGATCACGCCCACCTCGCGCAGGTCTCGTCCGAGCACCGTGGGGAACGACCGGCCCTGCAGCCGCTGCACGCCGTAGGCCTGGGCACTGGCCACCACGCCGCCACCGACCATGATGGTCACCGCCAGGAGCCCGGTGGCCATCGCGCCGAGGACGGGCGGGGTCATCACGTACGGCAGGTTCCTCAGCGCGGCGCCCGGGCTGACGACCCAGGGCTCCACGCCGCCGTCCAGGCCGAGCTCACGGAACCCGTCGAGCAGCCGGTCAGCGTCCGCCTCGGTGCCCCAGACGAGGTAGTACCCCCGGGGGTCGACGGCGCCGAGCTCCTCGAGCGGCCGGTAGCTCTCCCGGAGGTAAGGGCTGAAGTGCCGGAAGCCGTCGTCGAGCCGCGTCGCGACCACGCCGTCCGGGTTCCCCGCCACGGCGTAGAGGTGCGTCCGGCGCGCCGGGTCGGTCAGGTCGGTCACCACGAACCCGACGTCGGCCCCGGTGTCCTCGGTGACGTCGCGGACCACCTGTGCGACGCCGTCGGCCGGTGGCGTGCCCGTCACCTCGCCCACCCGGACCTGGAAGGCGGCTCCCGCGCCGGGGGCCTCGTCGTACGCGCTGAAGACCTGGAACGCGAGGAGCAGAGGGACGACGACGCTCAACACGTAGGCGGTGCGCACGAGCCGGGGAAGCATGGTGCTCACCATCCCACGCACGGCCGCGCGCGGCAGCCCTCGCACACGGACAGAGGTCCCCTCAGGGAGTGCGGCGGGGCAGCGTCAGCACGCCCAGCACCACCGCACCGACGATGAAGAGGGCGATCACGCCCACGGCACCCCGGATGTCGGACCACTGGTCCCCGCGTGCGAGGCCCTGCATCGCCTCGATCGCGTAGGTCAGCGGGAACACGCGCGAGAGCCACTCGAGCACCTGGGGCATCTCGTCGCGCGGCATGAGCAGGCCGCAGGTGATCAGCTGCGGGAACAGGATCGCCGGCATCATCTGCACAGCCTGGAACTCGCTGCGGGCGAGCGCCGAGGCCGCGAGGCCGAGGCAGCAGCCGAGGACGGCATCGAGCAGCGCGACCACGACGACGAGCCCGAGGGGCCCCGCGACGTCCATGCCCACGAGCGTCGCGAAGCCCACCACCACGATCGACTGGAACAGGGCGAGCGTGGCGAACGCCAGGGCGTAGCCGGCGACGAAGTCCCCCTTGCGGACGGGGGTGGTCATCAGCCGCTCCAGCGTGCCCGACTGCCGCTCCCGCAGCGTGGCCACACTCGTGACGAGGAACATCACGATCAGGGGGAACAGGCCCACGAGCATGGGGCCGAACTGGTCGAGCACCGGCGTGCCGTCGAACATCCAGGCGATCAGGCCGATGAGGAGGCAGGGGAGCACCAGGACGAGGGCGATGGTGCGATGGTCGGCACGGAGCTGGGCGAGCACCCGGCCGGCGGTGGCGAGCGTGAGGCTCATCGGGCGCCCTCCGTCGGGCCGGACGCCGGGCCGGACGCCCTGTCGATGAGAGCGAGGAACGCGCGCTCGGCGTCGGGCGCCCCCGTCTGCCGCACGAGGCCGTCCGGGGTGACGTCCGCGACGAGCCCGCCGGCTCGCATCAGGAGAAGCCTGTCGCACTGGTTCGCCTCGTCCATGACGTGGGAGGAGACGAGGAGCGTGCGGCCGGCCCGGGAGAGGTCGCGGAAGAGCGCCCACAGGTCGCGTCGCAGCACCGGGTCGAGGCCCACGGTCGGCTCGTCCAGGACGAGCAGCTCCGGGTCGCCGACCAGCGCCGCCGCGAGCGAGACACGGGACCGCTCGCCGCCGGACAACGTGCCGACCACCTGCTTCTCGTGCCCGCCCAGGTCCACCTCGGCAACCGCCCGCGCCACCGTGTCCCGCCGCCGGACGACCGGGACACCCGCCAGGGCGGCGAAGTAGCCGAGGTTCTGCGCCACGGTCAGGTCCGTGTAGACGGACGCCGCCTGCGTCACGTAGCCCACGCGGGAGCGGAGCTCCGGGGAGCCCGCGGGCAGGCCCAGCACCTCGACGGTCCCGGTCACGCGGGCCTGGACGCCCACGACAGCCCGCATCAGCGTGGTCTTGCCCGACCCGGAGGGCCCCAGCAGGCCGACCACCGACCCGGCCGGCACGTCCACGTCGAAGTCGTCGATCACCGCCCGCCCGCCGCGCTCGACGCGCAGCCCTCGCACGCGGATCGCCGGCTCGGCGCCGGGCGGGTTGTTCCCCATATGAGGAATTCTCCTCCACCCGTCCGTTGTGGGTATGGCTGTGGCGTGAACTCCGGGCGGAATTCACGCCACAGCCATACCCACAGCAGAACGGGAGGGGTCAGGCGCGGGCCTCCGCGGCACGGCGCTTGTTCCAGACGTCGAACGCGACGGCCAGGAGCAGCACGATGCCCTTGACGACCTGCTGCACGGACTGGTCGATGCCCAGCAGCGACATGCCGTTCGACATGACCGCCATGATGAGACCGCCGATCATCGCGCCCGGCACGGTGCCGATACCGCCGGACACCGCCGCGCCGCCGATGAAGCAGGCGGCGATCGCGTCGAGCTCGAACATGTTGCCCGCGCCCGGCTGCGCCGCGTTGGACCGCGCGGAGTAGACCACGCCGGCGATGGACGCCAGGAAGCCCATGTTGAGGAAGATCAGGAAGTTGACCCGCTTGACCCGCACGCCCGAGAGCTGGGCGGCGGACAGGTTGCCGCCGATCGCGTACACGTGCCGGCCGAACACGCTGCTCTTGGTGACGGCCGCGTAGGTGAGGACGAGGACCGCCAGGATGATCAGCACGATCGGGAGGCCGCGGCTGGTGGCGAGCTGCCACGCGAACCACATGGCGACCGCGGCCACGGCGACGATCTTCGCCACGAACAGGCCCATCGCCTCGACGTGCTGCTTGTAGGCCAGCTTGGCCCGGCGCGAGCGCCAGGCGGACACCGCGTAGCCGACGACCGCGATCGCGAAGATGACGAGCGTGAACGTGTCGTACCCGTACCCGCCCAGGAGGCCGTTGAGGAAGCCGCGCCCGAGGTCGCCGTACTCCTTGGGGAACGGCGACAGCGAGATGTTGTTCAGCACCTGGAGCGTGAGGCCGCGGAACAGCAGCATGCCCGCCAGGGTGACGATGAACGCCGGGATCCCGACGTACGCCACCCAGAAGCCTTGCCACGCGCCGACCGCGAGGCCGACGCCGAGTCCCGCCAGCACGCCCACCCACCACGGCATGCCCTCGCGGACCACGAGCACGGCCGAGACCGCACCGGTCAGAGCCACGACCGAGCCCACCGACAGGTCGATGTGCCCGGCGATGATCACGATGACCATGCCGATCGCGAGGATCAGGATGTACGAGTACTGCAGCACCAGGTTGGTGACGTTCCCGGGGCTGAGCAGGCGGCCGCTGGTGAGGATGGTGAACAGCGCCACGATCCCCACGAACGCGATGTAGATGCCGCTGGTGCGGAGGTTCCGCGTGAACAGGTCGCGGATGTCGGCGGCGGCGTTCATGCCCGCACCTCCTGCGCGGTCTCCTGCGTCATGAGTGCCATGAGTCCCTCCTGGGTGGCTGAGGCCACGTCGACCTCGCCGGTGATGCGGCCGAAGGCCAGCGTGTAGATGCGGTCGCAGATGCCGAGCAGCTCGGGCAGCTCCGACGAGATGACCAGGACGGCCTTCCCGTCCGCGACCAGGCGGTTGATGATGGTGTAGATCTCGTACTTGGCGCCGACGTCGATGCCTCGCGTCGGCTCGTCGAGGATGAGCACCTCGGGCTGCGTGTGCAGCCACTTGGACAGCACGACCTTCTGCTGGTTGCCGCCCGAGAGCTTGCCGACCTCCATGAGGACGTGAGGTGCGCGGATGTTCATGGCCGCGCGGTACTCCTCGGCGACCTTGAGCTCCTCCTGCGCGTTCACCCACCCGCGGCGCGAGACGCGGCCGAGTCCCGCGGCGGAGATGTTCCGGCGGATGTCCTCGATGAGGTTGAGGCCGTAGCGCTTACGGTCCTCGGACACGTAGGCGATGCCGGCGTCGATCGCGTCGGGGACGTCCTTGACGGACACCTCCTTGCCGTGCACGAACGCCCGGCCCGAGATCTCCCGCCCGTAGGAGCGGCCGAACAGCGACATGGCCAGCTCGGTGCGTCCGGCGCCCATGAGGCCGGCGATGCCGACCACCTCACCGGCGCGCACCCGCAGGTTCGCGTGGTCGACGACGACGCGGCCCGGCTGGGTCGGGTGGTACACCGTCCAGTCCTCGACGCGGAGCACCTCCTCGCCGGGGTGCGACTCGCGCTCGGGGTACCGGTGCTCCAGGTCGCGGCCGACCATCCCGCGGATGATGCGGTCCTGGAGGCTCACCGAGTCCTGGGTGCTGAGGTCGACGTCGAGCGTCTCGATGGTCCGGCCGTCCCGGATGATCGTGACGCGGTCGGCGATGTCGGCGATCTCGCCCAGCTTGTGGGAGATCATGATGGACGTGACGCCCTCCGCCTTGAGCGTGCGGAGCAGGCCCAGCAGGTGCTCGGAGTCGGTGTCGTTGAGGGCCGCGGTGGGCTCGTCGAGGATGAGCAGGCGCACCTCCTTCGAGAGCGCCTTGGCGATCTCGACGAGCTGCTGCTTGCCCACGCCGAGCGCCTGGATCTGCGTGGTGGGGCGCTCCTTCAGCCCCACCCGCGCGAGCAGCTTGGCGGCCTCGTCGTTGGTGCGGTGCCAGTCGATGAGGCCGTTCGACCCGAGCTGCTCGTTACCGAGGAAGATGTTCTCGGCGATCGAGAGGTAGGGCACCAGGGCGAGCTCCTGGTGGATGATGACGATGCCCTTGGCCTCGGAGTCGTTGATGGAACCGAACGCGGCCGGGGCGTCGTCGAGCACGATCTCGCCGTCGTAGGTTCCGTGCGGGTAGACCCCCGACAGCACCTTCATGAGGGTCGACTTGCCCGCGCCGTTCTCGCCGCAGATCGCGTGGATCTCGCCGCGCCGGACGGTCAGGTTCACGTCCGACAGGGCCTTCACGCCGGGGAAGGTCTTGGTGATGCCCCGCATCTCGAGGATGTTCGGGGAGCTGGTCTCGGCCATGCCTTGTCCTTGCTCGTCACGATGGTCGGCCGGGGGGCCGACGGCGAAGCCGAGGTAGCCGGTCGTGAGGACCGGCTACCTCGGCGCTGAGAAAGCGTCAGTCGGCCACGCCGGACTCGACCTCTTCGGCCGTCCAGTAGCCCGTGTCGACCAGGGCGGACTGGATGTTGTCCTTCGTGACGATCTCGGACTCGAGCAGGTACGAGGGCACGACCTTCATGCCGTTGTCGTAGTCCTCGGTGTTGTTCGCCTCGGGCTCCTCGCCCGCCAGGTAGGCCTCGGTCGCGGTGACGGCCTGCTCGGCGAGCAGACGCGTGTCCTTGAAGATCGTGGCGTACTGCACGCCGTCGGCGATCAGCTTGACGGAGGCGATCTCGGCGTCCTGACCGGTCACGATCGGCATGGCGTCGTCGGTGTAGCCCGCGGAGCGGAGCGCCTCGATGATGCCGCGCGAGAGACCGTCGTACGGCGACAGCACGCCGTCGACCTTCTTGTCACCGTAGTGCGCGGTGAGAAGGTCCTCCATGCGCTTCTGCGCGTTCTCCTGCAGCCAGCGCAGGGTGGCCGCCTGGTCGATGTCGGTCTGACCCGAGGGGACCACCAGCGTGCCGGCATCGATGAACGGCTGGAGCGTCTCGATCGCGCCGTCCCAGAAGAAGTGCGCGTTGTTGTCGTCCAGCGAGCCGGCGAAGAGCTCGACGTTGAACGGCCCGGCGGGCGCGCCCTCGACGGGGGCTCCCTCGGCGTCGACGAGGCCGAGGCCCATCAGCAGCGAGTTGGCCTGCTGCACGCCCACCTTGTAGTTGTCGAAGGAGACGTAGAAGTCCACGTTCTCCGAGTCGCGGATCAGGCGGTCGTACGAGATCACCGGGATGCCGGCGGCCGCGGCGGCCTCCAGCTGGCCGGCCAGGGCGGTGCCGTCGATCGCGGCGATGATGAGGGCCTCGGCCCCCGCGTTGATCATCGCGTCGATCTGCTGCTGCTGCTGGGGGATCTCGTCGCCCGCGAACTGCAGGTCCACCTCGTAGCCGGCATCGACCAGACCCGCCTCCACAGCCTCGCCGTCGGCGATCCACCGCTCCGAGGTCTGGGTCGGCATCGAGACGCCGACCAGGCCGCCCTCCTCGCCGTCGCCCCCGCCCGCGTTACCGCCGCCGCCCGCACCGGTCCCGCCGCAGGCGGCGAGCGCGAAGGCCATCACACCGGTCGTGGCCACAGCCAGCGCACGGGTGTGCCAGAGCTTCCTTGCCATGACGTCTCCTCATTTCCAAGCATGCCGAACACCACCGTCCGGCGAACCTCTCGATTGTTAACGCTCACATGGCCGCAGGTCAAAATCAGGGCGGTCACGATCGCGTCTCGATCAGGTATCGACAATACGGTGGTGGTGCTCGGTCAGCCCCTCGGGCTGGTGAGGGGCGTCGCAGCCCGGTCAGCGGTCAGGCGTCACCCCCTGTGGCAACCTCCGGCCAGCCGTCCTCGGACCAGCTGAGCTCGTGGATCGCGAGGCGGAAGAGGCCGCCGTCGTCGGCGTCGTAGAAGTGGAAGCCGAGGTGGTCGCGCGAGACGGACTGGCCGCCCGGGCCCACCATCGAACCGCTGGTCTCCAGCAGGACGGTGCCGCCGCCGAGGGCCAGGTCGCGGCCCTCCGCGTCGAGGTACGGGCCGGTGACGTCGCGCGAACGGCCCACCACGATCTTGTACGTGGAGTCCGTCCCGCGGCAGCAGCGGTCCCACGAGACAAAGAGGTAGTACCAGCCGTCGCGGGCGTAGAGGTAGGGCGCCTCGATGGCGTTGTCGGTCATCCCCACGCGCGAGGCGATCTTCACAGGCTCCGCACCCGGCACGACCTTGCCGCTCGGCCACTCGAGCGGGAGCAGCTGGATCCCGCCCCAGAACGACCCGTAGACCATCCAGGGGTTGCCGTCCGCGTCCTCGACGATGCCCGGGTCGATCGCGTTCCAGTGGTTGTCGCCCGCGACCGACCGCACCACGAGCCCCTGGTCCGTCCACCCGTAGCCCGGGTCGTCCGGGTCGAGGGTGGTGCCGGTCCGCAGGCCGATCGCGGAGTTGTTGGAGCCGAACGTCGACGCCGAGTAGTACAGGTACCAGGTGCCGTCATGGTGGTAGAGCTCGGGCGCCCAGAAGTTGGTCACGCCGTCGATCTCGTCGCGCACCCAGGCCGGGTCGTCGTCCTGGTCCCACGCCGTGCCGACCATCGCCCAGGTACGTCCGCCGTCGTCGGACCGGCGCACCTGAGGCGCGCCGAAGCCCACCTTCACATCACCGGTCGAGTAGACGAACCACGGCTCACCCGGCTCCCCCACCACCAGGGCGGGGTCGTGGGTGCGCAGGTCGCCGGCGAGCGGCAGCCCGGTCGGGTCGCCGGCGGCGGCCCCGACCCCGCCACCAAGACCCCGGAACGCCATCGCACCCGCTGCGAGACCCGCTACGATCACGACCCCGATCCCGGCCCCGAGCACCGTCCGGGCCCTCACGCCCGGCCCAGGCGGACGACGGACCACGACACGGGCGGCAGCTCCGCACGGGCGCGGTCGTCGGCCACCTTGGCGGTGGTGTTCGCCTGCGGGAGCACCGACGTGGCGTCGTCGGCGGTCGCCTGCCAGGTGTGGTCCGGGTTCGCGAGCGTGAGCGCCTCGACGACCTGGAGGCCCGGGAAGCCGCGCAGGTCGACGTCGAGCGTCACGGGCTGCGTGACGGAACGGTTCACCGCGAAGATCACGACCTCGCCAGTCTCGGCGTCGTAGGTGGCGACGGCGTCCAGGACCGGCACCTCGCCGAACTTCGCGGTCTCCTCGACCGGGGCGTCGACGGCGACCCGCAGCACCTCGCCGGCCGCGTGACGCGACGTGAGGGCGAACGGGTGGAAGGTCGTCTGCCGCCAGGCCCGGCCGCCGGGCTCGGTCATGATCGGCGCGATCACGTTGACGAGCTGGGCCAGCGACGCCGCGTGCACGCGGTCGGTGTTGCGCAGCAGCGAGATCAGCAGGTTGCCCACCACGACGGCGTCGGCCACGTTGTACCGGTCCTCCAGGAGGACCGGCGCGACCGGCCAGTCGTCGCCCGACGGCGGGCGCGACTCGGCGCGCTTCTGGTACCAGACGTTCCACTCGTCGAACGAGATGTTGATCCGCTTGGTGTGCTTGCCGGCGGCACGCACCGCGTCGGCGGTGGCGGCGACCGACTCCACGAAGTGGTCCATGTCCACCGCCGAGGCGAGGAAGGAGGCGAGGTCGCCGTCCTCCTCCCAGTAGTAGGCATGGGCCGAGACGTGGTCCACGTGCTCGTACGCCTCGGTGAGGACCACGCGCTCCCACTCGCCGAACGTGGGCATGTCGGAGCTGGACGAGCCGCAGACCACGAGCTCGATGCTCGGGTCCATCATGCGCATGGCGCGGGCCGTCTCGGCGGCCAGGCGGCCGTACTCCTGCGGCGTCTTGTGGCCGATCTGCCACGGGCCGTCCATCTCGTTGCCCAGGCACCACATCTTCACCCGGTACGGGTCCTCGACGCCGTTCGCCCGGCGCTTGTCCGACCAGAACGAGCCGCCCGGCACGTTGCAGTACTCGAGCAGGTCGAGGGCCTCCTGGACGCCCCGGGTGCCGAGGTTGACGGCCATCATCGGCTCGGTGCCCGAGACCGCCGACCAGCGCATGAACTCGTCCACGCCGACGGTGTTGGGGTCGGACGAGTGCCACGCCAGGTCGAGCCGCGTGGGCCGCTCCTCGACGGGGCCGACGCCGTCCTCCCAGCGGTACCCGGAGACGAAGTTGCCCCCGGGGTAGCGCACGGTGGAGACGCCCAGCTCGCGGGTCAGCTCGAGGACGTCGCCGCGGAACCCGTCGGCGTCGGCGGTGGGGTGTCCCGGCTCGTAGATGCCGGTGTACACGCAACGGCCCAGGTGCTCGACGAAGGTCCCGAAGGTCCGCCGCCGGACGGGTCCGACGACGAAGGCGGGGTCGAGCGTGAGGGTTGCGGAATGCATGGAGCGGGTTCCTCTCGGCGTGCTCCCGGAGCGCGGCGAGGCGCGGGCCGGGTCGGTAGTACATCGTTGTAGAGCCATAGTGAAGCATTGTTGTGACTCCGTGACAAGGCCCACTTGACCGCTGCCGTACCGGCGTGCCACCGTGTGACCGTCGGTGAATTTCCATCGATGTAAATGGCGGGTCGACGAGGATGCACCATCACGGGCACTGCTCTCTTCGCTCGCACACCTGGTACCCGAGAGGATCGTGTGATGAAGAAGTCACGCCTGGCAGCCGGCATGGTCGCCGCGATTGCCCTGTCCAGCACCCTCGCAGCCTGCAGCGCGGGCTCGAGCACGGACGACGACGGCAAGCTCACGTTCATGTTCCGTGGCGGTGAGGACGAGAAGGCCGCGTACGAAGAGGCGATCTCCCGCTTCGAGGAGGAGACCGGCGTGACGGTCGACGTCGTCGTCACCGACGCCGACCAGTACGCCACCAAGCTGCAGGCGGCCATCGCCGGCAACAACGTGCCCGACGTCTTCTACATCGAGCAGGCCAGCCTGCAGTCGTACGTGACCTCCGGCATCCTGCTCGACATCACCGACCACGTCGCCGAGCAGAACGTCGACCTGGACAACATGTGGGAGTACGGGGTGAACTCGTACCGCTACGACGGGAAGCTCCAGGGCACCCCCGACGGCCGCCTGTACGGCCTGCCCAAGGACGTGGGCCCGTTCGCGATGGGCTACAACAAGACCATCCTCGAGGCCGCCGGCATCCCGCTGCCCAGCGCGGACGAGCCGTACACGTGGGACCAGTGGCTCGAGGTCCTGAAGGCCACGACCCTGGACACCGACGGCGACGGCGTCGTCGACCAGTGGGGCACCGGCCTCAACGTCCAGTGGAACTCCCAGGGCTTCGCCTGGAGCAACGGCGCCGACTGGACCAACGAGGACCGCACGCAGGTCACCGTGGACACCCCGGAGATGGCCGAGGCGCTGCAGTACATCGCCGACCTGACGAACGTCCACCAGGTCACCCCGAACGCGGAGCAGGCGGCCACGCTCGACACGTACCAGCGCTGGATGGCCGGCGAGCTCGCCTTCTTCCCGGTGGGCCCGTGGGACGTCTCGGTCTACAACGAGCTCGACTTCGAGTACGACCTGATCCCGTTCCCGGCCGGCTCCACGGGTGAGCCCGCCACCTGGATCGGCTCGCTCGGCATCGGCGTCTCCGCCACGACCGCCATGCCGGAGGAGGCGGTGCAGCTCGTCACCTACCTGTCCGCCGACGAGAAGGCGCAGACCACGCTGGTCGAGGCCGGCATCCAGGTGCCGAACCTGAAGGACATGGCGGCCGAGTGGGCCGCCGAGGAGGGAGCCGAGCCCGCCAACCGCCAGGAGTTCCTCGACATCGTCGAGACCTACGGCCGCCCGATGCCCGCCGCCTTCACGTATGGTGCAGCCTGGTACGACGAGCTCTGGACCAACATCCAGCCCGTGATCGACGGCCAGCAGACGGCCGCCGAGTACCTCGCCGAGGTGCAGCCGCGCATGCAGGCGCTGCTCGACGAGTCGAACGCTGCCGCCGAGCAGGCCGCTGCCGCCAACGCGGCCGGCAGCTGACACCACCACCGACTGACGCGGCCGCCCCTGCCCCTGGGGCGGCCGCGTCCCCCCGACGGAAGGAGCCCGCGATGTCGTCGTCCGGGACCTCGCGCCTGCACCGGTCGGAACACCGGTGGGCGCTGCTGTTCGTCGCCGCCCCTGTGGTCGGCTACCTGCTCTTCACGCTGTACCCCGTCTGCATGGCGTTCTACACGTCGCTGACAAACTCGAACGGTCTCGGCATCGCGCGCTTCGTCGGCCTCGACAACTATGTGCGCGTGGTCAGCGACGGGTACTTCCTCCAGTCGCTGTACAACACGTTCTTCTACATGATCGGCATCCCGGTCGGGCTGGCCCTCTCCCTCGCGCTGGCGATCGGGATGAACCGCGCGATCCCCGCCCGGACCGCGCTGCGCACCATCTACTACGTGCCGGTCATCTCGTCGCTCGCCGCCATCGCGATCCTGTGGCAGTGGGCCTACAACGGCGACTTCGGCCTGGTGAACCAGGTCCTCGCGTGGTTCGGCATCGACGGCCCCAACTGGCTCGCGGACAAGAACTTCGCCAAGCCGGCCATCATCGCCATGGCGGTGTGGAAGGGCCTCGGCTACTCCATGATCCTGTACCTGGCCGCGATCCAGTCCGTGCCCCGGTCGCTCTACGAGGCGGCCGAGCTGGACGGCGCGAACGGCTGGCAGCAGTTCCGCGCGATCACCCTGCCGATGGTGCGTCCCGTGACCTTCTTCCTGGTGGTCACCAACGTCATCGGCGGCGCGCAGATCTTCACGGAGATCAACATCATGACGCCCGCCGGCGGCCCGGAGCTCAGCACGGCCTCGGCCGTCTGGTACATCTGGCGGCAGGCGTTCAAGTACCAGCAGATGGGCTACGGCACGGCGATGGCGATCGTGCTCGGCCTGCTCATCCTTGTCATCACGCTCATCCAGTTCCGCCTGAACCGGCGCAACAGCTTCGTGCTGGACTGAAAGGAGGATCATGAACCTGACGGAACAGACCCCCGCCCGGGTCGCCGACGCGTCGGCGATCACGCCTCCCACGCGCCGGGCCCCGCGCCGGCTGCTCAGCGGCGGCAAGCCGCTCGGCCGTCGCGCCACCACCAAGATCGCGGACTGGATCACGTTCGTCGTCCTCGTCGTGGGCGCGGCCGCCATGATCGCCCCGCTGCTCTGGATGTTCTCGACGTCGCTCAAGACCAAGCTCGAGGTCTTCGCGCTGCCGCCCGTGTGGATCCCGGCCGTGCCCCAGTGGGACACCTACGTGCGGATGTGGGAGGACTCCCTCATCCTCTCCGGCTTCCGCAACAGCATCATCGTGTCGCTCTCCGTGACGGTCATCGGCACGTTCACGTGCGCGCTGGCGGCGTTCGCGCTGGCGAAGATGCGCATGCCGTTCCGGAACGCCATCTTCATCGGACTGCTGTCGGGCATCATGATCCCGTTCCCGACCCTGATGATCCCGCAGTTCGTGATGTTCTCGCAGATCGGCTGGGTCGACACCCTGCTGCCGCTCATCGTCCCCGCGATCTTCGGCAACATCGTGATGATCTTCTTCCTGCGGCAGTACCTCGAGAACGTGCCGAACTCGATCGTGGAGGCGGCCAAGATCGACGGCGCCTCGTACTGGCAAATCTTCTGGCGCATGATCCTGCCGATCATCCGGCCGGCGGTCGCCGCGCAGTTCATCCTGTGGTTCATGGCGGTGTGGAACGACTACCTCGCACCGATCCTGTACCTGAACACCCCGCAGAACCAGACCCTCCAGGTGGTCATCGCCAACATGAACGTCCAGTACGCCACGCAGCGGGACTACCCGCTGATCATGGGTGCCTCGTTCATCGCCCTGGTGCCCATCCTGGTGGTGTTCCTGATCTTCCAGCGGCAGATCGTCGAGTCGGTCGCGCTGACCGGCGCGAAGGGCTGACATGAGCGGACCGGCGGCCTCCGACCGCCCGGCGGAGGGGCGCACCGGCTCGGTGCGCCCCTCCGGCGCGTCCGGGAACGGCCGCGAGAGCTCCGGCGACGCCGGCGCGGACGCCGGCTGGGCCGGCGGCGTCATGGCGGTGCTCCGCTGGGTCACGCGCCTGGTCGAGGTAAACCTGCTGGTGCTGCTCGGCGCGGTCGCGGGCGGCGTCCTGCTGGGACTGGGTCCCGCGCTCCGCGCCGCGAGCGCCGTCCTGCTCGACCCCGAGCATGCTGACGCCCCCTGGCGCGGCTTCTGGCGCACCTGGCGGTCGGGGTGGGGGCGGGCCAACCGGCTCTTCGCCCCCTTCTGGGCGGCCGGTGCCCTGCTCTGGCTCGACACGGCGGTGATCGCCGCAGCCGAGGGCCCCGCCCGGGCAGCCTTCCAGGTGGGCCTCGCCCTGGTGAGCGTCTGGGGCGTCGTCGTGCTGGCCTGGTGGCCGCGCGTGGCCCTGCGGTACGACGACGGCGCACCGGCCGTGTGGCGCTTCCTCCTCCTGGCGCCGCTCCTCGGCCCGGGGACAGCCCTCGGCGTCCTGGTGGTCGCCGCGGCCACGGCCGCCGTCGCGTTCGGGGTGCCGCTCGCGGCCGCCCTCGCCGGTGCGTCGTTCCCGCTGTGGGCCACGGGCCGGCTGGTGGACGACCGCCTGCGGAGAATCGACGAGCGCGCCGCCTAGTCCCCCCTAGTCCCCCCGGAGTTGTCAGAAGCTCCCCGGCCAATAGACCGGGGAGCTTCTGACAACTCGGGAAGGGAAGGGCGGGTCAGGCGCGCGTCAGCGTGCCCGTCACGGCCGTCCAGGACTCCGGCGCCAGGCGCACGGTCGTGGCGGCCCCGTCGGTCTTCACCTGGCCGACGACGTCGTACGCGCCCCAGTGCGCGGCCGCCACCTTCGCGGCGTGCTCCGGTCCGGCGACGGCGGGCTCGGCGTCGGCGGTCATGGACCAGCCCTCCGTGAGGGCCAGCGCCGCGCCCGCGTGAACCACCTCGACCTCGACCGGCTCGGCCGAGCGGTTGGTGAGGAAGAGGGAGACCTCGTCGTCGGACAGCGTGGCCGCCGCCGTGACGACCGGGACATCACCGTGGGCCTTCGTGGCCAGGCTGGGCGACGTGACGCGCACGTCGAGGGCGTCGCCCTGGGCGAGTCGCGCCGTGGTCGCGAACGGGTGGAAGGTGGGCTGGCGCCACGCCTCGCCGCCGGGCTCGGTCATGATCGGCGCGATGACGTTCACGAGCTGCGCCAGGCACGCGACCGGGACGCGGTCGGCGTGGTTGAGGAGGGTGACGAGGAGGTCGCCCACGACCACCGCGTCGAGGCCCGAGTACACGTCCTCGATGATGCGCGGCGCGTCCTTCTGGATGGGCAGGTTCTGCTCGCCCGGGAAGCGCGACTGCAGGTACCAGACGTTCCACTCGTCGAACGAGATGGTGATCTTCTTGTCCGAGCGGCGGCGGGCGCCCACGGCGTCGGCGGTCGAGACCACGCGGCTGATGAAGCGGTCCATGGCGGTGCCGGACCCGAGGAACGAGGCGCGGTCGCCGTCGAGCTCCTCGTAGTAGGCGTGCATGGAGATGTGGTCCACGAGGTCGTAGGTGTAGGAGAGGACCGTCTGCTCCCACTCGCCGAAGGTCGGCATCTGCATGGACGACGAGCCGCAGGCCACGAGCTCGATCGTCGGGTCCACGAGCTTCATGGCGTGGCCCGCGTTCCGGGCGAGCTTGCCGTACTCGTGGGCGTCCTTGTGGCCGATCTGCCACGGGCCGTCCATCTCGTTGCCGAGGCACCAGAGCTTGACGCCGTAGGGCTTCTCGCGGCCGTTGGCGATGCGCAGGTCGGCCCACCGGGTGCCGGCCTCGCCGTTGCAGTACTCCACGAGGGCGGCCGCGGCGTCCACGCCACGCGTGCCGAGGTTCACGGCCATCATGGGCTCGATGCCCTCGCGCTCGGCCCACTGGAGGAACTCGTCGGTGCCCACGAGGTTGGGCTCGACGGTGCGCCAGGCGAGGTCCAGGAACGGCTTGCGCTCCTCGACGGGGCCCACCCCGTCCTCCCAGACGTAGTTGGAGACGAAGTTGCCGCCCGGGTAGCGGACCATCGTGACGCCGAGCTCGCGCGTGAGGCCGGCGACGTCACGCCGGAAGCCGTGCTCGTCGGCCTCGGGGTGGCCGGGCTCGTAGATGCCGGTGTAGACCGCGCGACCCAGGTGCTCCACGAAGGAGCCGAAGAGTCGCCGGTCCACCGGGCCGACCCGGAAGTCGGGGTGCAGGACGATGCGGGGCAGAGACGTCGTCATCAGGTTCCTCGGTTGTGGTGCTGGGTGTCTACAACGTTGTAGAGTAGCCGACTCAGGGCGGGCGCACCACGCCCCGTCCAGGGTACCCACCAGCGTCGTTCCAGGTGCCGGTCCCCTAGGCTGTGGGGAGAGCCCGCGGCGACGGCGCAGGCGTGTGAAGGAACCCGGAGGGCTGAGAACCGTGGCGGTCACCATGCACGACGTGGCGCAGCGCGCCGGCGTGTCCATCAAGACCGTGTCCAACGTGGTGAACGGGTATCCGTACATCCGCACCGAGACGCGCGAGCGGGTCGAGGAGGCCATCTCCGACCTCGGCTACCGCGTCAACGTGTCGGCGCGGAACCTGCGGACCCGGCGCACCGGAATGATCACGCTCGCCGTCCCCGAGCTGTCGCTGCCCTACTTCGCCGAGCTGGCCGACTCTGTCATCCGCGCCGCCGACGAGCGCGGCTGGACCGTGCTCATCGAGCAGACCAGCGCGAGCCGCGAGCGCGAGGCCGACGTGCTGTCCGGGCGTCGCCGGCACCTGACCGACGGGCTGATCTTCTCCCCGCTGGCGCTCGGCCCCGAGGATCTGGAGCTCTTCGACGTCGAGTACCCGCTCGTGGTGCTGGGCGAGCGCGTGTTCGGCGCACCCGCCGACCACGTGACCATGAACAACGTCGCCGCGGCACGGGCCGCCACGCAGCACCTCATCTCGCTCGGCCGGCGCCGCATCGCGGTGGTCGGCGCGCACGAGGGCGAGCAGGTGGGCTCCGCGGCGCTCCGCACCGAGGGCTACCGGCAGGCCCTCGCCGACGCGGGCATCCCCTACGACCCCGCGCTGGTCGGCGAGGCGGGGCTCTGGCACCGGTCCACCGGCTCGGAGACGATGGGCCGCATGCTCGACGACGGCGTCGAGATCGACGCGGTCTTCGCGCTCAACGACGCGATGGCGCTCGGTGCGCTGCACGCCCTGCACGCCCGCCGGATCGACGTGCCCGGCGACGTGGCGCTCATCGGCTTCGACGACATCGACGACGTGCGGTACTCCGTGCCGTCGCTGTCGTCGGTGGACCCCGGCCGCGAGCAGATCGCCGTGACCGCCGTCGAGCTGCTGGTCGAGCGGATCTCCGGGCTGAACGGCGGCGCATCCGCCCGCGCCGCCGTGACGTACCGGCGCGTGGTGCCCGACTCCCGCATCGTGGGCCGCGAGTCCACCGGCGACGTGCCCACCGGCGCGGAGGGTCGCGTCGTCGCGGTCCAGGAGGGCGGGATCGAGGAGGTCGCGGTGGAGCTGGCGCCGTCGGCCTGACCGTCTCCCACTACCTCGGCGGGGTGCGGAGCAGCCGGACCCCGTGCGGCGGGATCTCGACAGCGATCACCGCGTCGCCGCCCGTCTCGGCCGAGCCCGGCACGAGGGCGACCTGCTCCCCCGTCCACAGGTCGAGCAGCGCGCCCGGCTGAGGCGCCTCGCCGCGGGCGAGCCCCGGCCGGGCCGCGTCCGACGTCGGGCAGAGGCCCGCCGACGCCGCCGGGACCCTCGCCACCAGTGGCGACGCCCCGGTGTTGAACAGGCCGGCCCATCGCAGGCCCGCGCACGGACCCGCCCCGGTGGCACCCCACACCACGAGGTCACCCTCGCGCAGGAGCTCCCGCCCGCCGGCGGAGTGCCGCCCGACGTCGAGCACGTCGGCGTTCCCGAGGTCGCGGATCGTGTCCGCGTCCGACGTCGGCAGGTCGCCGCCCACGAACAGCAGCGACCGGGCGAGGTTCCACAGGGAGAGCATGGTGCGGCGCTCGTCGGTGGTGAGCAGGCTGTCGCGGGGCTCGCCGCGCTCGGCCCGGAGGCCGATGCGCCCCAGCGGGAGCATGTCGGCGTCGGCCCAGCCCTGTTCGCCCTGGTGCGGCGCCCAGCGCGCCATGCGGCCGAACTGGGCCTCGACGTCGTCCCAGCGGTCCCAGAGGTCGTCGGAGACGCGCCACAGGTCGGCGTGCCGGCGCAGGTGCTCGAGGTGCGCGAGCGAGAGGTGCGTCCCGGGCGAGAGGGAGATCGTCACCTCGCGCCCGTGCCGCTCCTCGGCGCGCGAGACCGCGAGGGCGAGCGCCTCGACGGCGTCCGCGTGGTACGGGGCGAGCATGTCGTCGACCTTGAGGAACGTGACACCCCAGCCCACGAACCGGTCGAGCTGGAGGTCGAGCCACGCCTGCGCCCCCGGGTGGGTGTGGTCGAGGCCGAAGTTGTCGGAGTTCCAGGGGCACACGGACGCGCGGTCGGCGATCTCACCCGTCCGGTACGGCGTGCCGGGGACGGGCAGGTCCGCCTCGACCGCGCGGCGCGGGATGCCGCGCATCACGTGGAGGCCGAGCCGCAGGCCGAGGTCGTTCACCGCGGCGGCCAGGGGCGCGAAGCCGGCACCGCCCGCCGACGACGGGAACCGCGCGGGGACCGGCGCCTGGACGCCGTCGGCGTCGAGCAGCAGCGGTGCGCCCTCGTTGTAGCCGCCCGCGCGGGCGGTGGGCTCGTACCACTGGATGTCCACCACGACGGTGTCCCACCCCGCCGGGGCGAGGTGCTCGGCGAGGAACCGCGCGTTGGCGAGGACCTCCTCCTCCGTCACGGTGGTGCCGTAGCAGTCCCAGGAGTTCCACCCGAGGGGCGGTGCGGGGCTGGGTCGACGTGCCATGGATCTTCCTCTCAGGAACCCGGCGTTGTGGGTATGGCTGTGGCGGCAATCCCGGCCGGAATTCACGCCACAGCCATACCCACAACGCTCACCTACGTGCTGTCAGTCGGTCAGGCGCAGGAACGTGATCGAGTACGGCGCGAAGTCGTACACGAACTCGTCGGCGCCGCCGTCCCACGTGCTCTCCGTCGGCACCACCCGGGTCGGGTTCGCCTTGGTGTTCATGGCCGACGGCGGCCCGCTCATCTCCGTCACGCCGACCTCCGGCGCCACCTCGTAGCCCGCGACCGACACGGACGTGCGGGCGACGGAACCGTACGGGTTGACTACCTTGAGGAGCAGGTCGCCCGTCTCCTCGTCCGTGGTCACCACCTGGTAGAGCGACTGCGTGACGGGCTCCGTGTAGGTCAGCTGGAGCGCGCCGTCGAGGTACAGCTCGATGGTGCGGCCGCTCACCACGATCTTCACGCGGTAGTCCTGGCCGGTGACCAGCGAGTGGCCCTCGACCGCCGCGACCTCACCCTGCCGGGCGCCTGCGGCCCGCTCGAGCGCCTGACGCGTGTTGCCCCAGCCGCCCAGGTTCCACCAGTAGAACTGGTCCGCCGCGCCGGCCGCGAAGCCGACGAGGAAGCCCTCGCCACCGGCCAGCTTCCGGGCGTCGAGCTCGAGCGTGTAGTTGTCCCAGTCCCGGCCGTACGCGTCGGGGATCAGGGCACGTGCGTCCTCGACCGTGGTGCTCGACTGCACGTACTCGCCGTCCTGGACCGCCCAGGTGCCGCGCTCCGGCGTCCAGGCCGAGGCCCCGGAGAAGTCGTCCGAGTACAGGACCTCACCCGTCTCGTTGTCGGTGACCACGACGTCGTCGTACGCCGCCGACGTGAGCCACGTCGAGAGGAAGACGCCCCCGGAGAGGTCCTCCGGCGTCGCCTCGGGGCCCACGTGCTCCGACGGGACCACCTGGTCGCCGGTGTTCGTCATGAACATCTGCTGCGTGTAGTAGCTCGTCGAGCCCCAGGACTCGTCGTTGTCGAACCACATCATGTCGGGCGACCACTGGACGTAGTCCTCGTTGGCGAACATGGGCGCGTACGCCGCCAGCTCGACCAGGTCGGCGTTGCGCTCGAGGCCCGTCATGTAGGCGGCCTCCGACAGCGCGTTGGACCACGCGTTGCCCCGGGAGGCGTACTCGCCGAGGAAGACGTGCGGGCCCTCACGGTCGTAGGAGTCGTACCGCTCGGTGTTGGCGAGGAACCACGACGGGTCGTTGTAGTAGTGCTCGTCGACCATCGCGACGCCCTGCTCGCGGTTGAACTCCCAGAGCTCGTCGAACCGCGCCCCGGTGTCGTCCGGGCCCGAGTTCGAGATCACCGTGACGTCCGGGTACGCCGCCTCGACGGCGTCACGGAAGCGCGGGAAGTTCGCCTGGAACGTGTCGGTGTTCTCCTCGTTGCCGAGGCCGATGTACCGCAGTCCGAAGGGCTCCGGGTGTCCGAGCGACGCACGCACCGCGCCCCACTCGGTGTCCACGTCACCGTTGGCGAACTCGATGAGGTCGACGGTGTCCTGGACCCAGCGGTCGATGCGCTCGTCGTCGGTCATCTCCGGGATGCGCGATCCGCAGCCGTTGGCGCCCACGGAGAGCACGGGCAGCGGGGTGGCGCCCAGGTCCTCGGCGAACTCGAAGTACTCCAGGTACCCGATGCCGTACGACTGGTTGTAGCCCCAGAAGTTCCAGTTGGTCGGGCGCTCCTCGACCGGGCCGATGGTCTCCTTCCACTGGTACGTGCGCTGCCGGTCCTGGCCGTCGGACTCGAGGTACGTGTCGAACGTGCCCACGTTGGTGACGCAGCCGCCGGGGAACCGCAGGAACGACGGCTCCAGCGCGGCGACCTTCTCCGCCAGGTCCTTGCGCAGCACGGACCGCCCGTTGACGGGGCCCTCCCACGTGTCGCGCGGGAACAGGGAGACCATGTCGAGGCGCAAGGTCCCGGCCGCGCCGCCCGTCACCACGAGCCGGGCGTCGTTCGCCGTGCCCGACGACGTCAGCTTGCCCTGGTACTTGCGCCACCGGTCCGTGCCGTTCACCCGGACGGTGTCCGTGCCGTAGACGACCGACCCGTCGGGCGACTCGAGCGACACGGTGAGCGTCTGCTTCTCGTCGGTGCGCGCGAACACCGAGAAGTCGTACCTGGCGCCCTCCTCGACGGCCACGCCCTCGTTGTAGGAGGAGTTGGAGACGCCCACGCCCGGGCCGTCCGCGGTCACCGTGAGGTACGCGCGGTTCGAGTCGTTGAGCCACTCCGAGCGCTCCGACTCCACGGCCACGGTGCCCGACGCGCCGCGCTGGACCGGCGTCCAGGCGGTCATCCCCGTGAAGGACGCGTTGTCGGCGGGCGCGAACTCGAACGAGCGGTTCCGCACCAGCTCGGCGTACAGGCCGCCGTCGGCCGCGTAGTTGATGTCCTCGTAGAAGATGCCGTAGAGGTCCTGGCTCATCTCGGTGCGCGCCGCGTCGGCGTCGACCGTGATGGCGTGCTCCTCGATCACCGGCGGGGCCTCTGTCGCGGTCACCGCGAAGAAGTCGAAGGTGGCCGCGAGCGACGCGCCGGACAGCGCGCCCAGCGCGTAGAGGCCCACCTGCGTGACGCCCCAACCGAGGTCGGACGACCGGGCCACGACCCAGGCGCCGTCGGCCCAGTAGCTCGTGGTGACCGTGGCGCCGGTGCGCTGCACGCGCAGGTACTCCGACGTGGAGCCGGGCCGGGCCGTGAAGGTGGACCCGTACGCAGCGCCCGTCTCGACGCCTGTCTCGATGACGACGGGCCCCTCCGCGGCGAAGCTCACGTGGGTGAGGCCGGAGCGCACGTAGTTGTCGAAGTCCTGCCAGGCGAGGATGCCCGCGCCCTGGAAGTCGCCCGTGACGGGGGCGGTCACCCGGGTGACCGCGGTGAAGTCACCCACGGGGACGTCGATCATCAGCAGGTTCTTGGCCGTGTTGTCGGCCTGGTAGGTGTCGCCGGGGAGCGAGGTGATCGTGAGGCCGCCGTCGGCCACGGTGACCGACGCGGGCTCGGCGTTGACGACCGTCCACTCGCCGCCGAGCGCGGAGCCGTCGAAGTCGTCGACCCAGGCGCCCTCGGGGATCACGCCGGCCGGCGCGTCGGCGACGCTCGCGGCGGTGGTCGCGGCGGTGGTCGCGGCGGTGGTCGCGGCGAGGCCTCCCGCGGCGACCGCCGCCGGGACGGAGGCGGGCGCGCCCGCTGCGGCGCCCGCCAGCGGGGTCACGAGGACGAGGGCGAGTCCGGCTGCGGTGCCGGCTCTCAGGATGGTGCTCATCGTGCTCCTTCCTACATCGTTGTACTTTCGGTGCCGAGACAGTCGCTCCGTCGGACGGAGCGACTGTCTCGGCGAGGTGGCCCCGCGCGGGGGCCGGGAACTACGTCAGCGGGACCACTGCTGGTTCGTGGCGCCGCTGCACGTGTACGTCAGCACCGCGGCGCTGTTCGCCGTCGACGCACCGTTCACGTCCAGGCACCGGCCCGTCGACCGGACCGCGATCCGGTCGTAGCCGCCCGACGACGTCACGGTCCACTGCTGGTCGGTGCCGGTGTCGCACGTCTCCTGGGTGACCGCGCTGCTGCTGGTCGCGGCCTGGAGGCAGAGGCCGCTCTGCACGCCCTGGAGCCGCACGTAGCCGGAGCCCGCGTCGACCGTGCGCCACTTCTGGTTGGCACCGCCGTTGCAGGTGTACTGCGTGATCGCCACGCCGGTGGCCCGGGACTGGTTCGGCACGTCGGCGCACTTGCCCGAGTGCCGCGCCACCAGGGAGCGCGACCCGTAGGCCGCGAGGAGCCGGTCGTACTCGGCCTGCGTGACCGGCAGCACGGTGCCGTGGCGCGGGCTGGCCGGCAGGTCGAACGACGAGACCTTGGTCCAGGTGGTGGCGCCCAGCGAGGTGGCGGTGAACGGCACGTAGCCCTGCCCCCCGAACTCGTCGAGGAACAGGTACCAGCGGTTCTCCGTGTTGGACTTGAAGATCGTTGGCCCCTCCGCGGCGCTCACGCCGGGGTTGGACGACGTCGTCTTCCCGATGCACGTCTGGATCGGCGACCAGCTCGTCGAGGTCAGCGACGTGGACGACTCCGAGAAGATGAACTTGCCGCACGGCGTCGACGACGTGGTGGACCGCTCGTCCTTGGTGAACCGGTAGTAGGTGCCGCCGTCCTTGGCCACCGTCGAGTCGATCACCGAGTAGCCGGGGTCCTTCCAGACCTGGGCGGGCGTGAACGTGTTGAAGTCGGTGGTGGTCGCGTACATCATCCGGTTGTACGACGACCCCGTGTGGTTGGGGTCGCTCGCCGCGTAGAGCTTGGACGCCCAGAACACGACGAAGTGCCCGGCCGCGTCGTCCCAGTACGCCTCGGGCGCCCAGGTGTTCCCGGCCGTGGCGGGCGAGACCAGCTCGAGCCGCGGCGCGGACCAGGTCACGAGGTCCGTGGACTCCCAGACGACGATCGACCGCGACCCCGTGCGCTGGGCAGCGTCCCAGTTGCCGTTGCCGTTCATCTTGAGGTCGGTGGCGATCTGGTAGAACTTCCCGCTCGTGGGGTGGCGGATGATGAACGGGTCCCGCACGCCGCCGGTCCCCACGGTGGACGTGAGGATCGACGCGCCCCCGTTGAGCTCGTCATACCGGACCGGGTCGTTGCCCCGGCTGAGGGCGAAGTAGACCCGCTCGCCCGTCGCCGTGCCCTCGCCCGTGAAGTAGGAGAACAGGTAGCCCGCGTACGGGTCGGCCGCGGAGGCGGGGGCAGCCCCCGCCGTCAGGCCCACCAGCAGACCGCCCACCATCGCCGTTGCGGCCGCGGCCGCGCCCAGGCGCCTTCGGATGTCTCGCACCATAGTTCCTCTCCGTTGGGGTGTGGTACCCCGTGGCGGTCGCCACGAGCCTGCGGCCCGATCCCCGGGGTACCCCGGGGATCGGGCACCGAGCATCAGGTGGCGCGGGACCGCCGGGCGCTGAGGGTGCGCTGGAGCAGCACGAACACCAGCAGCACCACGCCGATGAGCACCTTGGTCCACCAGGACTGCAGGCCCTCGCGCGCGATGACCACCTGGAGGAGCCCGTACACCAGCACCCCGGCCGCGGAGCCCAGGACGAACCCGCCGCCGCCCGTGAGGAGCGCGCCACCGATCACCACGGCGGCGATCGCGTCGAGCTCCATGCCGATGCCCGTCAGGTTGAACCCCGACTTGGTGTACAGGGCGAAGAGGATGCCCGAGATGCCCGCGCACGTCCCGCTGATCACGTACACCCACACGCGGGTGGACGCGGCGCGCAGGCCCATCAGCGCGACGGCGTTGCCGCCCGCACCGGAGCCCAGCCCATACACGGTGCGGCCGAACCGCGTGTGGTGCAGGATCACGAACGCGGCGACGAGCACCGCGAACGCGATGAGCATCGACAGGTTGATGCTCCAGGACTCGCGCCCCTCGCCGAACTTCAGCTTCCAGGCGGCGAGCTCGGCGAAGCCCTCGTGCTTGATGCCGAGGGACTCCACGCTGACCACGTTGCACAGACCTCTGGCGAGGAACATCGCCGCCAGGGAGGCGATGAACGGCTGCACGTCGAAGTACTGCACCATGACGCCGATCAGCGTGCCGAACGCCGCGCCCACCAGCACCCCGATCGCCAGGACCGCCCAGAGCGGGACGCCCGCGATGAGCAGCGTCGCCGTGGTGAGCCCCACCAGGGCGACTACCGCACCGACCGAGAGGTCGATGCCGCCCGTGATGATCACGAACGTCATGCCGACGGCGAGCACCAGCAGGTACGAGTTGTCGACCAGCAGGTTCGAGAGCAACTTCATCGACAGGAAGCTGCGCCTCTCGGAGTAGCGCAGCTGGCCCACCACGAGGATGAGCAGCAGGGCCACCAGCGTGCCCGTGACGGGCAGGTAGCGCGGGTCCCGCAGGCGGGCGCCCCACTGGGACGCGGTGGACAGGGGGGTCAGCAGGGCGGTCATGACGCCTCCTGGGTACGGGGACGTGCCGGCACCAGGCGCCCGACGGCGCCCGTGACGGCCTTGCGCAGGCGCTCGGAGGCGGCCAGGCAGACGATGATGAGGACGAGAGCCTTGAACAGCGGGGTGATCTGCGACGGGATGTGGAAGATGATCACGGCCCGCTCGATCGTGGTGAGGAGCAGCGAGCCGACGACGACGCCCGCGAGCGAGAACTTGCCGCCGTCGAGCCGCGTCCCGCCCAGGACGACGACCATGATCGCGTCCAGCTCCTTCATGAGCCCGATGTTGTTGGCGTCGGCCGCCATGGTGGGGGCGCCGTAGACCAGGCCCGCGAGGCCCGCGAGCAGGCCGCAGATCGCGTAGACCGACCACTCGAGCCCGCGGGCGCGGACCCCCGCGAGACGGCTGGCCTCGCGGTTGATGCCGATCGACTCGACGAGCATGCCGAGCGCCGTGCGACGCACGAGCACCGCGACCAGCACGAACACCACGACCCCGATCACCACGGGCGTCGGGACGCCGAGCACGAACCCGGAGCCGATCGACTTGAAGGCCGGGCTGGCGGTGGTCGTGATCTGGCCCTCGGTGACGAGCATCGCGATGCCGCGGCCCGCGACCATGAGGATCATCGTCGCGATGAACGGCTGGATCCCGAGCGCCGTGACGAGGAAGCCGTTGAACGCGCCGATCAGCAGGGCCGTGACGAGGCCGATCACGACGGCGACGACGGCGGTGCCCGCGCCGGGCCCGGTCGCGTCGATGTAGGTCAGCGACACGGCGAGCGAGATCGCCATGACCGCGCCGACCGACAGGTCGATACCGCCGGTGGCGATCACCAGGCACATGCCGAGCCCGAGCAGCAGCGGCGTGACGCTCTGCCGCAGGATGTCGATCGGCTGGCCGAACAGGTGGTCGTCCTTGATCGTCACGTCGAGGAAGCCCGGGCTGTACACGCCGCAGGCCAGCACGAGGACGACCAGGGCGGCGACCGGCCAGAACAGGTGGTGCTGCGTCACCCGGCGGAGGTTCGCCAAGAGGCTGGGCCCGCTGGGCTTCGGTGCGGCGGCCCTGGGGGCGCGAGCCGCGGTGGGTGCGCTCACGACGCCCTCCCTGCGATGGTCTCGAGGACCGAGTCGACGGTCACGTCGGGTCCGTTGTGGATCTCGCCCGCCACGCGACGGTCGCGCAGGACGAGGATGCGCTCGCTGATCCGCACGACCTCCTCGAGCTCGGACGAGATGAACATGACGCTCAGCCCCTGGTCGGCCAGCTCGGTGACGAGCTTCTGGATCTCCGCCTTGGCGCCGACGTCGATGCCGCGGGTGGGCTCGTCGAGCATCAGCACCTTGGGCTGCGTGGCGAGCCACCGTGCCAGGAGGACCTTCTGCTGGTTGCCGCCCGACAGGTTGCGGACGAGCGCGTCGGGGTTGGCGGGCCGGATCTGGAGGGCGGCGATGTAGCGCTCGACCACCTCGTCCAGCTCCTTGGCCGGGATCCTGCGCAGGGGGCCGCGGCCCGCCTGGAGGGCGAGGGCCATGTTCTCGCGGACCGTGAGGTCCCCGATGATGCCCTCCTTCTTGCGGTCCTCCGACGAGTACACGACCCCGCGCCGGAGGGACGTGAGGGGGGTGGGGGTCTTCGTGTCACCCCGCACCGAGAGGGTGCCCTCCGCAGGCTTGTCCGCCCCGAAGAGGAGGCGTGCGAGCTCGGTACGGCCCGATCCCAGGAGCCCGGCGACGCCCACGATCTCACCCTCGAACAGGTCGAGGTCGAACGGTGCGGCCGACCCCGGCCGGCCCAGGCCTCTGGCGGTCAGCACAGGGGTGGTGCGGTCGTGCTCGGCCGCGGCGACGCGGGCCGCCCGCTCGCTGACGTCGGCCAGGATCTCGCCCGCGCGGCCGACCATGGCCTGGACCAGGTCCAGACGGCTGAGCTCGGACGTACGGTGCTCGCTCACGAGCTGACCGTTGCGCAGGATCGTCATCCGGTCGCTGATCTCGTACACCTGGTCGAGGAAGTGCGACACGAAGAGGATCGCGACGCCCTCGTCCCGCAGGCCCCGGACCACCCGGAAGAGCTCGGCGACCTCGGCCTTGTCGAGGCTCGAGGTGGGCTCGTCGAGGATGAGCACGCGGGGGCGGACCACCATGGCGCGCGCGATGGCGCAGAGCTGCTGCACCGCGAGCGAGTGGGCGTCGAGGGACGACCGGGGGTCGAGGTCCAGCCCGAGCCGGGCCAGGTGCTCGCGCGCGGCGCGGCGGGTGGCGGCCCAGTCGATGAAGGGTCCGCGACGCACCTCGTTGCCGAGCATGATGTTCTCCGCGACGGAGAGGTTGGCGCAGAGATTCACCTCCTGGTACACGGTGCTGATGCCCGCTGCCTGGGAGTCGGCGGTGCTACCGAAGTCGACGTCCTTGCCGGCGACCCGGACCGTGCCGGCGCTCGGCTGGTAGACGCCCGTGAGGATCTTGATGAGGGTGGACTTGCCGGCGCCGTTCTCGCCCATGAGGGCGTGCACCTCGCCGGCGCGGAGCGTCAGGTCGACGCCGTCGAGCGCCTTGACGCCCGGGAACTCGATGGTGATCCCTCGCATCTCCACGACGGGAGACTGCCCGGGGCCGTGCTGGTCGTTCATGCTGAGCCTTCCATCATGGCGAGCGGGGCCGGGCCCGCCGGGACGTGTCCCGGCGGGCCCGGACTCCGGCCGCCAGGGTCCGTCAGAACGCCCGGGCGTCGATCTCTTCCTGCGTGATCGTCTGGTCGAACGCCTTGTCGACCACGATGGTCTCCTTGGGGACCTCCTCGCCGGCGACGATCTTCTTGATGGCGTCGGCGATCTGGTCACCGAAGGCCGGGTTGCACTCGACGACGTAGTTGAACTTCTTGTCGTGGAGGGCCTGCAGGCCGTCCTTCACGCCGTCCACCGTGACGATCTGGATGTCGACGCCGGGGACCTTGCCCGCGGCCTCGATGGCCTCGATGGCGCCGAGACCCATGTCGTCGTTGTGCGCAAAGATCAGGTTCATGTCCGGGTAGGCCTGGAGAGCCGCCTCGACGGCCGCCTTGCCCTCGGCCCGCGTGAAGTTGCCGGTCGCCTTGCCGATGATGTTCTCCTCGCCCACGACGGAGTCGAAGCCCTCCTCGCGGTCCACCTGCGCGCCGGAGCCGAGCGTGCCCTGGAGCTCGAAGATCTTGGCGTCGGGAGCGTTCTCCACGACCCACTCGCCGGCGGTGATGCCCTCCTGCTTGAAGTCGGCACCGATCCAGGTGACGTACGGGTCCTCGACGGTCGTGTCGACCGTGCGGTCCACGAGCACCAGCGGGATCTCGGCGTCCTTGATCTCCTGGAGCACCTCGTCCCAGCCGGTCTCGATGACCGGGGAGAACGCGATGACGTCGACGTCCTGCGCGATGAAGTCGCGCAGGGCCTTGATCTGGTTCTCCTGCTTCTGCTGCGCGTCGACGAACGTGAGGTCGAAGCCGTTCTCGGCCGTGAGGTTGGCCTTGACCGACTCCGTGTTGGCCGTGCGCCAGCCCGACTCGGCACCGAGCTGCGAGAAGCCCACGCTGATCGTGTCGCCGCCACCGGCTGCCTCGCCGCTGCTGCACGCGCCGAGCGCGAGCAGCGAGGCTGCGGACACCGCCGCCAGTGCGGTACGGGTGAAGGTCTTGCGTGCCATGTCTCTCCTCCTTGAGATCCCGAACGACGACGTGCGGGACGTGACGGGCCTGCGTCTTCGCGACCCACTGGCGCCCATGTTAGCGCTCACATGTGAGCGCGAACACGCCCTGGTACGTCACTTTTGGGTAACGATCAGGGATTTTTAGTTCAATGGATCGTCAGATCAGGGTGGGGAAGCGAACAGGCAGCTGTTCCCCGTCTCGCGGTGAGACGGGGAACAGCTGCCTGTTCGGAGGGGGCGCGGCCCGTGGTCGGGAACGACCGAGGGGGCTGGGTCAGAGGCCCTGGGCCATCCGGTAGTAGACCTGGTTCCAGCGGACCTGGTCCGCGAAGCCGCGGCGCGTGGTGTCCTCGTCGATGACGAGGAGCTCCGTGCGCGCGATCTGCGCGAAGACCTCGAAGGCCTCGACGCCCGCGGCGGTGGAGAGCACCGTGTGGTGGGCGCCCCCCGCCGTCAGCCACGCCTCGGCCGACACCGGGAACGACGGCCGCGGCGCCCAGACGGCGCGCGCGACCGGCAGGTGCGGCAGGTCGGCGGGGGGCGTCACGACGTCCACCACGTTCGCGGTGAGGCGGAAGCGGTCCCGCATGTCGGCGAGCGAGACGACGACGGCACCCTCGGTCGCGTCGGCGTCGAACACCATGCGGACCGGGTCCTCCTTGCCGCCGATGCCGAGGGGGTGCACCTCGACGCGGGGCTTGGCCGTGGTGAGCGAGGGGCAGATCTCCAGCATGTGCGCGCCGAGGATGAGCTCCTTGCCGGGCGTGAGGTCGTACGTGTAGTCCTCCATGAGCGACGCGCCACCGGGCAGGCCGGCGCCCATCACCTTGGCGGCCCGGACCAGGACGGCGGTCTTCCAGTCGCCCTCCGCGCCGAAGCCGTAGCCCTTGCTCATGAGGCGCTGCACCGCGATGCCGGGGAGCTGGCGCAGCGCGCCGAGGTCCTCGAAGTTCGTGGTGAAGGCCTTGGCGCCCAGGTCGCCGAGGAAGCCCTCGAGCGCGAGCTCCTGCCGCGCGGCGTAGCGCAGCGACTCGTGCCGGTCGCCCCCGCTGCGCAGCTCGGGGACCACGTCGTAGAGGTCCTCGTACTCGGCCACGAGCGAGGTCACGTCGGCGTCGGACACGGCGTCGACCGCCGCCACGAGGTCGTTGACGCCCCACGTGTTGACCGAGACGCCGAACCGCAGCTCCGCCTCCGTCTTGTCGCCCTCGGTGACCGCCACGTTGCGCATGTTGTCGCCGAAGCGCGCCAGCTTGAGCTCGTGCGTGGCCGCCCAGCCTGCCGCCCCGCGCACCCAGGTGCCCACGCGCGAGGTGACGGCCGGGTTCGACACGTGCCCCACCACGGTGGTGCGCGCGACGCCGAGGCGCGTCACCAGGTACGCGTACTCGCGGTCGCCGTGCGCGGCCTGGTTGAGGTTCATGAAGTCGAAGTCGATGGTGTCCCACGGCAGCTCGACGTTCGCCTGCGTGTGCAGGTGCAGCAGCGGCTTGCGCAGGGCGTCCAGCCCGGCGATCCACATCTTGGCCGGGCTGAACGTGTGCATCCAGGTGATGACGCCCAGCACCTTGTCGTCCGCGGTGGCGTCCAGCATGGCGCGGCGGATCGAGCCGGAGTCCTTGAGGACGGGCTTCCACACGATGCGGGCCGGCACGTCGGACGAGGCGTCGAGCGCCCGGGCGACCTCCTGCGACTGCTCCGCCACCTGGCGCAGCGTCTCCTCGCCGTAGAGGTCCTGGCTGCCGGTGAGGAACCAGACCTCGCGGTCGGCGTAGGGCTTGTCGGTCATGGGTATTCCTTCCGTTCGGGGGCGGACGCGCACGGGGGAGCGCGCCTGCGCGGCCTGGCGTCAGTGCTGGCCGTAGACGTTCTGGTAGCGGTCGTACAGGGAGTCGATCGCGGCGGGGTCCATCGCGACGGGCTCGCCGAGCTGACGGGCGATGTGCACCGTCCTGGCGACCTCCTCGCACATGACGGCGGCCTTGACGGCGGCCTTCGCGTCGCGGCCGATGGTGAACGGGCCGTGGTTCCGCATGAGCACCGCGGGGCTGCGGTGGCCTGTGAGGGTCTCCACGATCCCGCGGCCGATGGAGTCGTCGCCGATGATCGCGAACGGCCCCACGGGGATGGGGCCGCCGAACTCGTCGGCCATCATCGTGAGCACGCAGGGCACCTCCTCGCCGCGCGCGGCCCAGGCCGTCGCGTACGTCGAGTGGGTGTGCACCACGCCGCCCACCTCGGGCATGTTCCGGTACACGTAGGCGTGCGCGGCAGTGTCCGACGACGGCGCGCGGCTGCCCTCGACGAGGTTCCCGTCGAGGTCGCACACCACCATGGCCTCGGCCGACAGGTCGTCGTACGAGACGCCCGACGGCTTGATGACGAACAGGTCCTGGCCGCCCTGCTCGTCCGGGACGCGCTCCGACACGTTGCCGGCGGTCCACACGACGAGGTCCCACCGGGGCAGCTCGGCGTGCAGCGCGGCGACGCGCACCTTGGCGTCGTCCACGGCGGACCGCAGGTGGGCGGGGATCTCGGTGAGCGTGCTCATGCTGCGGAGCTCCGTTCCTTCCGGTTCTGGATCGATTCGGTCGCGGCCCGCTCGATCGCGAGGCCGGCGCTGTACTGCTCGAGGTAGGCGGCAAAGCCGGCCACGTCGTCGGCGGCGGGCTCCACGACCTCGAGCGGTGCGTCCGCGAACACGCGGTCGTTCAGGTAGGTGCCCAGGTCCACCTCGCCCGAGGCGCGGAGGTAGGCGGCCAGCACGGCGACGCCCCAGGCGCCGCCCTCGGCCGCCGTGCTCCCGACGGCGACCGGCGCGCCGATCGCCGCCGCGAGGAACCGCTGGGCCACGCCCGCGGTGCGGAAGAGGCCGCCGTGGGCGAACATCGCGTCGAGGGCGACGTCCTCCTCGGCCAGGACCTTCATGCCCAGGGCGAGCGTGCCGAACACGCCGTAGATCTGCGTCCGCATGAAGTTGGGGAGCGTGAGGCGGCTGTCGGCGGTGCGGACGAGCAGCGGGCGCCCTTCCTCCAGGCCGGTGATGGGCTCGCCCGCGAGGTAGTTGTAGGCGAGGAGGCCACCGCCGTCGGCGTCGCCCCCGAGGGCCGCCGTGAAGAGCGCGTCGAAGACCTCGTCCGGCCCGGCCGGGCTGCCTACCGCCGTGGCGAACTGGCCGAACAGCTCCGCCCAGGCGCCCAGCTCGCTGGCCCCGTTGTTGCAGTGCACCATCGCGACGAGGTCGCCCGCCGGCGTGGTGACGAGATCGAGCTCGTGGTGGACGCTGCTCAGCGCCCGCTCCAGGACGACCATCGCGAAGATGCTGGTCCCCGCGCTCACGTTGCCGGTGCGCGGCGCCACGGAGTTGGTGCCCACCATGCCGGTGCCCGCGTCGCCCTCGGGCGGGCACAGCGGGACACCCGGCTGCAGGGTGCCGGTGGGGTCGAGGAGCGCGGCACCCTCGGCGGTCAGGCTCCCGGCCTCCCGGCCGGCCGGCAGCGCCTCGGGCAGGAGCGCCCGGGTCGTGAGCCCCGGGCGGTGTGCCGCGAGCCGCTCGTCGAACAGGCCGAGCAGGCGCTGGTCGTAGTCCCTGGTCTCCGGGTCCACGGGGAACATGCCGGACGCGTCGCCCACACCCAGCACCTTGCGGCCGGTCAGGCGCCAGTGGACGTAGCCCGCGAGCGTCGTGACGTGCGCGATCCGGGGGACGTGGGGCTCGTCGTCGAGGATCGCCTGGTACAGGTGGGCCACCGACCAGCGCAGCGGGATGTTGTAGCCGAACAGCTCGGTGAGCTCGGCGGCCGCCCGCCCGGTGCTGGTGTTGCGCCAGGTGCGGAACGGCACCAGCAGCTCGTCCTGGGCGTCGAACGCCAGGTAGCCGTGCATCATCGCCGAGACGCCGATGGCACCGAAGGTGGTGGGGCGCACGCCGTACCGCTCCTCGACGTCCGCCACCAGGCGGGCGAAGCAGTCCTGGAGACCGGCCCAGACGGCGTCGAGCGAGTAGGTCCAGACCCCGTCCACGAGCTGGTTCTCCCAGTCATGGCTGCCGGTCGCGATCGGCGCGTGGTCGGGGCCGATCAAGCACGCCTTGATCCGCGTCGACCCGAGCTCGATGCCGAGCACCGCCCGGCCAGAGGTGATGACCTCCACGAGGTCGGTGGCCTCGTCCTGCTGCACCATCGCTGCTCCGTCCTCGCCCGCGTCGTCGCGGGCGTTGCTCCTGCGTACCGACAATCCGATGTTAGCGCTCACATACTACCCTGCCCCCGACGAGGCAACACGCCTTCTTCAACGTTGTAGAGAGAGGGTACGTCTCATCATGAGCCTGGCGCACCTCACGGGGGTGCGCACACCGGGTCACGCCGGTGCGCCCGCGCTCTGTCGCTCGACCAGCGTGGGCGGGATGAGCTCCGCGCCGACCTGACCACCCGCGACCGCCTCCAGGAGGAGGGCGACGCTGCGCCGGCCCAGCTCGTCGAACGGCTGGCGCACCGTCGTCAGCGGCGGCACGAAGTGGCCCGACCCCGCGACGTCGTCGAAGCCCACGACCGACACGTCGCGCGGCACGCTGACCCCGCTCTCCCAGAAGGCACGCAGCATGCCGAGCGCCAGGTGGTCGTTGGCGGCGAAGATCGCCGTCGGGCCGCGACCGGTACGGATCTGGCCGGCGAGGTCCAGACCCACCTCGTAGCCGCGGTCGGCGGTCCAGTCGGCGCCCACGGGCTCCGGCGGCGTGATGCCCCGCTCCTGGTGCACCGCCCGCCAGCCCGCCTCACGCTCCACGGCGTCGAGCCAGTCCCCCGGCCCGGAGACGTGCAGGACCGACTCGTGGCCCAGGTCGAGCAGGTACTCCGTGGCGAGGCGCGCACCCAGCCGCTGGTCCACCGCCAGGGGGATGGTCGCCGCCTCGGTCTCCCCCGCGGCGATGAGCACCACGGGCACCGGCGCGCGGAACTCGTGCACCGCCGCGGCGACGTCGGCCTGGGGCGCGATCACCACGATGCCCTCGACCGCCTGGTCCATGAAGTGGTCGAGCACCCGGTGCATCGTGGCGCCGTCGTACTGCCGGATCGTGGCGACCGAGACGTACCACCCCTGCTCGCGCGCGGCCTCCTCGACCGCGATGAGCGTGCTCGCGGGGCCGAAGAGCGCTGAGCCCGTGGTCACCACGCCGATGGTCGCGGAGCGCGCCGTCGCGAGCGCGCGGGCGGCCACGTTGCGCCGGTAGCCGAGCGTCGCGATCGCGTCCAGCACACGGCGCCGCGTGTCGTCCCGCACGCTGGGGTGGTCGTTGAGGACGCGGGAGACGGTCTGGTGGGACACGCCCGCCAGGGCCGCGACGTCCGACATGGCCGGAGGGCGCACCGGCCGGCTCGCCGGGACAGCCGCGTCGCTGCGGCTCCCCACGCTGCCCGTGTCGGCGGGTCGTTCCGCCGTTGCTGGATCGTTCACGGGCCCATCCTGCCTCGTTCCGGGCTGAATGTGTGCGCTCACATGATCGAGCGCGTCCCGCTCACCCTCCTGAGGGGTCCAGAGATCCACCTTCCGGCGGATGTGCGAGGCCGCCCGGCGTGGTGTCGTTGAGGTAGCCCACGAAGGAGACACGCATGCTGACGCTCGCCGAAGAGTTCCTGCTCCTCGCCCTGGACGACACCACCGGCCGCCCCGTCGTCGACTCCACGCGGCTCCACGCCGCGATCGCCGGAGCGGCCCTCGTGGAGCTCACGCTCCAGGGATCCCTCGAGGTGGCCGAGCACGACACCGACGTGCGCCGGGGCCGCTTCCGTCGCACCGGGCAGGCGGACCTGCACGACCCGCTGCTCGCCCAGATCCTCGACGACGCCCACGACCGCAAGCCCAAGGACGCCGTCGCCCGGGTGTCGGGGCAGGCGCCCTTCCGGAACCACGCGGGCCGGCTCAAGGACCTGCTCCTCACCCGCCTCGCGGAGCAGGGGGTGCTCCGGCCCGAACCCGCACGGATCCTCGGGATCTTCCCCACCACCGTATGGAAGCCCCACACGCCGAAGGTCGAGGCGGCCGTGCGCGAACGGGTGCGCGCGGCGCTCGTCGCACCGGCCCCCGACCCGAGCCCGGTCGTCGACGCACCGCCCGCGCCCGCAGATCTTCTCGACCCGCGGACGGCGGCCCTCGTGTCGCTCCTCGCCGCGACGGACCTCACCCACCGGGTGGTCCCCGACCTCGACAAGCGGGCGGTGAAGCGCCGGGCCAAGGAGATCGCGGCCGCGGGGTGGGCCGGTCCTGCCGTCAAGCGGGTCCTCGACGACACCACCGCCGCCATGACGGCGATCATCGCCTCCACGGCGGCGGCCGGTGCCGCTGCGAGCTCCTGAGCAGGGTCAGCCCCGGCGCGTCACCGCCTCCCTCCGTGCCGCGAGCAGCGCGACCGCGCCCAGCACCACGGCGGGCACCACGACCCACGCGAGGTGCAGCCACACAGGTCCCGAGGCCGCGCCGGTCCAGAACTCGACGTCCGACGCCGGCATCACGAGCCCGTAGGCGAGCCGTCCGAAGTGGAAGGTGGGCAAATACCGTGCGACGTCCTGCAGCACCTCCGGCAGCTCACCCATGGGGACGAAGAAGCCGGAGGCGAAGGCCAGCGGCAGGAACACCAGGTTGGCGACCGCTGCCGCCGCCCGCGGGCGGGCGACGAACGCGATCGCGAACCCCAGGGTGCTGAACGCCAGCACCCCGGCGATCATCACCGCCGCCAGCGCCGCCCACCGCGCCGGGTCGAGGACCACGCCACCGGCGCCGGCAGCGACAGCGAACATCACGACGATGATCAGCACCGCGTAGACGACCGCGCTCACAGCCTTGGCGGCGAGGTAGACCCACGTGGGGTACGGCGTCGCGCGCAGCGTGCGGATCCAGCCCCGCCCGCGGTCCTTGGCGATGTCCTCGCCGAACGTGAAGATGGCGAGCGACACCACGCCGTACGCGGAGATCGAGACGAGCATCGCGAGGCCCACCCGGGTCCCGCCCGGCAGCTCGGTGGACGCGTTCGGCAGGCCGAACATGGCGTACAGCAGCACAGGGATGGCGATCGCGCCGACGGCGAACTCGACGGACCGCAGGCCGGATCGCACCTGGGTGACGGCGGTGAGCGCGAGGAGCCCGAGCACGCCGCCGTTCCGCCGCGGTTCGCGCCGGGCGCCGGCGACATGCGGGGCACCGGCCGCGTGGCCGCGCCCCGCCGGCCGGTCCGGTCCCGCCGGCTGGTCCGCTCGGAGGGTCGTCATCGGTCGTCTCCCTTGTCGAGGGCGGAGGACGTCTCCGCGGTGAGCGCGAGGAAGACCTCTTCGAGGTCCTCGTCGCCGTCGTGCGTGAGGGCGTCGGCGGTCGTGTCGGCGACGAGCCGGCCGCCCGCGATCACGAGGACCCGGTCGGCGACGGCCGACGCCTCCGTGAGGTCGTGCGTCGCGAACAGGATCGTGGCCCCGTCCCCGGCGCTCGCCCGGGCCTGCTCCCAGAACGCCCGCCGGGACGCCAGGTCCATGGCGGCCGTGGGCTCGTCGAGCAGGAGCAGCTCCGGCGCGCCGACCAGCGCCATCGCCAGCAGCAGGCGCTGACGTTCGCCGCCGGACAGCGTGGTCACCGTGCGCCCTGCTCGCTTCGTCAGCGCGGCCCGCTCCAGGACGTCGTCGGTGCCCAGGGCCCGGGGGTAGGAGCGGCCCACGAGGCGCACCACCTCGCGCACCGTGACCTGCTCCGGCAGGCCGGCGGACTGCAGCATCGCGCCGACCCGCGCCCGCACGCCGCCTCCGGGCCGCCGGCCGAGCACCTCGACCGAGCCCGCCGTCGGGCGCACGAGCCCGAGCAGAAGCTCGAACGTCGTCGTCTTGCCCGCACCGTTGGGGCCCAGCATGGCGACGATCTCGCCGCGTTCGACCCGGAGGTCGAGCCCTGACAGGACCGTCACCCCGGTGTACTCCTTGCGCACGTCGCGCATCTCCACCACTGGCATGTCGTGGCCTCCTTCCAGCCACCACCACGCTAGGAATCGCGGGGCCGTTCGCGGATGTGCCGGTCGGCACCGGTCGCACCCATGACCAATGGCACCTCCGGGCGCGCGGAGCGCCTCGTAGCATGCAGGAGTGACCCCACGTGACGAGCGGCTGAGCGCTGCGGGCGGGCTCCTCGCGGCGCTCGTGGTCGGCCTCGGGATGCTCCTCACCTCGGCCGGTGCCAGCCCCGACCCGGGGCGCGCGACGCTGTGGTGGATCGCCTACGGCGTCTTCGTCGTGGTGTTCACGCTCGACAGCGGCCTGCTCCCCGGCGGTGTCCGGCTGCGGCTGCCGGACACCGTCACCGTCGTCGCCCTCAGCGCTTCCCAGACCGTGGTCTGGTTCCTCGCACCGAACGAGGGCCTGACGGCGATCCTGTTCGTCGTCACCGCGGCGACGTCGGCCTTCGTCCTGCCCCGCCGGGGCGTCGCGGCGGTGATCGCGGTGAACACGGTGGTGATCGCCATCGGCGCCGCGATGGCCATCCCGACGGTGCCGGCGGTCGTCTTCACGACCATGACCTACCTGTCGTTCCAGCTCTTCGCCGTCATGGTGATCCTCGGCGCCCGCCGGGAGGCCGAGGCGCGCGCCGCCCTGGCGGTCGCCCACGCCGACCTGCGCGCCGCGACCGCCCTGCTCGGCACGTCCACCCGTACCGCCGAACGCCTGCGGATCGCCCGCGACCTCCACGACGTGATCGGCCACCAGCTGACGGCGCTCGCCCTGGAGCTCGAGGTCGCGTCGCACCGCGCGACGGGGGACGCGCTCGAGCACGTGACGCGCGCCCGCGCCATCGCGAAGGACCTCCTCGGCGACGTCCGGGCCACGGTCGGCGCGCTCCGCGACGCCCCGGCCGGGCTCGAGCCCACGCTGCGGGCGCTCGTCGAGCGTGTGCCGGGCCTCGACGTCGACCTGCGGGTCGACGAGCGGCGCCCGCTCGGGGAGGTGAGGACGATCGCCGTCGTGCGGTGCGTGCAGGAGGTGCTGACCAACGCGGTGCGGCACGCCGCCGCGTCCCGCCTGCGGATCGAGGTGACGTCCGACGACGAGGGCGTCGTCGTGGACGCCCGCGACGACGGCCACGGGTCGGCCGGCGTACGCCTCGGCAACGGCCTCACCGGCATGGCGGAGCGTGCCGCCGAGCTCGGCGGCGAGCTGCGGGTCGACTCCTCGCCGGGCGAGGGCTTCGGCGTCGTCGTCCGGGTGCCTGCCGCATGATCCGGGTCGCCGTCGTCGACGACCAGACCCTCGTGCGGCAGGGGATCCTCAGCCTGCTCGGGCTCTCCGAGGAGATCGAGGTGGTCGGGGAGGGCGAGGACGGCGACGACGCGCTGACGCTCGTGGAGCGCGGCGACGTCGACGTGCTGCTGCTCGACCTGCGCATGCCCCGCCGCGACGGCATCGCCGCCCTCGAGGCGCTGGCCGAGAGAGGCTCGCGGACGCCGGTCCTCGTCCTGACCACCTTCGACGACGACGAGCTCGTGCTGCGGGCGTTGCGCGCCGGGGCTCGCGGATACCTGCTGAAGGACGTCACGCTCGACCAGCTCGTGGGCGCCATCCGCTCGCTCGCGTCCGGCGGCGTGCTGCTGCAGCCGGGCCTGACGGACCGGCTCTTCCGGGCGGTGTCGGGCCGGCCGGGCGGCACCACGGGCTTCGAGCGGCCGGAGCCCCTGACGGCGCGCGAGCTCGACGTGCTGCGGCTCGTCGCCGCCGGCTACTCCAACACGGAGATCGCGTCGGCCCTGCACCTCGCGGCGGGCACCGTGAAGAACCACCTGTCCAGCGTGTTCCTCAAGCTGGGCGTCCGGGACCGCACGCGCGCGGTGCTGCGGGCGCTGGACCTGGGCATCCTGGGCGGGGGCGGGTGAGCCGGGCCTACCTCGGCGAGGGGGACGACGGCGACCCGGTCGCCTCTCCCGGGAGCGCCGGCCGCAGCGTGAACCGGCACGCGCCCCACACCACGTAGAGCAGCGGGGCCGCGACGAAACCGAGGCCCACGGCGGGCCTGGTGGCGATCATCGCCACCAGCATCCCGAGCACCACGAGCGAACCCAGCCCCAGGTACCAGCGCCGGGCGCCCAGGAAGAGCGCGGAGAGCAGCACCTCGCGCAGCCGCGCCGCGGGCAGCTCCGGGACCGCCGCCAGGGCCAGGACCGCGGTGGCCACGGTCCCGGCCGCGAGCGTGAGGAGCACGGGAATCACGACGGCGCCCACCGACCGGTCCCAGAAGAAGACCATGTCCACCGCGAGCACCACCACGACGACGGTCGCCAGAGTCCCGATCGCCAGCGAGCGGCGCAGGTGCCGCCGCCAGGACCGTACGAAGGTGGCCACCACGGGGGCCGCGCCGTCGGCGCCGTGGGCGGCAAAGACGGCGAACGCCGCGGTCAGGGCCGGGGCCACCAGCGGCGCGGTCAGGGCGAGCAGCGGCCAGCTCGCCGCCAGGTCCGTCCCAGCCGCCACGAGCACCACCGGCGGGCACGCCACGACCAGGAGCAGGTTGGTCATCAGCCCGGTGTAGACCGTGCCGAACACCAGCTCGTACGTCTCCTGGCTCAGGAGCCGACGGCGGCCCGGCGCCGCGGTGGCCGTGCTCATCCCTTCACGCCCGTGGTGGCGATGCCCTCGACGAAGTACCGCTGGCCGAGCAGGAAGATGACGGCGATCGGCAGCACCGACAGCACCGAGCCCGTCATGATGAGGGCGAACTCGGTGTTGTACTGGCCGATGAACGACTTGAGACCGATCTGGATGGTCCAGAGCTCGCGGTCGCGCAGGTAGATGAGCGGCCCGAGGTAGTCGTTCCACGTGTTGACGAACGTGATGAGCGTCAGCGACGCGATCGCCGGGATGGACAGCGGCATCATGATGCGCCACCAGATGCCGTACTCCGAGAGGCCGTCGATGCGGGCCGCCTCGCACAGGGAGTCCGGGATCGACTCGTAGTACTGCTTCATGAGGAACACGCCGAACGCACCGAACGCCTGCAGCAGGATGATGGCCCAGAAGGTGTTGTTCAGGCCCCACCCGGAGATCATCTGGAACTGCGGGATGAAGTACGACTGCCACGGCACGGCGATGGTGCCGATGTACACGAGGAACAGCACGTCGCGGCCGGGGAAGCGCATCTTCGCGAAGCCGTAGGCGGCGAAGCTGCCCGTGAGCACCTGCAGGAAGGTGACGGTCACGGCGAGGAACGCGGTGTTCTTGAGCCAGGTCATCATGTCCGACTTGGCCCAGATGTCGACGTAGTTCTGCCACTGCACCGGGTCGGGGATCCACTGCACCGGGACCGTGAACACCTGGTTGTTCGTCTTGAGCGACGAGATCACCATCCAGGCGAAGGGCAGGAGGATGCCCGCGGCGGCGGCACAGAGGACGACGTAGAGGACGACGCGGGCGGCCGTGGCCCCCGTGCTCGAGCGGACGGCCATCACGCCTCCTTGCGCTTGTTGTAGAGGAACTGCACCACGGTCACGAGGATGCAGATGAAGAACAGGACCACGGCGACCGCGGACGCGTAGCCGAACTGGAACTGCACGAAGCCCTTGGTGTAGATGTACTGGCTCAGCACGAGCGTCGACTGGCCGGGGCCGCCCTCGGTCATGACCAGGATCAGGTCGAAGACCTTGAAGCTGGCGATCGTGATCATCACCGTGACGAAGAACATCGTGGGGCGCAGGCACGGGAGCGTGACGTTCAGGAACCGCTGCCAGGCGCTGGCGCCGTCCACGCGGGCGGCCTCGTGCAGCTCGGCGGGCACGGTCTGCAGGCCGGCCAGGAACAGCAGCATGTAGTAGCCCATGTCGCGCCAGGTGCCGACGATGATGACGGCCGGCATGGCCCAGTCCTTGTCGACCGTCCAGCCGGGCAGGTCACCGTCGGTGAACAGGCCGAGGAACTGGTTGATGGGGCCGAACTCCGGGCTGAACAGCATGTTCCACACCACGGCGATCGCGACGATCGAGGTGATGTACGGGAAGAACGCCACGGTCCTGAAGAAGGCCGCGCCGCGGATCTTGCGGTTGAGCAGCAGCGCGAGGCTGAGCGAGACCACGATCGTCAGCGGGATGTGCACCGCCGCGTAGTAGAACGTGTTCAGCAGGGCCGTGTGAAAGCTCTTGTCGCTCGCGAGCTTGACGTAGTTCTCCAGGCCGATGAACTGCGCGGTGCCGAAGATGTTCGAGTTCGTGAGCGAGATGTAGAACAGCGTCACCACGGGGACGAGGGTGATGACGGCGAAGCCGAGGAAGTTCGGCAGGATGAACGTCCAGCCGATCAGGGCGTTGCGCAGCTTGAGCCGGGCGCCGGGGGCGCGGCTCGACGGCACGCCCCGCGGGGTGGGGCCAGGAGGACCGAGCGGCCCTCCAGCACGGTCGACGACGGTGGTCGCCATGGGGTGTCTCCTCGTCGGGACGTTCGGGTAGAGATCTCGGGTGCCGAGGTAGTCGCTCCGTCGGACGGAGCGACTACCTCGACGGGGTGGGTCAGCCGACCTCGTTGGCGACCCGCTCCTCGGCCTCGGCGATGCCGTCGGCCACCGGGACGGAGCCCGACATGATCGCGGTGTGTGTCTCGCCCAGGATGGTCTGGATCGCTGCGGTCTTCTCGCCCACCGGGTTCTCGGGGAGCGTCTCGTGCGTCGAGTACGCGAACTTCGACAGGTCGTCGGCGGGGACGCCCTCCAGACCGAAGATCGTCTCGGTGACGGTGTCGTCGATCAGCGCCGGCGTGATGCCGATGGCGGCGAGCGCGGCGGCGCCCTCCGGGCCGGCGGCGAACTTCAGGAAGTCCTTCGCCGCGGCCACCTTGGACTCGTCGATGCCCGCGTTGATGCCCATGGTGGTGGGGTCACCGAACGTGACGGGCGTGTTGTCGAGGCCCGCCGTGGAGGCGTCGAGCTGCGGGATCGGCGCGATGCCCCACTCGAAGGCGTTGGCCTCGCCCGACGCCTGCTGCTTCACGAGCGTCGCGATGTACCACGAGCCCATCGGCAGCATCGCAGCCTGCTGCGTGCCGAACTGCGCCTGGTAGGTGAGCTTGTTCGTGGTGACGGTCGCGTACGTGGGCTGGGCCCCGGCGTCCTGCAGGGCGATCGCCCGCTCGTAGTACGGCTCGAAGAAGCTGAAGTCGCCGCCCTCGAGCGACGCGTCCTCCGACTGCGCCAGCGCGAAGCCTTGGACCACCGACTGCCAGCCGTGCTGATAGGTCCCGGTCGCCGTGGAGCCCGCCGCCTTGAGCGCCGCGGACAGGTCCGTCGCAGCCTTGTCGTAGTCCTCCCACGTCCACGAGCCGTCGGGCTCGGCGACGCCGGCCTGCGCGAACAGGTCCTTGTTGTAATAGAGGACCCAGGAGTCCTGGCGGTAGGGCACGGCGTAGGTGGCACCGTCGATCGCCATCGACTCGAGCCCGCCCGTGGCCGGGTCGAGCTCGGCCGCCACGTCGGAGATCTCGAGCAGCGTGCCGCCCGCCTGGAACGTGATGTAGTTCTTGAGGTTCTTGACGATGAAGACGTCGGGCGCCGTACCGGCGGCCAGGTCGGCCGTCAGCGCGGTGTCGTAGTCGTTGCCGGCCGGGTACTCCTTGATCTCGACCGTCACGTCGGGGTTCGCCGCGTGGTACGCGTCGGCGAGGGTCTGGAACTCGGGCACCGCCGCGAGGTCCCAGCCGGCCATGCTGATCGTGACGGGGCCGGACGAGGCCTCCGCCTCGGCGTCGGGCGCGCTGCTGCCGCACCCGGTCAGGGTCAGCGCTGCCGCGGCGGCGGCGCCGACCGCGGTCATGATCTTGCGGTTCATTCCTACTCTCCTTCGAGTGGTGGACTGGCCCCGGTACCGGGGTCGCTCGGGTCGAGGACCCCGCGGGGACGGCTGGGGTGGTCAGGGCAGGGACACGCTGGTCCCCCGCCCGTCCGGCCAGGTCACGTGGGCCTGGCCCGAGGTGAGGCGCACCGCCGGGTGCCCGACGGCGAAGCCGCCCTCGGGCCCGGAGGTCACGTCGTCGGTGGCCGGCGCTCCGTAGAGGCCGACGGCGCAGACCAGCCAGCGGCCGGTGCGCAGGTCCTCCGTCACGAGCCAGGGGGTGCCCGTGGCAGGTCCGAGCGGCGTGGCGTCCGCCGACCCGGTCGTCCCTGCACGGTCGAGACCGTGCAGGGAGACGAGCCGGCTGACCAGCCGCCGACCGTCGTTCGTGCGGGCGGTCGCCGTCGCGGCGGTGCCCGTGGCGCCGTCGGACCGCGATCCCGAGGCGTGCCGCACCGCCGCACCGCTGACCGGCCAGCCGCCCACCCGGAGGGAGACGGCACCCACGGCCGAGTCGACGCGGACGAGGCGGACCTCCCAGGCGCCCCGGACCACGCTCACCGTGGTGAGCATGCCTGCCGGGCGCGCCACTCCGGGCTTGCCGGACCCGTGGTCGGGAGCGGTCAGGTCGGCGTCGAGCCAGTGGACGTCGGCCACGGAGGCGAGGACCCCCGCGGCGGCCGACGCGTCGTCGGCCACGAGCTCGCAGCACAGGGTGCGGAAGCCGGACCGGTGGGTGGCCCGTCCGTCGGCGTCGAGGAGCACCACCGACTGGTCGACCGGGTCGGTCCAGGCGTCCGGGTCGAGCAGGGGCGACGTCGCCGTCGAGTAGCCGAGGCGCGCGTAGAGCGGGGAGTCGCCGACGGCGTCGCCCTCGAAGGCGTGGTCGGTGCCGTGGTTGACGACGCGCACCACGCCGTCGGCCCGCGTGCCGCTGATCGCCCAGCCGGGCGCCGCGGCGACGGCGAGCACGTCGCCGGTGTCGACCGGGAGGGGCTCGGCGGGCGCAGTCCAGACGGGATGGTCGGCGGGGAGCGCCAGGCCGAGCAGGCCCTTGCTCGCCCAGTAGGGCGAGCCGGTGCCGCTGTAGCGCTGGGCGAGCGGACGCCACTCGTGGTGCCAGCCGAGGGTGAGGAGGCCGTCGTCGCCCGGCGCGCCGCGGTCTGCGAAGTGGGCGACGGTGCGCACCGCGGCCTCCCGGAGCAGGCCGGGCGCCAGGCTCGGGACGCCGGAGACCGCGCCCGCCCAGAGCGGGCCCGCGGCCGCGAAACGGTAGACGAGGCTGCGGCCCTGGAGCAGCGGCGAGCCGTCGCCGCCGACGAGGCGCACGGCGTCCTGGAGGTAGCGGTCGAGGTGGGCGACGTCGCGCTCGGCCCGGGAACCACGCGTCCCGGGCAGCGGGGCGAACGCCTCGTCGGCGCCCTGCATGCGCGCCCACACCGCGGGGTACAGGTGGAGTGCCCAGCCGGCGTAGTGGTCGTAGGACCGCTCGTCGCCGTCCGAGAACCAGCCGTCTGTGCGGACGAAGCTGTCGTGCACGGCGAGGTCACGCTCCAGGTCCGCCGCGGACCACGGCCCGCCCACGGACCGCAGGAACGTCTCGACGACGATCCGGAACCACACCCAGTTGTTGTGCGGGTAGCCCGCGTCGCCCACGACGCTGCTCAGGTACTCGACGGTGTGCTCCTGCACCGCGGGGTCCAGGCGGTCCCAGATCCACGGACGGGTGAGGTCGAGGATGAGGGCGAGCGACGCCGCCTCGACCTTGGCCTGGGCGTGCTCCTCGGGCCGCACCCAGCGCTCGGGGTGGTGCGGGTCGGTGCCGGCCGCCAGCCCGGCGGCGTAGCGCCCGGCCAGGTCGGTGGGGTCGGCGCCGCGCTCGCCCGCGAGCCGGAAGCCCGCCAGCAGGAACGTGCGGGCGAAGCCCTCCAGGCCGTCCACGGCCGTCCCGTATCCACCCGGCGCGCCGGGCAGCGTGATCAGCGAGCCGCTCGGCGAGGCGTACGGGCGCACGGCGGCGAGGAGGCCATCCGCGTAGGAGCCGAGCCAGGCACGGGCGGCGGCACCGTCGCGCAGGTCGGCCTCGCGCCCCGCGGCCTCGCGCCCCGCGGCCTCGCGCCCGGCCGCGGTCCGCACGTCCGCGACGCCGCTCATGCCACGGTCCTCAGGTCGGCTCGGGTCACCGCGGCGCGGGGGGCGGCGCCGCGGGCGTACAGCTCGAGCTCGTCGAGCGCGGCGCCCGTCATGCGGCGGGTCTCCGAGCCGAGCGAACCGGCCACGTGGGGGGTGATCATGACGTTCGGCAGGTCGTACAGCACCGACGACGCGGGGAGCGGCTCGGGTTCGGTCACGTCGAGCATCGCGTAGAGACGCCCGGAGACGCACTCGCGCTCCAGGGCGTCGGTGTCCACGACCACGCCGCGGGCGGTGTTGATGAGGGTGGCGCCGTCGGGCAGGAGGGCGAGCTCGCGGGCGCCGATCATGCCGACCGTCTCGGGCAGCGCGGGCACGTGCAGGGAGCAGATGTCGCTCGCGGCCAGCAGCTCGTCGAGCGGCACCAGCCGGGCTCCGGCAGCGGCCACGGCCGCGGCGTCGGCGTACGGGTCGGCGACGAGCACCTCCCGGGTCTCGAGGGCGGCGAGCCGCTCGACCACGCGGCGTCCGGTCCGGGAGTACCCCACGATGCCGATCGTGCGACCGTGGTTCGACAGCTCGCCGTGCTCGCCTGCGACGGACCAGTCGTCGCGGCGCTCCCGGGCGTAGGCCGCGAGGAACGGCGCCCGCTTGCCCGCGAGGATGATCGCGGCGAACGTGAACTCGGCGACGGGCAGCGCGTTCTCGTCCACGGCGTTGGTGACCAGCAGGTTCCGCTCCCACACCTCGTCCGTGACGAGCCCGCGCACCGAGCCGGCGCAGTGCAGCACGGCCCGCAGGCCGGGCGCGGCGGCGAGCCGCTCGGGGGTGAGGGCCGGCGCGCCCCAGGACGTGAGGAGCACCTCGACGTGGGCGAGGCGCTTGCGCGCCTGCTCGGAGTCGAGGTCCGTGACGTGCAGCGGGTCGCCGAGGACCGCGAGTCGTGCGAGTCGATCGAGCTCTTCCCGCCCGAACTGCGTGCGGAAGGTCTCGTCGCTCATCACGAGCATGGCCTCAGGGCGCCGCATCGTCACTCCTCTCCATCGAGTCAGTGGTGCAGGGCAGCCGAGCCCTCACCGCGCCGATCGGCGCGATCGAACATTTTCGATCATCACCGATCAGCAGTGGCCCTAGTGAAGCGCACGGACCCCGGTGAGCGCAAGCGCAACCATGCATAACAGTTCAGTCTCGTTCTGAGATACGATCAGGTTCGATCACAATGGATCCGGAGGATCGTATGACCGACGCAGCAACGGTGCTGCCCGCCCCCACCGTCACCGACCGCGGGTACTGGGACGCGCCCAGGGTGGTGGACGCGCTCGCCGACGTGGTGGCGCAGGCCGAGGCAGAGCGCGGCTCACCGTGGCCGCAGCCGCTGACCAGCCACTACGCCCGCTTCTTCCGGGACGGTGACCGCACCGAGTACGAGAACCTCGTGGCCGCCCGCCAGGCGCGGCTCACCCGGGCCGTCCTCGCTGCCCTCCGCACCCCGGCGGACCGGTGGGTCGACGAGGTGGTGGACGGCGTGGTGCTGCTCTGCGAGCAGTCGAGCTGGTGCTGGGCCGCGCACGACGACACGTTCACCCGGCACGGCAGCATCACTCCCACGGTCACCGACCCGTACCTCGACCTCGGTGCGGGCGAGGTGGCCGCGCAGCTCGCCTGGACGGACCACCTCCTCGGCGCCCTGCTCGACGAGCGCGCGCCCGGCGTGCGTGAGCGGATCCGGGTCGAGGCCGCGCACCGCGTGCTGCGCCCCTTCACCGAGCGCCGCGACTGGTGGTGGCTCGGCGTGGATCACCCGATCATGAACTGGAGCCCGTGGATCCAGGGCAACGTCCTCGCGGCCGCACTCGTCCTCGAGCCCGACCCCGCCCGCCGCGAGCGCACCGTCGCCCTCGTCGCCGAGGGTCTCGACGCCTACTGGGCCTCCCTCCCGGCCGACGGCGGCGTGGACGAGGGCTACCAGTACTGGTGGCAGGGGGCGGCGCGCGCCCTGGAGGCCCAGGACCTTCTGGACCGCGCCACCGGCACGCCACCGAGCGAGGCGTCGCTCGCAGCCATCCGGGCCACCGTTGCCTTCCCGCACGCCATGCACCTGGGTGGCGGGTGGTACCTCAACGTCGCCGACGGGACGGCCCGCCCCGCCGTCCGGTACCCGTGGAACGTGCTCCACTCGTGGGCCGCCCGGCTGGGCGACGACGCGGCGGCCCGCCATGCGGCGTCGTACCGCGAGGCGCCCGGCATCCTCCTGGACGAGCGCGCGAGCCTCCCCCGCGCGGTCACGATGCTGGCCGACGACGGCTGGGCCGCCACCGCGCCCGCCTCGCCGCCGCTCGTGGCCGGGGTGTGGCTGCCGGAGACCGAGGTGGCGCTGGCGCGGCAGACGGCCGGCACGGCCGCTGGGGTCGCCGTGAGCGTCAAGGGCGGGCACAACGACGAGAACCACAACCACGACGACGTGGGCAACGTGGTGGTGGCGCTCGACGGCGTCCCGGTGGTCGTGGACGCCGGGCGCCTCACGTACACCGCCGCGACGTTCGGCCCCGACCGCTACTCGATCTGGGCACTGCGCGCCGACTGGCACAACGTGCCGCGGGTACGTGGCGTGGAGCAGCCGCCCGGCCGCGCGCACGCCGCCCGGGACATGACTGTCGACGACGGGCCCGGCGGCTGGCGCGCCCGGCTCGACCTCGCCGCTGCCTATCCGGGAACAGGCCTGGAACGCTGGTGGCGCGAGGTCACGCTGGACCGGGGGGCCGGCCGGGTGACGGTCGAGGACCGCTGGACGTTCGCCGACCCCCCGCCCGCTGCGGGTATGGCTGTGGCGGCAATTCCAGAGGGAGTTCCCGCCACAGCCATACCCACAGCGGACGGGCGGACGGCCTGGCACTGGCTGCTGGCCGGGGAGGTGACCCTCGGCGATGGCCGAGCGGTCGCCCGCCACGGCGAGCGCCCGCTGGAGCTCACCTGGGACGCGGACGCCGTCGAGGCGTCGCTCGACGTCCAGGAGCTCGACGACCCGCTCATGACGGACGTCTGGGGCAGCCGTCTGACCCGGCTCCGTCTCACCCTGCGCGCGGAGTCCCCGCGCGGCACGTTCTGCGTGACGATGGGCACACCTGACCCGGAGGAGCTCCGATGACCGCGACCAGCGCACCCCTGCCGGCCGAGCGACGCGCCCGCCTGCTCGACGAGCTCCGGGCGAACGGCTCGGCGCGCGTCAGCGACCTCTCGCGCACCCTGGGCGTCACGCCGGTGACGGTCCGGCGGGACCTGGCGCAGCTCGCCGAGGAGGGCGTGCTGCAGAAGGTGCATGGCGGGGCACGTCTGGCGGGGCACGAGGCGAACGGCGGGCCCGGCGGCGGGCACGCCGCCACGTCGCCCGACGACGCGGCGGGGAGCCCCGTCGAGCGCGCGATGGAGCGGTCGCTGCGGACCATCGGGATGGTCGTGCCGTCGCTGGACTACTACTGGCCCGAGGTCATCCGCGGCGCCCGCACGACGGCGCCGGGTGCCGGGCTGCGGATCATCCTGCGGGGGTCGTCGTACGAGCCGGGCGAGGTGCGCAGGCAGGTCGCGGCGCTCGTGGGCGCGGGTACGGCCGAGGGCGGCCCGGCCGTGTCGGGGCTGCTCGTCGCGCCGCCGACGGGCGGGGACGAGGGCGCGGAGCTCGCGCTGTGGCTGTCGGGGCTGGACGTGCCCGTGGTGCTGATGGAGCGGCGGGCCACGGTGGGCCCGTACCACGAGCACCTCGAGTCGGTGATCACGGACCACGCGCTCGGCGCGAGCCTGGCCGTGCGGCACCTCGCCGCGGCGGGGCACCGCCGGATCGGCCTGGTCGCCTCGCTGCACAGCCCGCACCGCACGGTCGTGCGGGACGGCTGGCGGGCCACGATCGCGGAGCTGGGGCTCGACGCCGACGTGCCCGACATCGAGACCGTGGACCACTCGGAGCCGGGCTGGGCGGCAGACATGGAACGGGCCCTGGACGCGTGCCGCGGCACGGACGCCGGCCAGGGCGCCACCGCGCTCCTGGTCCACTCCGACCCGGAGGCGATCTCGCTCGTCCAGCGGGCGCAGGAGCGGGGCCTGCGGGTGCCCGAGGACCTCGCCGTCGTGGCGTACGACGACGAGGTCGCGGGTCTGGCCGACCCGCCCATCACGGCGATCCGGCCGCCCAAGTCGACGATCGGCGCAACGGCGGTCGAGCTGCTGGCCCGGCGGATCGCCGAGGGCCCGGACCGCCCGGTGCACCGCGTGCTGCTCAGCCCGCGGCTGATCGTGCGGGCGTCGAGCAGGTAGGCGCCACGGCGGACGGGCCTGTCGAGACCCGGTGCGGGGGGACACCGGGCCTCGGCAGGCTCGAGCGCCGTGGCACGGCCGGCGCGGCAGGTGCCGCGCCGGCCCTACCGGCCCGTCACCCGGAACGCGTCCACTGCTGGTTCTGCCCGCTGCCGCACGTGTAGGTGATGATCGCGGCGGAGTTGGCGGTGGACGCCCCGTTCACGTCGAGGCACTCCCCCGTGGCCCGGGACCTGAGCTGCACGTAGGAGCCGGACGTCACCACCTGCCACTGCTGGTTCGTCCCCGAGCCGCAGGCCTCCTGCGTCACCGTGGTGGCGTTCTCCTGCAGGCACAGGTTCGAGTGCATCGGGAGCAGGTTGTAGTAGCCGCTGGTGCTCGTCGCCTTGAACCAGAACTTCTGGTTCCCGCCGCCGTTGCAGTCCCACTGCTTGAGCTGCGCGCCGGGCGAGCCGGAGGCGCTCGTCACGTCGGCGCACTTTCCGCTGTGGCGCGCGGTGAGCGACTGGAAGGGCCCGCCCTGCCCGGAGATCGTCCCGGCCGCGGCGTCGATCACCAGCTCCGGGTAGTAGCTCATGCTCATCGTCGTGCTCGACGGGAACGTGATCGGCGCCCAGACGTACTTGGAGCCGTTGACGTTGGACCCGATCGAGTTGCCCCACCGGTCTCCCATGTACAGGTAGGACGTGCCGGAGGTGCCCTGGACCGGCAGCACGAACGCGGTCTGCGAACCGAACGTGGTGCTGTCGCCCACGTTCTGCATCGCGGTCCACGGGCCGGCGATGCTGGTCGCGGTGGCGTACTTCTGCTGGTTCGGGGACCAGCCCGTGGCGCCCGACGTCAGCATGAAGTAGACGCTGCCCCGCTTGAACAGGGCCGGCGCCTCGCGGTGGCCGCCGTGCCACGGGTCGGCGACCAGTGCGGCGATGCCGAGGTAGTCGGCCGTCAGCCGGTAGATGTGCAGGTCGTAGTTCTCGCGCGCGGCGGAGTACATGTACCCGGTCCCGTCGGTGTCCACGAAGACGCCGATGTCACGCGACATGTGGCCGAGCGGCCGGAAGCTGCCCTGGTACGTGTAGCTGCCGCAGGGCTGGTTGGTGGTCGACACGGCGACGGCGGCCCGGGCCTCGCTGTAGTCGGTGCCGTTCTCCTTGTGCATCCAGATCACGTACCGGTCGGTCGACGCGTTGTACATGATCTTGGGCCGCTCGATGTTGGCCGTCTGCAGCTCGCTGTGGCTGTTCTCCGTGAGCACGTTGTTCACGAACGACCAGCTCTTGAGGTCGGTGGAGCGGTAGCAGCTGACGTACCGGAACGTGTTGTCGGCGTTCCGGTTCTCGCCGATCCAGTAGTAGTAGCCGCCCGACTTCACCATGCCGCCACCGTGGGCGTGCAGCGGGTTGCCCGACGTGTCGGTGAACTGGGTGGCGTTGGGGATTGTCTGGGGCGCCGCCTCAGCCGGCCCGGTCAGGGCGAGGGCCGTCGCGAACGAACAGGCCAAGGCGGCGACGAACGCTGTGAGGCGTCGCATGGACCACACTCCTTCTTCGCAGTGCAGACAGACCGGCACGCATCGTCGCGCGCAGATCGCCCAAAGACGGGTATTCCCAGCCTATGGGAACGTTAACATTCCTTCAAGACCCGGCCTGGGTCAGGCCTCCGCCGGTCCCAGGTCCGGGCCGGCGACAAACCGCACCACCGGAGCTGCGGCGCCCTGCACCTCGAGCACCACCACCTCGTTGCGCTCCCGCACCACGGGCCCCGGCACGTACAGCGTCGCCGTCGGCCCCGCCGCCCGGAACCGGCCCAGCGGGAAGCCGTTCACCCACACCAGCCCACGGGTCCAGCCGTCGAGCCGCACGAAGTGGTCGGCACCGGCCTCCGTCTCGAGCACGCCCAGGCACAGGACCGGCCCGGCGAACGGGGCGCCGTCGGCCACGGTGCCCGACGGCGAGGGCGACGCCGGCGCGGTTCCCCGTACCGCCTCCGCCACGCGGGGGTCCAGCAGGCCGTCCGCGCCGTCGAACGCGAGCGGCACCGCAGTCCAGCCGGTGAGCTCGCGCGACGCGGTGCGCGCCGGGCCCACCAGGCCCTTGGCCTCACCGATCCGGCGCCCGTAGTTGACCCGGCCCTCGTCCTCGACCAGGAGGGTGAGCTCGCCGGACCGGCGCGGCAGCGGCAGCGTGCGGACGTGCTCCGTGCGGCCGAGCACACCGACGGGCTCGGCGTCCAGGGCCACCCACGCCCGGTCGCGCACGTCCGCGAAGGTGACCACGCCGTCGTCGGGCAGCAGGGAGGTGCTGTACAGGGTGAAGCCCGACCACTGCCCCAGCTCGTCGTGGGTGGGCAGGTGCTCGGTGCGGCGCGGCTCGCCGAGGAGGGGCAGCAGGTCGGCCAGCGGCACGCGCCGGTCGAGCGGGACCACTGCCTCGGGCGCGGACGGCGCCGGGGCCGGCAGCTCGGCGGGAACCGTACGGTGCCGGGCGATGACGTCGCGCATCGCGAGGTACTTCGCGGTGACCTCGCCGTGCTCGGAGAGGGGCGCGTCGTAGTCGTAGGACGTGGTGATGGGCAGGTACGTGCCCTTGTCGTTGGCGCCGTTCGAGAGGCCGAAGTTGGTGCCGCCGTGGAACATGTACACGTTCACCGAGGCGCCGGCCGCGAGCAGATCGTCGAGGTCCTGCGCGTTCGCCTCGGGCGGGGTCGTGTGGTGGTGCAGGCCCCAGGAGTCGAACCAGCCGTCCCAGAACTCCATGCAGGCGAGCGGGCCCCATGGCTGGTGCCGCCGCAGCGTCGCCAGGCGCTCCGTGCTCCGGCTGCCGAACGTGGCCGTCCGCAGCAGCTCGGGCAGGCCGCCGCGCGCGAGGTGCTCGTCGTTGGCCTGGTCGCACGTGAAGAGGGGCACCTCGATGTCCTGCGCGCGAGTGAGGGCCACGAGCGCGCGCAAGTAGGTGGCACGGTCCTCCGGGGAGTCGTCGCCGTACGCGCCGTACTCGTTCTCGACCTGCACCGCCAGGACCGGTCCCCCGCGGGTCACCTGGCGCACCGCGAGGATCGGCAGCACGTCCGCGTAGTAGCCGCCGATGGCCTCCAGGAACTGCGGCTCCGCCCGGCGCACGCCCACTCCCGGGGTGGCGAAGAGCCACGCCGGCAGGCCGCCGCCGTCCCACTCCGCGCAGATGTACGGGCCGGGGCGCACGATCGCATGCAGCCCCTCGGCCGCCACCAGGTCGAGGAACCGGCCCAGGTCGTAGCGGCCCTCGGTACGGAACTCTCCCTTGGTGGGCGAGTGGAAGTTCCACGCCACGTACGTCTCGATGGTGTTGAGGCCCATGAGCCGCGCCTTGCGGATCCGGTCGGCCCACTGGTCCGGGTGCACCCGGAAGTAGTGCAGCGCTCCGCTGACGATCTGCAGCGGGCGGCCGTCGAGCAGGAAGTCCTGCTCGCCGATCTCGAACGTGGGCATGGGCTGCGGGCCTCTCTGGGTGTGGTGGTGGGTGCGGTGCGGTGCGGTGCGCGCACATTGCTCCGGCTGCGCACGTTGCTTCGGCAGTTCCGCGGGGGGGGGGGGGGGGCCGGGCGGGGGGCCACCACAACCACACACCCCCCCAACACCCCCCCCCCC